>JAYEJW010000365.1:0-1996 GCA_034716535.1 Pseudomonadota bacterium
CCGGCAACCCGAAGTTTATCTGACTTTTCATCGTTGGATACAGCTTCTGGCACCAATGAGAACCCAGCCGCGCCAAAAGACGGCTGGGGCTTTTTACCTTCCTTATCCAGAATTCGGCGGTTTTTCTTCAACACAATGGCAGTCCGCCATAGCGCCGATATAAGCTGAAGCGATAGGAGCCTGTCCTGCGCGCTCGGCACAGACCTGTCGTGCCAGCCGATCCGTCTCAGGATAGAACTGATCGCGTCGAACCTCCTCACTCACGGGTGGTGGGCGGCCGCCAATCGAGCCGTAAAGACTGCTCAAATAAGACTCGGGCAGCCAAGTATCCTGTATCGACCGTCTTGATGACGCCGTCAAGGTGGTCTGGAAGTGACACACCAGTCCATGAAAGTGGATTATCCGGCCGACGTCCGAAACCAACTGTATCCGCTACAGCGTCATCAAATATCTTCACAAATGTCGATGTAGAATGTAGACTCTGCGCGCATAAGTGGCCTTCGCGCAAGATTTCGTCCGCTTATGTCCGCAGAGCCATAAAACCGTCGCGAAAAATAAAACTGTTCACTTTCCCCCATGAGCATGTATCTTCTGCCCGAGAGACTCATTCCTGAAGGCACATGGCACGCCCTCAACAGCAACATCGCTGGATCGCCCATATGGATCTGGACGCGTTCTTCGCCAGCTGCGAACAGCGTCAACATCCAGAATACAAAGGCCGTCCCGTTGTCGTCGGCGCCCTCCCTGGCCATCGAGGTGTAGTAGCCGCGGCCTCGTATGAAGCACGAAAATTCGGCATCCACTCTGCCATGCCGATTTCCGAAGCTTACCGGCGCTGCCCGGAAG
This sequence comes from Pseudomonadota bacterium, assembly GCA_034716535.1. GTDB lineage: Bacteria > Pseudomonadota > Gammaproteobacteria > Chromatiales > Chromatiaceae > JAYEJW01. The sequence goes on from JAYEJW010000365.1 coordinate 847, forward strand.
CCGTGTACCTGCGCCCCGACATGGAGAAATACCGCCGTGCCTCGCGACAGGTCTTTCAGATCCTTGAAAGCATTACTCCAGGCGTGGAAGCCGCCTCGATCGACGAGGCCTACCTGGATGTAAGTGGACTCGAAAAGCTGATGGGCCAGCCGGAGACAATCGGGCGCGAGGTCAAGCAGCGCATACTGGCCGAGACCGGACTGACCGCCTCGGTGGGCATCGGACTGAACCGGCTGATTGCGAAACTCGGCTCGGAATACCGCAAGCCGGACGGTTTGACGGTGGTATACCGCGACCAGGTGCTCGAGTTCCTGGCACCCATGCCGGTTGCCAACCTGCGCGGGCTGGGGCGCCAGACCCAGAAAATCTTCGACCGCCTCGGGATCACGACCGTAGCGCAGCTGCGCAGCGTCCCGCTTCAGCAGTTGGAACAACACCTGGGGAACAAGGCCGCGGCGAGTTTTCACCGCCAGGCCTTTGGCATCGCTTCGGACCAGGTCATACCGGGACGTCGCCGCAAGAGCGTCTCAAAAGAGACGACATTCGAGACGGACGTGCGGGATCACACCGTGCTGCACGATGCGCTGCGCGGGCTGGCGGCCGACGTGGCGAGAACAGCTCGCCAGGAAGGTTTGTTGGGTTCCGTCGTGACACTGAAAATCCGCTTCGAAGGATTCGAAACACGCACCCGCCAGCACAAGCGAGCCGCGCCGACTCACGACGAGCGCGACATTCTCAAAACCGCCTGGCGGCTTTTCCTCGCGGGTGACTTGCCGAAAAAGCCGGTGCGGCTCATCGGCGTCGGCATCAGCGGCTGGGAGGAAAATCAGCCAGCCCAGGCAGACCTTTTCGACCAACCCAAACAAACGGAAGACAACAAACGGCTACTGAAAACGATCGATGCTGTTGCGGAGAAATTCGGCCAGGGCATGCTGCAGATGGGCGTGTCTCGCAAGACCGGCAAATGAGGTGGCCCCTTTAACTTTACCTGAGCAGTTCCGGCCTGATCACCCAGTTACTCTGCCAGTGTGAACCGTTATCGCTCTCCAGGCAGACATACTCCCGCTTTGCCAGTCAAACGGCGCTGTCAAGTTGACAAGCGCCGGGAGACTAGGGCGAATGTCTGCAATCGGCCATAAAAAAACATTCA
>JAYEJW010000366.1:0-9954 GCA_034716535.1 Pseudomonadota bacterium
CCCTGCCCTTTGCGCTGGTTGGCGGCTTCTGGTTCGTCTGGGCCCTCGGCTACGACCTGTCCGTGGCGGTAGCCGTCGGCTTCATTGCCCTGGCGGGGGTTGCCGCGGAGTTCGGGGTCGTGATGCTCATCTACCTGGACAACACGCTGAAGCGCTACCGTGAGGAGGGGCATTTGGCGACGGTGTCGGACCTCAAGGCCGCCATCATGGAGGGCGCGGTCCTTCGCGTGCGCCCCAAGGCGATGACCGTGGCGGTGGTTATCGCCGGCCTGCTGCCCATCATGCTGAACGAAGGCACGGGGTCGGAGGTGATGCAGCGTATCGCCGCTCCCATGATCGGCGGCATGATCACCGCACCCCTGCTTTCCCTCTTCGTGGTACCTGTGATCTACCTGCTGTGGAAGCGGCGGGAGCTCGACCTCGACTAAGTTTCTCTAACAGTCATCATGCCGGTAGATTTTCTTCGCGCCCTTCGCGGCTTCGCGTGAGACTCTCTCTATCTTGTTACGGAGTCTTAGCGCTGTACTAGACCTCCGTCGCCCGCCGCCGGTCTCTCCTTCGCCTGGGCGGAACACCGCTCTTTCCGGTCTCCTCTTTAGGCACGGCCTCCCCCGCTCGGAGGCGCTCCGTACCGAAAGACAATCGATAGAAACTATCAGAATACCCGGCGATCCGGTCGGACTCGTACAGCCTTAGGGCTCATTTCCGTTTTACTACCGTCTCGTTTCAGTTTCATTTCAGGATCAATGCCTACACTGCGGCCATGGATTTTCGGCGCCCCCCGCAAAGGCTAACGGGGGCCACAGGATCGTGCCGCTGGATTTTACGTCGCAGCACCCACCAGAGAGGGTGTACCGGCTTCAATATTCCTAGGTTGGAGGAGAAATGAGACCCACTACCACAACACAGCACGCGCGCGTGCTTCGCCGGCGCGCTCTATGGGGTACGACCCTGATCGCCCTCGCGGCCTGCTTTGTCCCTTTTGGCACCGCAAGCGCGAAGGGTGAGCTCACGTGCAAGATCACGCCGGACAATGTAGACATCAACGCGGGCGATTCGGTCACTTTCACGGGCAGGGCCAACGGCGGAAGCCCCCCCTACAAAGCCTCCTGGCAGTTTCCGAGCGGCACACCCTCGTCGGCAAAGAACGTGGCCTCGGTCCAGGTCACCTATGACAGTGCAAACGCGAGTCCTTACACCGCGACCCTCACGGTGACCGACAGAAGCAAGAAGACGAGAACATGCACGGCGGATGCCACGGTCAATGTGCAGCCCGCGGGCGGCGGCAACACCCCCCCGACAGTTACCAACCCGGGTGACCAAACCAATGTCGAAGGCGGCTCGGTCTCGCTGCAGGTGCAGGCCAGCGATGACGACGGCGACACCCTCGGTTACAGCGCCACCGGGCTGCCACCCGGTCTGACCATCGACTCCGCTAGCGGACTGATCAGCGGCACGATTGCCGCCGGTGCTGCGGCGGGTAGTCCTTACTTGGTGACGGTCGATGTCAGTGACGGCACGGATACGTCCAGCGTGTCGTTCCAGTGGACGGTCAATACGGTGCAGCCCGCGCCGGACGTCTCCATCAACTCCACCAGTCAGAGTTGCGGTGAGGCCGACCCGACCGGCTCGATCGCCTGTCAGGACAACCCCGTGCCCGAGGTCCCGCTCTCTGGCACCGGTGGCCACAGCATCGTCGCCATCAACGACCTGGGCATGCACTGCGGAGACCTCGACACCCGCATCTCGAGCATCCTGCCTCCATTCCAGGTGCTGCTGGCGCAGGTCATCCAGAAAGGCGAAGAACCCCAGATCCTTCCTCCATACCATGGACCCGGCTCGCCGCAGAATGCGGTGGAGGTCTACTACTCGGCAGTCTCCAACCCCAACGACCCCATCCTTGGCAATCCCGATGCCTTCACCGGTCTGACCGCGAACGGGGACAGCTACAAGACCAACTTCTGGGATTATCCGTTGGTGGCGGGCTCCTACGACGCCTTCTACCCGGCGTTCGACCCGTTCAACCCGGCGCAGACCCTCACCCCCCTCGCGGGTCCCCCCTTCACGGTCACGGCCGACGAGAGCCTGCCGGTGCCGAACGTGGAGCACCTCTACATCGGCCCGGACGGCCTGGTGAACAGCAACGACGAGTTCCTCGCCGCCGTCCAGCAGAACATGCCGGGCATCGGCGATCCTCACGTGGTGAACGACGAGCAGCTCGTACACGAGCACTTGGGCGACAAGCCGTTCTTCGTGAACTTCCCCTTTGGCTATGTGGCCAATGACGTGAACTGGTTTGAGGGCGCCGGCATCCCGTTCGCCGCCTACGACGACTTCGGGCGCGAGAACGCCTACCCGCTGGTGCGCGTGCGGGCCAAGTCACCGGGCGGCAACGTGCTTGCCAGCGTCGACACGGTGCTTCCGATCTCCGGCGAGGCGAGCTGCAAGAACTGCCATGCGGCCCCTGGCGAGCTGGTCTCGGGTACCCGCACCACGGTGCCCGCGGCCACGCTGGAGGCCGCCGGATTGGATGTGGCCAGCCAGATCGACGATCCGGAGAGCGGCCTCCTTCCCGTGGACGTGAGCGTCGAGTACGCCACCGACATCAACGTGCTGCGCCTGCACGACCTCAAGCACGGCGCCAAGTATGTCGAGATCGGTTGTTCCTCGGAGATCCCGGGCTCCTGCGATGCAACACCCTGCGACATCACAAACGGCGTCAACGGCGACGCCACCTGCCTGACCAACCTGGCCTTTGAGCAGAACAAGCCGGTCGTCTGCCAGGTCTGTCACTACACCCCCGCCCTGGACCTGGCGCAGCTTGGTCCCCTGGCAGGCGAGGCGGGCACCGTCGCCAATGGCCGTAACCAGAATGCCCACCCGAGCAACTCGCGGGTGATGCACGATCATCATGGGAAACTCGACGCGAACGGGCGCTCGCCCGGTGAGCCAGGATACGACGCCGGCAACCTCATGTTCCGCCCGATGCCGGCACCACAGCAGGATACCGATCCCGACAGCGCCACCTTCGGCGAGATCCTCAACCAGGATGAGCGCGTGACGGTGCTGGAAGAGACCTGCTACCAGTGCCACCCCGGCACCAGCATCCAGTGTCTGCGGGGGGCCATGTTCAACGGAGGCATGCTCTGCAACGACTGCCACGGCGGCATGGAACAGGTGGGGGCAGACTTCACCGCGGACGTTTCCCCGACCAACCCCGGTCCCGCCTCCTTTGACCTGTTTTCGGGCAATTTCTATGAGCCCGGCAGCGCCCAGCCCCGCGTGCCCTGGGCCAACGAGCCGGGATGCGGCTCCTGCCACACGGGTGACGCCAAGGACAACCTGGCCGGCGCGCAGAACGTGATCGCCAACGCCGCGGACATCAACGGCAACACCGACGACATCCGCCTGCGCCAGGCCTGGTACACCGACGACACCAAGGCCACGCCGATCGTGCCGACCAACACCCGCTTCGCGGAGAACCCGATCCCGACCTCGTTCAACGGGTTCACGAACCCGGGGGCGGGCTCGATCAGCTCCGGTGCCGACAACCCCAAGCTGTACCGGGTGAGCACGGGCCATGGCGGCGTGTTCTGTGAGGGCTGCCACGGCGCGACTCACGCCGAATGGCCGAACGGCAACCCCATGGCGAACGATAACGTCACGGCCGACCAGCTCCAGGGCCACACCGGCACCATCATCGAGTGCAGCACCTGCCACGCGGACGGGCTCGCCAACTACACGGGCCTGGAAGGACCGCACGGCATGCACGTGGTGGGCGACACCAACTTCTCGGACGGCGGTCATGAGAATGTGGCGGACAACAATGCCGCCTGTTTTGAGTGCCACGGAGGCACCGACAGGAACAACTCCCAGGGCACCGTGTTGTCCCGGGCAGCGACAGACCGCACTCTGAGCAACGAAGGTGGCATAGTCACCGTGGCCAAGGGTGACCCCGTCGGCTGCGTACTATGCCATGGTCAGGAAGGGGGCGACTAGCCTCCGGCAGGCATTCGGGCGGCAGGGATGCCGTCTCCAAACAGTAAGCCCCGCCGGGTCTCCCCGAGCGGGGCTTCTTGGTCAAGTGGTATGCAGAAACACGAAAGCGCGCTGTGTGGAATCCCGGACAGTCGAGCGAAGCCGCTAAGCACCCACACAACAGCAGGGCTGTTGCCTTATGAGGGATTCGAGTCTATACGCCCGATTCGTTCAGACGTCCACGCTGGCTCTGATGCTCCTGTCTGTCCTGTCCTTTCCCACGGTCTCAGAAGCGGGCGAGCTCAGAGCGGTCGAGGTGCCGGCGCTCCCGGAGCTGCAGCTACCGGATTTGTCCGGGCAGGACCGTGCCCTCTCCGAATTCCGGGGAAAAGTGGTCCTCCTGAATTTCTGGGCCAGTTGGTGCGGACCTTGCCTGGAGGAGATGCCGAGCATTCAGCGCCTCGCTGAGCAGATAGGCGACGAGTCATTCGCCGTAATCGCTGTGAATGTGGGCGAAGCAAAGCGCCGCGTGAAGACCAGCGTCGATCGGCTTGGCATCGATTTTCCGGTTTTTCTGGACAAGGACGGCAAAGTGTCCAAGCGCTGGGCGGCCACTGTTCTGCCCACGACCTACATCCTGGATCGGGAGGGCATGATTCGTTATGTCGGGCGCGGTCCCCTTGAGTGGGACCGCCTGGACATTACCGAAATCATCCAACGCATGGTCGCGGATGAACAGGCAGCGAACCCTTGATCCGGAATCCGGTGGTTGAGTGGCCATCCCGGCAGGGAATTCCGGGGTCCAGCGGCCATGCTGGACCACAGCCATCTTGCGCCGGGCTACTCCTTCGCGGCGGCCGGCGCTTTCTCCTTTCCGGCGTCGTCACCCGACGCGGGTTTGACCTCCTTGAAGGTCCTCGGTACACGAAGATACCCGGCGGGAAGCGGATCCGTTGACAGAGATTTCAGCGTCAGTGTCTTGTCGTCCCTAAGATCCCGGGTTCGCACAGAGACGAAGTCCTCGTCCTCCGTGGCAGCACCCAACCAGCCGAAGCCCCGGCTCCTGGCCAGAACGAGCATCCGTGACAGTGTTCTGGTCTCCCGCTCGGTGATGCCGAGACCGGCCTTGTTCGCCATGCAGTGCTCAAGCGCTGGCGCGCCGTCGATCAGCTCGAGGATCACCCGGCAGGAGATCCCGGCCACTTTCTCCGTCTTCTTTGTCGGCTTGAATGTGGGACGCGGCGGTTGCCCTGCCCCTGCGCCTGCCGTCGCTCCTTCGGCCGGACTCCTTTCTAGGGTATCCGAGGGCGGACTCTCCCAAGGCTCCCCAGGGGACGACTCAGCAACGGCTGCTTCGGGTGCCATCTGGGATGTCGCATCTGAAGCGGGGTTCGCCGGCTGCTCCTCCTTGCCCGACCCTTGTGGGGCCTCCTCCGGGCTTGCCTTTGCCTGCAGCGGGGGCTTCTCCTTACCGGTGCCTGTTGCCGCCCCACCTACGGCCTTCCCCTGCTGGCCCGCATGCAGAGTCGCTTCGACGGGAGGAGTCAAGCGTGTATAGGTCCCTCGCGACTCGTCGATGCGGAACAACGGAAAGAACTTTCCGGCCTGGTACAACAGGTAGCTGTCCTTTTCCGCCGGATCGTCGACCCGTGCGAAGAACCGGGCAATGGAGACCTTCTTCTCCATCGTCTCACCGCCCGGACCGTTCAGCTCGTACACTAGCGTCGCATCGGCGTTGGCAGTGGGTATCCCCAAGCACCAGACAACGGCTCCACAGGTAAGGATTCGCTTCATCTTGCCCCCCTCTGTTTATCAGTGTTTATGTGGATATCCGCATTGTAACTCTGGTTATCGATGGTCTGCACAGGGGCAAACCCCTCACCGCCCCTTCCGTAAACATACGCGCCGAAGGTGCTCCTTATCCACCCTCTCCCCCCGGGAGAGGGTCGGGGAGAGGCAATTGTGAACAGACGCTCCACGGACGGAGCAACTTCTTTCCCCCTCTCCCCTCGGGGAGAGGGCCGGGGAGAGGGCAATTTTGAATAAATGTTCCATAGACGGAACAACAGCATTCTCCCTCTCCCGTTCGGGAGAGGGCCGGGGAGAGGGTCTTCCGCCATGACGACCACGTTTTCATAGTCCGGAACAACGCGAATGTCGCGGCGGTCTGGCTATCGGCTGGTTGCGGCTGCTGGCGACCATATCCCGAGGAATGCGGTATCCGCACAGACGGCGACGTTGGTCGCGCGTCCTTCTACGCCAAACGCGCACAGGTCCGACGGGGACCGGCCGCCAGGCGCCGATCCCGGGCATCAAGGCCGTCGTGAACTTTTTCGTTTGCGCACACTCTTATCTATCGAGCGTTACGTGACGCGGGGCCGCGATTCCCCCTCCCTCTGCGGCCCATACTTCCCGGCAGCCCCAGCCGGGGAAGCGATTGCCCCGCAGCTCTTACCCCAGGGCTGCGGGGTTTCTTTTTGCGGGGAAGCTTTAGTACCTCGCGCCTTCCCGCATCCCCTGAATGCACCCAAGACAGCAGTTCTCCACCAGCATTCAGCTCAGACGGGGCTTCCCCCCAATCGCGGGAATCTGATGCCCCAGAAATACCGCAGCTATGACTGGGGCTACTGGCAAAACCGCAACTGGTAGAGAATCAAGGCTTGGCGCTTCGCGCGGCGCGGACGCCTCACAGCGCAAAGGCAACCTCACGGGGGAAGGGGGGGCACTCGGAAAAAGATGGCCCCGCCGTGGACGAAACGGGCTTAGGACGGCGCTCCGGACGCCCTCGGCCGATATAGCCGAACTGCGTTGTCGTGCAGAACGCCGCGGATGAGCGAATCCTGCTCCAAGGCGTCCACAATCAGATCGAGGTCCGCAGGCGCGAACGGACGTGGAGTACGTGTGCAGGGCAGATCGGTGCCGAAGATCAGGGCATCGGGGTTGACTCCCACGATCGCGCGCAACGCAGCGGCAATCGGGAAATCGACGCGGCCAAAGCCTGAGGCCTTGACCCACGCGCCCCGCTCCACCAATCGCAGTACGTGGGGCAGGCCGCGGCCTGTAAGGCCGAGGTGATCGATGCCGATCGTCGGAAGCTTTGCAAGCAGCCCCGAAAGGCTAGGAATCTCCTCCGCATCCAGATAGAGCTCCACATGCCAGCCCGCCGTATCGAAGGCTCTCTGCGCGAGGCGCAGCATCTGCACCCCGTCCGGGTGCAGGCCGCGCCTGAGGTTGAACCGCAGCGCCCTCACGCCCAGTCCGTCGAGCCTGTGGATCTCCTGCTCGGTCGTCTCCGCCGGTAACTGAGTGACCCCGACAAAGCCGGGGCCAAGGCGAGCGAGCGCGTCCTCGAGATAACTTTGGTCGTACGCGTGGAAAGACCCGGAGACCAGGGCGCCGCCTATGACACCGAGGGGACGCGCCTGTTCCAGATAGGCGTCGGCCGTGAATGGCGCCGGCAGGAAGCCGGCGTTGGCCGCAAGGGGAAAACGCGGGTCGATGATGTGGAAGTGACCGTCGAAGACGCGCGGGCCGTCCGGATGGCTCAGCCTGGAAACGGCGGTTGGACGGGCTGCAGAGTGCGTCATATTTTTCGGCTGGCGAGGTGAAAACGGACCGGATCAGCCGATTTTGACCCTAAAAACAGCGGCCTTGGTCAAGAGGCTGTCACAAGAACTGCACGGGCTCGTCAAATTTCACCTCTAAGATAAGGTGAAGAAAACGGAAAACCCTGAGATCCGCAGCAATGAGCGTAGAACACAGATACAGCGCGCGACATTCCATCGACCTCCAGGTGCACATCCGGTACCGGAAGCGGCGTTTTTATTGTGCCCATGCCCGAAACCTCTCGACGGACGGTATATACTTGGAGGTCCAGTCCGTGACCCTGCCCACCGGGACCCACGTCGAGCTGGAATTCGACAGCCAAGGCGAGTACTTCCTCATCCCCGCCGTGGTCGCTCACCACAACGGTTCCGGTGTCGGCGTGATGTTCCGTGATCCGCAGTCGGGCCTGTTCAAGTATCTGACCCGACTCCAGGCACCCGCCATGCCCCCACGACAGGGTGGAACGCTGCACGAACCCCTCGCCAACCATTAGTACAGCAGCGCCTAAGTTTCTCTAACAGTCATCATGCCAGCAGATTTTCTTCGCGCCCTTCGCGGCTTCGCGTGAGACTCTCTCTATCTTGTTACAGAGTCTTAGGCGCGCCTGTACTTGTCGGTCATCCGATCGTCAATCGTAAATCCTATCCGGCAGCCAGGTTGCCAGCTCCGGCCACAGCGCCAACGCGCCCAGCATGAGAAGCTGGATGATGATGAAGGGCAAGACGCCACGGTAGATCTGGGGCGTCGTGACCTCCGCGGGGGCCACGCCGCGCAGGTAGAACAGAGAGAAACCGAACGGTGGCGTCAGGAAGGAGGTCTGCAGGTTGATCGCGATCATCACACCGAGCCACACCGGATCCAGTCCCAGCCCCAAGAGCACCGGCCCGACAATGGGCACCACCACGAAGGTGATCTCGATAAAATCGAGAATGAAGCCGAGCAGGAACATCACCAGCATCACCAGGGCGACCGCGCTCAGGGTTCCACCCGGAAGGCCGGTGAGAAAGTCGGTGACCAGCTCGTCCCCCTCGAAGCCGCGAAAGACCAGGGAGAAGATCGCCGCTCCGATGAAGATGAAGAACACCATGCTGGTGACGGTTGTGGTCTGATTCATCACCTCCCGCAAGGTTGCGAGATCGAGCCGGCGCCGCACGGCCGCGAGCAGCAGGGCGCCAACCGCACCGACCGAGGCGGCCTCGGTCGGGGTGGCGAATCCACCGAGGATCGACCCCAGCACGGCCACGATGAGCAACAGAGGCGGCAGCAACGCCTGGATGACCTTTCCCCAGAGTACGCCTCGCCCAACGGGACGCTCCGACTCTGGAATGGCAGGCACCGCCTGCGGCCGCAGCACGGCCACTGAAACCAGATAGAGCACGTAGAGCAGCACCAGTGCCAACCCGGGGATGAGCGCGCCGATGAACAGGTCCCCCACCGAGACCGTGTCCGGTGAGAACAGCCCCATGTCCAGCTGGGCCTGCTGATAGGCGGCGGAAAGAACATCCCCGAGCAGCACCAGAACGATGGACGGCGGGATGATCTGCCCCAGGGTCCCTGAGGCACAGATGGTGCCGGCGGCGATGCTCGGGTCGTAGTTGCGCCGCAGCATGGTGGGCAGGGAGAGCAGGCCCATGGTCACCACCGTCGCACCCACGATACCCGTACTTGCAGCCAACAGCATGCCCACCAGGGTGACCGAGATCCCGAGCCCACCGCGCAGCGGACCGAACAGCATGGCCATGGTGTCCAGCAGGTTCTCCGCCACCCGGGAGCGCTCCAACATTACTCCCATGAACACGAACAGCGGGACCGCGATCAGGGTCTCGTTGGTCATGATCCCGTAGACGCGGTTGGGCAGGGCCTCGATGAAGGCCGGGTCGAACAGGCCGAACCACTCGCCGATGAAGGCGAAGGCCAACGCCGTCCCGCCCAGCGACAGGGCAACGGGGTAGCCCAGCAACAACACGACGCCCACCGTCAGAAACAGGAGCAGCGGCATGAGCTCAGTCACGGCCCGCCTCTTCGTCCGGACCCGGCAGGGCGGCCTCCACACCGCCCAGGAACAGGCCATTGCGCAGCACCCAGGCCAACCCCTGCAGCATCACAAGCAGCGGCATGACGAGGATCAAGGTCTTGAGCAGGTAGACGCCAGGGATTCCGCCAGCCTCCCGGGAGCCCTCAAGCACCTCCCAGGACTCGGTGACATACTCCCAGCCCACCCAGGCGATGTAGGCACACACGGGCATGAGCAACAGGAGTGTCCCCAGCAGATCCACCCAGGCTCGGCCGCGCCGGGACAGCCGATGGTAGAAGATGTCCACCCGCACATGGCCGTCGCGCCGCAGGGTGTAGGCCGCCCCGAGCATGAAG
>JAYEJW010000367.1:0-1980 GCA_034716535.1 Pseudomonadota bacterium
GCGCTGAGATCACCGCCCAGCAGTTCGCAGAAACGTCGTGAGATCGCCAGCCCCAGCCCGGTACCGCCGTAATCCCGTGTGGTTGAATCGTCCGCTTGGGTGAACTCTTCGAAGACATGCTCAATCTTGTCCGCTGCAATACCGATGCCGGTATCACTGACTGCAAATGTCAGCCAGTCCACACCCGATTCCACGGAGCGGTTGACGTGCAGGGTTATCGTGCCGTCATGCGTAAACTTGGCGGCGTTCGACAGCAGGTTGAACAGGGTCTGGCGCAGCTTGGTCAGGTCCTGATGGGCGCTGCCAAGTTCATTGCCGCGCTCAATAGACAAGGTGTTATTGTTTTTCTCCATCAACGGGTGGGTAGTGCCACTGACCTCATCGATCAGGTTGTCGATGTCGATGTCTTCGGCAAAGGCCTCCATCTTGCCGGACTCGACCTTGGCAAGATCGAGGACGTCGTTAATGAGTGCAAGCAGGTGGGTGCCGGCCTTGTTGATCTTTTGCAGGTCCGGTATGGAATCCTGCTGGTCCAGGTCCTCGGCTTCCTCTATCAGCATCTCGCTGTAGCCGAGGATGGCATTCATCGGCGTACGCAGCTCATGACTCATGTTGGCGAGAAACGCGCTCTTGGCCTGGTTGGCCGCGTCGGCGGCCTCTTTGGCTTGTCGCATGGCCTCTTCGGCCTGCCTGATTTCGGTAACGTCGATAAAGATGGCCAGGAAGAAATCCTCTGTGATGCTACCGCCGATAACCATCCGTCTGACCTCGCCATTCTTGCAGGTCACTCGATACTCGTCCGACTTGATGTCGGTGTTGCTTTCGGCGGCTCGCTGTACAGCGGTCTCCCAGTTATCTATCACCCATTGGCGGTAGTCTGGATCCGGATAAGCCAGCGGCCACCACTCAGTCAATGTCGGCATATCCTCAGAGGTGTAACCCAGAACCTCAGTGAAATTCGGGTTGATCATCATGTTCTCATCGGCATCCACGGACACCATGGGTATGGTGGTGGCATTGAAAAGGGTGCGAAACTGCTGCTCACTCCTGCGCAGGGCCAGTTCCACCTCTTTTGCCTCGGTAATGTCCTCGGTCATCGCAACGAAGTGCGTCACCGTGCCGGCATCATCGGTGACCGGTGCAATGGAGACCGAACCCCAATAGATTTCGCCGTTCTTCTTGCGATTGCGAATCTCGCTGCGCCACACTTTGCCCTCGAGTATGGTCTGCCACAGGTTGGCGTATTGATCCGGAGATGTCTCGCCGCTTTTTAGCAGCCGCGGGTTCTTGCCGAGGACCTCATCGGACTGATAACCGGTGATCCGGGTAAAGGCGGGATTCACATGCTCAATATTGCCATCGACATCGGTGATAACAACACACAGCGGGCTCTGTTCCACCGCCTGCACGAGTTTTTTCAGTTCGCGTGTGCGCTCCTCAACCAGCCGCTCCAGGCGTACCTTCGCACGGTCCCCCAACCAAACGCTGAGTCCGGTCAGCGCGAGTGCCAGCAGTACCGTCACCCCCAGCGCACCGATCACCAGGTTGCGCAGCGCCAGGTAGGACGCCAGTGCCTCGTCCGCGTCGATCTCGGTGGCGAGACCTATACCCAGGTCTTTGGACCATAGCCAGGCGCCGATGACCGGTACGCCGCGGTAGTCACGATAGCTCGCCACATCCATGCCGGACAGTCCGCGGGTCGCTTCACTGGCCATCAGGGTTAGTGGCCACTCCGAACGCCCGGACCCGGGCACATGGCCCGCAAGCAGATTGCCACCCGGATCGGCAATACGAAGACCTTGCAGACTCGTGTCGCCAGTACCGGTTCCCGTGGCAATGCCGGCGTCAAGCAGCGACTCCGCGAATCGGGATACGGTCAGCAGACGGCCATTTTCGTCAATGGCGTAGGTCTCGCCACTCTCACCCGGACGCCCCGTTTCGGTAATACGGGTCAGCTCGAACGCCGGTTCGAAACGCACG
>JAYEJW010000368.1:0-9893 GCA_034716535.1 Pseudomonadota bacterium
CGTACTGAGCTCCGCCGAACGTCCGCTGATGGTCGGCTTGCTGTCTCTCGTCGGCGAACGGTTTCGAATCGCTCGTGGCCGTGAAACGGAGTTGTTCCCCTAGAGCTTGAGTTTCCGCTATTGGGACACTTCTGCCTCTTACCACGCCAGGCCGACTGTCAACATTGGAGTGTGTCCGTGCCTTCGCCCCGGCGCACTTTCTCGGATAGGCTCACCGCCTGCGAGCCGGTGCCAAGGTGGGGATTCTTAGAAGTTCGTGACGAAATACTGTTGGAAATAACAACGCAGGCGCTCGGTGCCTGCGTGACCGACAGAGATTCCGCGCACCATCTTATCCACGGCCCCAACAATCAGTTATCGCCGCGGAGCGGCGAGGTCAGCGACCGTATAGCTTCACGAGATGCAAGAGCTGGCCGGGCAGCTCGGACCACACCTGATTCCAGCTAAAACGCCACTGCCAGTTGCCTTCAGAGGTACCGGGCACATTCATACGATGCTCGCTGCCGAGTCCCAGTACATCCTGCATAGGCAACATCGCGAGGTGCGAGCGCGAGCCCAGAGCACAGCGGATAAGCGGCCAGGGCATCTCCTCCTCGGAATGCCCGAGGTATTCGTCCACCTGGCCGCGGGTCTGCTCGTCCAGGGAGTCATACCAGCCCAAGGTGGTGTCGTTGTCATGAGTACCCGTATAGACCACGGAGTCCCGGTCGTGATGGAAAGGGAGATAGGGGTTCGTAGACTCTCCTGAGAACGCAAACTGCAGCACCTTCATGCCCGGCAAGTGGTACTTCGTGCGCAGCGCGTCCACCGCCTCGGTGATGATGCCTAGATCCTCGGCGATGAGGGGCAACTTACCGAAACGTTGGTGGAGACGTTCGAAGAGGTCGTCCCCCAAGGCCTTCACCCAGCGGCCATTGATCGCGTATTCCTCGTGCGCCGGAATCTCCCAGTAGGACTCGAAGCCGCGGAAGTGGTCGATACGGATCATATCGAATAGACGCATCTGGGTCCGGATGCGGTCGAGCCAGAAACGGAAGCCGTCCGCCTGCATCTGGTCCCAGCGGTACAGGGGGTTACCCCACCGCTGACCCGTCGCCGAAAAATAGTCCGGCGGCACACCCGCCACCACGTGCGGACTGCCGTCGGGATTGAGCTCGAAGTCCTGCGGATTCGCCCAAACCTCCGCGCTGTCGTGGGCGACGAAAATCGGCATGTCGCCGAAGAGCTTGATCCCCCGCCCATTGGCATGGTCCCGCAGGACCTGCCATTGCGTGAAAAACAGGAACTGCTCGTAAACGATGTAGTCGAGCTCATCGCCAAGGCGCTTGCGCGCCCTGTCCATTGCCCTGGAATCGCGGTGACGCAACGGATCGGGCCATTCCCACCAACACTTGTCCTGTTCTTCGCGCAGGGCGCGGAACAAGGCGTAGTCTTCGAGCCAGTATGCATTTTCGGCGGCGAATGCGCTGAGCGCCTGCCGGTCTCCCTCTCCCGCCCTCCGTTGAAAGCCGCCCCAGGATCGGCGCAGGGCCTCTGCCTTGGCGGCATCGTTCTTCAGGTCTTTTGGAGGGCTGTCCAACCACCCGCGATCGCGCAAAGGCTGCAGCGCGATGAGCCGCGGACTGCCCGCATGCGCGGAGCTGGTTTGATAGGGCGAGCCGTCCATCTGGGTCGGCCCCACCGGCAACATCTGCCAGACCGTTAAGCCGCAGTCGGCCAGAAAGTTGGCGAAATTGAAGGCCTCGGGACCGAGTGAACCGCAGGCGCCATCGCCGGGGAGGGAAGTCAAGTGCAGCAGGATCCCGGCGCGTCTGCGGTCCAGGCAATCGGCCGGTGGTTTGTCTTCGGTCAGCATAATGGAGGGAATCCTCGCGGTTACCGTGAAAATGCGCCGCTAGCGCTCAGTGTCTCCCCCGACCTCCCAGGGTGCCGCGAAGGGCGACATGCGCTGCCGACACAAGACCACCGGAAGCCGCGAGGGGTCAGCGGACATAGTTGACTTCTTGGCCCAGCATCTCCGGGGTGACCAGGGTCACGCCGCTGTCTGTCGTGTAGAATCCCTGCCGCCGATCCGCCTCCGGATCCTTGCCGATGTGCATGCCCTCGGGGATGCGGCAACCGCGGTCGACGACGGCGTTGCGGATCTCGCAATTGCGTCCCACGTCCACGTCGGGGAGGATCACCGAGTCCTGGACGTAGGCGAAAGAGTTGACGCGCACGTTGGAGAACAGCAGCGAGTGGCGCACCGTGGCGCCGGAAATGACACAGCCGCCGGAGACCATGGAATCCACCGCCATACCACGGCGGTCTTCGTCGTCGAACACGAACTTGGCCGGGGGCAGTTGCTCCTGATAGGTCCAGATAGGCCAGGTCTCGTCGTAGAGATTGAGCGGCGGCGTCACGCCGATGAGCTCGAGATTCCCCTCCCAGAAGGCATCGAGCGTACCCACGTCGCGCCAATATGCCTGATCGCCGCTGCGCACGTCGCGAAACGGGTAGGCCAGCACCCGATACTTTTCGATGACGTCGGGCATGATGTCCTTACCGAAGTCGTGGCTGGAACTCTGCGTATCCGCATCTTTGATGAGCTGCTCGAAGAGGAAACCGCGGTTGAAGACGTAGATCCCCATGGAAGCCAGGGCGACATCCCCGCGCCCGGGGATGGGCTCGGGGGCGGAGGGCTTTTCCTGAAAACTCCGTACCCGGTGCTCGTCGTCCACGGACATGACGCCGAACTCCTTCGCACGCTCCAGGCCCACCTCGATGCAGCCGACCGTCATGTCGGCACCGCTCTCGACGTGACGGGCCACCATCGCACCGTAATCCATCTTGTAGAGGTGGTCGCCGGCCAGGATCAGCACATAGTCGGGATTATGGTTGCGGATAATGTCCAGGTTCTGAAACACCGCGTCCGCAGTGCCCGAGTACCAAGCCGTCTCGGCGATACGCTGCTGGGCGGGCCAAAGCTCCACGAACTCCCCGAACTCACCGCGGAGAAATCCCCATCCCTTCTGGATGTGCAGGATGAGCGAATGGGCCTTGTACTGGGTCAGCACACCGATCCGGCGTATGCCCGAGTTGATACAGTTGGAGAGTGGAAAATCCACGATGCGGAACTTACCGCCGAAGGGCACTGCCGGCTTCGATCGCCACTTGGTGAGGTGTTTGAGGCGAGATCCGCGGCCCCCCGCAAGGATCAGCGCCAGGGTGTTACGCGTAAGACGGCTGACGAAACGCGGACTCGAATCCGGCATTATTCCTCCCCTCATCGCTGCGGCGCCAACATCTTGCTTAGCGGCCTTATGGTACCATCTTCATCCGCCCCTACACGTGGTTTCGACACGTGCTCCACGCCGTACCAGCACAGGACAGCAAGCCGTCATGTCTACCGGGAAACCCGCCGCACACCAGATCCCAGAGCCCCTTCAGCGCATCATCAAGGCGCGCCACCATGACCCCTTCGAGGTGCTCGGTCGCCACGTGGAGAACGGCCGCGCCGTGGTTAGGACTTTCCTGCCGCGGGCGGAGCGGGTAAGGATCATCGAAGCTGGGATCGATCTCAAACGCGTCGAAGGCACGGATCTCTTCGTCTGGGAGGGCGACGCCTCCAAGATCCCGGAACGCTACCGACTCAACTGGTACGATCCGCACGGGAAGGTCCACCACCAACATGATCCATATTGTTTTCCGCCTCAGGTGGAGGACTTCGACCTGCATCTGTTCGGAGAAGGCCGCCACTGGCACGCCTATCGCTTCCTCGGCGCTCACCCGCGCACGGTGGGCGGCGTGTCCGGGGTTCAATTTGCCGTGTGGGCCCCGAACGCCGAGCGCGCGAGCGTAATCGGCGACTTCAACGGCTGGGATGGACGCGTTCATCCGATGCGCTCCCGAGCGGGCAGCGGCGTATGGGAGCTATTCATTCCGGAGATCGGCGCGGGCGGCTTCTACAAGTACGAGCTGCGAGACCATGACGGCAACATCCACGTCAAGATCGATCCCTACGCCAATGCCTTCCAGTTCAGACCGGAAACCGCCGGCATCATCTGCGCAAAGAGCGACTTCACATGGAGCGACCAGGCCTGGATCCAAGGCCGTGCAGAAACTGATTGGCAGCACCGACCCATGTCCGTCTATGAGGTGCACCTGGGCTCCTGGCGGAAGACGGCCGACGGAGAGTTCCTGAGCTACCGAGAGCTGGCAAGCGGACTGGTCGATTATGTTCAGGAGATGGGCTTCACCCACGTCGAGCTGCTGCCCATCACCGAGCATCCCCTGGACGCCTCTTGGGGCTACCAGACCACCGGTTACTTCGCCCCTTCCAGCCGTTTCGGCAGCCCGGACGACTTCCGCTACTTCGTCGACCACCTGCACCAGAACGGTATCGGCATCATCCTCGACTGGGTGCCGGCCCACTTCCCGCGGGACATCTATGCACTGGCCAACTACGACGGCACCGCGCTTTACGAGCACGCGGACCCGCGCATGGGCGAGCACAAGGACTGGGGCACCCTGATCTTCAACTACGGCCGCAACGAGGTGAGAAACTTCCTGCTCTCCAGCGCGCTCTACTGGCTGGACGAATTTCACCTCGACGGGCTGCGGGTGGACGCGGTGGCCTCCCTGCTGTATCTGGACTATTCCCGCGAGCACGGCGAATGGATCCCGAACAAGTACGGCGGCAACGAGAACCTGGAGGCTGTGGATTTCCTGCGCCAGCTCAATACAGTAACTCACGAGCAACACCCGGGAACCCTCATGATCGCCGAGGAGTCCACGGCCTGGCCCGCGGTCTCGAGCCCGACCTACCTGGGCGGTCTCGGATTCAGCATGAAGTGGAACATGGGCTGGATGCACGACACCCTGGCCTACATGTTGAAGGACCCTATCTACCGCCACTACCACCACGACCTGCTCACCTTCGGGCTGCTCTACGCCTTCACGGAGAACTTCGTCTTGCCCTTCTCGCACGACGAGGTGGTACACGGCAAGCGCTCCATCCTGGACCGCATGCCCGGAGACGCCTGGCAGAAGTTCGCCTCCCTGCGCCTGCTCTACACGTTCATGTTCACCTACCCTGGTAAGAAGCTGCTGTTTCAGGGCTGCGAGTTCGGTCAGGGACGGGAGTGGAACTTCGCCGAGGAACTCGACTGGTACCTGCTGGACCGCCCCCAGCACCAGGGCGTGCGCCGCATCGTGTCAGACCTGAACCGGCTCTACCGCTCCCAGCGCGCGCTCTACGACCTGGAGTTCGAGGGCGAGGGCTTCGAATGGATCGACTGTCACGACAGCTCCCAGTCCGTACTCAGCTACCTGCGCAAAGACCGCAGCGGCAAGGCCGTGGTGGCCGCGGTGTTCAACTTCACGCCGATCCCCCGCAACAACTACCGCATCGGCGTCCCTTTTTCAGGCATCTACCGTGAGGCCGTTAACTCGGACGCGGACATCTACGGCGGCAGCAACCTGGGCAATCAAGGCGGCGTGAAATCCGAGCCCGTTAGCTGGATGGGCAGGCCTCACTCCATCCCCATCGCCCTGCCTCCCCTGGGCGCCGTGGTGCTGGTGCACGAGCCGCGGAAGGCGGAAGCGACGGTGCCCCCTGAGGAGGAGTTCGCCGACGAGGCGCAGGACGCCGACGCCCAGTAGATCTCGTCTCGACCCACGGACCGGGGCATCAGCCCGGGCGACGCTTCGATCCCGAAAAGCGTGATGAGCGACGCAGCGCAAACTCCTTGATCGCTACAGCGCGGATTGAAGCACCCGCAGGAAGACGTCGTTCTCCTCCGGTCGTCCGACGGTCACGCGCAGACAATCCGAAAGAAACGGGTGTGTACCGTCGAGCTTCTTCACCAACACCGCCCCCGACTTGAGCGAAGCGAACACCTTTCCCGCCCGACCCGCCGGCAGCCGCAGCAGGATGAAATTGGCGTCGCTCGGATAAGGGCGCACACCGGCCATCGCGTCCAGCGCGGCGAACAGGCGGGCACGCTCTTCGCGGATTCGCTGTGTTTGCTCGTCGAACAGGTCCCTGTGGTGCAGGGCGAAGGCGGCGCTGACCTGGGTGAGTACGTTGATATTGTATGGCAACCGAGTCTTGTCGATCTCGGTGAGCCATTCTGCCGGACCGGCAAGCAGGCCGAGCCGCAAGCCGGCAAGCCCCATCTTGGACACCGTGCGCATCACCAACAGATTCGGCCATTCCCCCAACCGCGACAGGAAGCTCGAATCGGTAAAAGGCGCGTAGGCCTCGTCGACGATCACCAGCCCCGGTGCCGCGGCGATGATCCGCTCGATCGCCATTGTATCGAACAGGTTGCCCGTGGGGTTGTTGGGATAGGCGAGAAAGGTAACGGCAGGTTGTTCCCGCTCCATCGCCTCCAACACCGCCCGCAGGTCCAGCGAGAAGTCCTCTTCACGCAAGGGTACGCCCACATAGCCCATACCCGCGAAGAGGGCGATCATACGGTACATGACGAAGCCCGGGTCCACGGACAGGACCTTCCGTCCGGGTCCGGTGACGGTCATAGCGAGCATCTGAATCAGCTCGTCCGAGCCGTTTCCGAGCAGCAGCCGCATGTCCTCCGGAATCCCCATGGCCTTGCGCAGTGCCTCCTGAAGCCCCGAGCCGCGGGGATCCGGGTAGCGGTTGACCTGGACATTGCGCAGCAGCTCGAGCCATTCCCGACGCAGGTCCTCGGGCCAGGTGTAGGGGTTCTCCATCGCATCAAGCTTGATGAGGCCGGAAGACTCCGGGACATGGTAGGCCTTGAGCGCCCGGATCTCGGGTCGCACCAGCCGCTCGATCAGCTCGCGCATGGTCAGCTCCGTAGGGTGCGCCCTGCGCACCGATCTCGGCATCTCGATTGAAGTTGGCCCGCAAGTCGTACCCTAGCCCGGATACTTCACGAATCTCACGCGAAGGCGCGAAGGCGCGAAGGCGCGAAGGCGCGAAGGCGCGAAGAAATACGGAACCTTACCGGAAGTTTCGCATACGAGTTACTACTGAGCATGACTCGTCTGAGGCGAGAAAAATCTATAGGCAAATTAGTTCGTTCGCGTACTTCGCGGCTTCGCGTGAGATATTCGGACTAGTACTCCGACCCACCGCGATATTCCGCGGAACGGGCATGGGCGGTGAACCCCTCGCCGCGCGCCAGGACGGAGGCCGTGCGCGAGAGCGTCGCCGCCCCTTCGGCCGATGCCATGATCAGACTCGAACGCTTCTGGAAGTCATAGACACCGAGCGGCGAGGAAAAGCGCGCCGTGCGAGAGGTGGGCAGCACATGGTTCGGACCGGCGCAGTAATCCCCTAGGGCCTCTGCCGTGTAGCGGCCCATGAAGATGGCGCCGGCGTGGCGGATCTTGGCCGCCAGGGACTCGGGTTCCGCCACCGAGAGCTCCAGGTGCTCGGGTGCGATCCGGTTGGCCACCTCGGCCGCCTCGTCCATGTCCCGGGCGAGGATGAAGGCCCCACGCTCACGCAACGCCGCAGCGATGATGGACCGGCGCTCCACGGTCGGCAGCAGCTTCTCGATGCTGGCTTTCACCCGTTCGGCGAACCCCGGGTCCCAAGTCAAAAGAATGGACTGGGCGTCCTCGTCGTGCTCGGCCTGGGAGAAGAGGTCCATGGCGATCCAGTCCGGGTCCGTAACGCCGTCGCACAACACCAGGATCTCCGAGGGTCCGGCCACCATGTCGATGCCGACCTGGCCGAAAACGGCCCGCTTGGCCGTGGCCACGTAGATGTTGCCGGGACCGACGATCTTGTCCACCCCGGGCACCAGGTCCGTCCCGTAGGCCAGCGCTGCCACCGCCTGGGCGCCGCCGATGGCGAACACCCGGTCCACGCTGGCCGCATGGGCGGCAGCCATAACCAGCTCATCGACCTCACCGGCGGGGGTTGGGACGACCATGATCAGCTCACCCACCCCCGCCACCTTGGCCGGTATGGCGTTCATGAGCACGGACGACGGATAGGCGGCCTTGCCGCCGGGGACGTAGAGGCCGACCCGATCCAAGGGGGTTACCTGTTGGCCGAGCAGGGTGCCGTCGGCTTCGCGGAAGCTCCAGTCGCTAAGCTTCTGGTGCTCGGCATAGGCGCGGATGCGCTGCGCCGCGAGGTCCAACGCTTCGCGTTGGACCTGGGAAATACTGCGCCACGCCTCCTCCAGTCGCGCAAGGGGGATCTCCAGCGCCCCTGGCCCATGGGGCTCCCAGCCGTCGAAGCGCCTGGTGTAGTCCAGCAGGGCGGCATCGCCCTCGGTGCGGACCGCGCTGATGATCCTGTTCACGGTCTCCTGCACCCGGGCGTCGGAGACCGATTCCCAGGCCAGGAGCGCGTCGAGCCGACGGTCGAATTCCGCGTCGGCGGTGGACAGTTGCTTGATGTCTACCATGGGTAAATCCTATTGGAACGGCTTCGTCTCAAGCCCATGCGTTAACGCCGTCGCCGAAACATCCTAGTACTCCGACAGGGAGGTTTCGATGGAACTCATCAAAACCTCCCTGTCGGAGTACTAACAGCAGCGCCTGGGTTTCTCTAACAGCCATCATGCCAGTAGATTCTCTTCGCGCCTTTCGCAGCTTCGCGTGAGACTCGGTCTGTCTCTTGTTACGGAGTCTTGGGCGCGCCTGTACGAGTGTGTGGTGCGGCGTACTTGAAGCGGCGGCACCTCGCGCAGAGGATCAGTCCGAGACCGACTGACTTGCGACCGCATCGCGCAGCGCACCCAGCAGAGCCATCAGGGAGGCGTGCTTCATTTTCCAGGAGGCCTTGTTGACCACCAACCGCGAGCTGATATCGACGATGTGCTCAAGGGGCACCAGACCATTGGCCTTCAGAGTGTTGCCGCTCTCGACCAGGTCCACGATCAGGTCCGAGA
This sequence comes from Pseudomonadota bacterium, assembly GCA_034716535.1. Taxonomy (GTDB): domain Bacteria; phylum Pseudomonadota; class Gammaproteobacteria; order Chromatiales; family Chromatiaceae; genus JAYEJW01. The sequence continues at coordinate 8,880 of JAYEJW010000368.1, forward strand.
GTCCCACCAGAGGGGCGAGTTCCATGGAGCCGTAGAGCTTGATGATCTCCACCTGCTTGCCCTTGGCGGCAAAATGACGCTCCGCGCTCTTGACGTACTTGGTGGCAATGCGCAACCGTCCGGTTCCAAGATCCGCATCCGGGATACCTGCGACCATCATGCGGCATCGGGCGATGCGCAGGTCCAGCGGCTCGTAGAGCCCCTCGCCTCCGTGCTCCAAGAGCACGTCCTTGCCCGCCACGCCCAGGTCGGCGGCGCCGTACTGCACGTAAGTGGGCACGTCGCTGGCGCGGATGATCACCAGCTTGACCCGCGGGTGATTGGTCTCGAGAATCAGCTTGCGGCTGGTCTCCGGATCGTCCCGTGGTTGGATCCCTGCGTGGGCCAGCAGGGGCAGCGTCTGCTTGAAGATGCGGCCCTTGGAAAGGGCGATTGTCAGCGGCGCCGTAAACTCCATGACGGGAGGTCCCTGTCAGCCCGAGATACGGCGGATGCGCGCACCCAGGGTCGCGAGCTTCTCTTCGATGTTGTCGTAACCACGGTCGATGTGGTAGATGCGGTCCACCATGGTCTCCCCCTCCGCCACCAAGCCCGCCAGCACCAGACTGGCAGACGCGCGCAGGTCGGTAGCCATGACAGGTGCTGCCGTCAGACTCTCCACACCATGGCAGACGGCAACGTTTCCCTCGAGCCGAATGTCCGCACCCATGCGCTGCATCTCAAGCACGTGCATGAAACGGTTTTCGAACACGGTTTCGGTGATGGTCCCCACCCCCTCGGCGACGCTGTTGAGGGCACAGAATTGCGCCTGCATGTCCGTGGGAAACGCCGGGTGCGGGGCGGTGTGCACGTCCACGGCCTTCGGGCGCCGACCTTCCATGTCCAGCGAGATCCAATCGGGGCCGGTCTCGATCTTGGCCCCCGCTTCGCGCAATTTCATCAGCACGGCATCCAACAGATCCGGCGGGCGTATCCTGGTCCGGGACACGCGGCCGGATCTGTTGGATGCCGTGC
>JAYEJW010000369.1:0-1963 GCA_034716535.1 Pseudomonadota bacterium
CGCCGCCGTGCTTCTCGGCCATCACCTTGGTGATCGCCGCCGTCAGCGTCGTCTTACCGTGGTCCACGTGCCCGATCGTCCCCACGTTCACGTGCGGCTTCGTGCGCTCGAATTTCTCTTTGGACATCCCGCTCTACCCCTGTCGCTCGTTACTGTTTCTTCGCGATGGCCTCGGCGATGCTGGCCGGAACCTCGTTGTACTTGGCAAATTCCATGCTGTAGGTGGCGCGACCCTGGGTGGCGGAGCGCAGGTCCGTGGCATAACCGAACATCTGCGCCAGGGGTACCTCGGCGCGGATGGTCTTGCCCGCGGGGGCGTCTTCCATGCCCTGCACCATGCCGCGGCGGCTGTTGAGGTCGCCCATAACATCGCCCATGTAGTCCTCGGGCGTGACCACCTCGACCTTCATCACCGGCTCGAGCAGCACGGGTTTGGCCTTGGCCGCGCCCTCCTTGAAGCACATGGAGCCTGCGATCTTGAAGGCCATTTCACTCGAGTCCACCTCGTGGTAGGAGCCGTCGTAGAGGCTGACCTTCACGTCCACCATGGGGAAGCCGGCGATGACGCCGTTGGTCATGGCGTCCCGAACCCCCTTGTCAACCGCGGGGATGTAATCCCTCGGTACCGCGCCGCCGACGATCTCATTGACGAACTCGTAGCCTTCGCCCGCCTCCTGGGGCTCGATGCGCAGATAGACATGGCCATACTGACCGCGGCCGCCCGACTGGCGGACGAACTTGCCTTCCTGCTCGATCTTGTTGCGGATGGTCTCGCGGTAGCTGACCTGAGGCGCACCCACGTTGGCCTCGACGTTGAACTCGCGCTTCATGCGGTCGACGATGATCTCCAGATGCAGCTCGCCCATGCCGGAGATGATGGTCTGACCGGACTCTTCGTCCGTGCGCACGCGGAAGGACGGGTCCTCCTGTGCCAGCTTGGAGAGGGCGATACCCATCTTCTCCTGGTCGCTCTTGGTCTTGGGCTCCACTGCAACCGAGATCACCGGCTCCGGAAACTCCATGCGCTCCAGCGTAATGACCTGGTTCATGTCGCAAAGGGTGTCGCCGGTAGCGACGTCCTTGAGGCCCACCGCGGCGGCGATATCGCCCGCGCGCACCTCCTTGATCTCCTGCCGGTCGTTGGAGTGCATCTGCAGGATGCGCCCGACGCGCTCGCGCTTGCTCTTCACCGGATTGAACACGGTGTCGCCGGATTTCAGCACACCGGAGTAAACGCGGAAGAAGGTCAACGTACCGACATAGGGATCGGTGGCGATCTTGAACGCGAGCGCCGCGAAGGGGGCGTCGTCGGAAGACGGACGCTCCTCCTCGGTCTCGGCCGCATCATCGAGAATGCCCTTGATCGCCGGAACTTCGACCGGCGACGGCATGTAGTCGATCACGGCGTCCAGCATGGCCTGCACGCCCTTGTTCTTGAACGCCGAGCCGCACATCATGGGCACGATCTCGTTGTTCAGGGTCCGGGTGCGCAGTCCCGCCTTTATCTCGTCGTTCGTGAGCTCATCGCCTTCGAGGTACTTCTCCATGACCTCTTCATTGGCCTCGGCGGCAGCCTCGACCATGACCTCGCGCCACTCCTTGCACAGATCGACCATGTCTTCCGGGATATCCTGGAGCTCATACTTCATGCCCCGGGACTCCTCGTCCCAGATGACCGCTTTCATCTGGACCAGGTCGACGATGCCCTTGAAGTCTTCCTCGGCGCCGATCGGCAACTGAATGGGCACCGCGTAGCCGCCCAGCCGCTCCTTGACCTGCTCCACAACGCGCAGGAAGTCGGCACCCATGCGGTCCATCTTGTTCACGAAGGCGATACGCGGAACACCGTACTTATCGGCCTGGCGCCACACGGTCTCGGACTGGGGCTCGACACCCCCGACCGCGCAAAACACGGCGCAGGCGCCGTCCAGGACGCGCAGGGAGCGCTCGACCTCAATGGTGA
>JAYEJW010000370.1:0-1962 GCA_034716535.1 Pseudomonadota bacterium
TAGCTCCAGAATCTGCATCTGAAGCTATATGATTTTTAAAACCTGTTGCATACTGTTTCTTACCCGCTTGATACCCTGTTCTTACATCTTTATCTACTTTATTTTTATGATCATAGCTATCTTCTTGGTCGAGTTGTAGACGTGCACGATGGCTCGGCGCACCCCCCGCAGGGAGTCGAAGGTCCGCCGGATCAGGTCCTCCCTGGCCTGGACCAGCACCTGGACGGTCACGTCGTCAGGAATCTGGTCCTCTTCGATGAGCCGGCGAAGGAAGTCGTAGTCCGGCTGGCTGGCGGCGGGGAAACCGACCTCGATCTCCTTGAATCCCAGTTTCAGCAGCAGGGACCAGAGGCGCCGCTTCTGCGCGACGCCCATGGGCTCGAGCAGGGCCTGGTTGCCGTCACGCAGGTCCACGCTGGCCCAGCGCGGGGTCTCGGTGACGATCCGGCTCGGCCACTGACGCCCGGACAGCGGGACCGCCGCGGCGGCGCGGTACTTCCGGTGGTCGAAGTTGCTCATCTGCTGCTCCACTGGGTTTTCTCCCTGATCGCTTGTTGGTCGGCGGTCGGTCGGCCCGTCCCCGGGTAGGGTTGAGGCCCCGTCCAGTCCTTGTGGCACCGGGGCTTTGGTGCCGTCTGGCGGGTAGGCAGAGGCCGGTTTCGCCCTTTGGTAAAGGACGGGGATAGGTTACGCGAAGGGGGAGAGCAGGCGATTGCGAAATCTCTTAGAAACCCCGGTAAAAAGCAATGATCTGCTAATATTCAGGTTAAGCCAGCAATCTGTATTTATTCTGAAGCCCAAGGCTCAGCACAGCGACGGTGGGAGCGGCTTTGCCGCGATGCAGGAACGGAGGCAACCGTTCACACTCCCGCCGTCATTCCGGCTGGGATGCCGGAATCCAGAGCCATGGATGGAAAACTCTGCCGTCGTATCGCGTCTGGTCGTGTGGGGGGCGTGAACGGTTACGAACGGAAGCAGCGACAGAGGTCGCCCCCCAAGAAACTCAAGCTGAAGTCTCTGGCTATTGTCTTCGGAGGAACGACACCACCATGAAGCTCGACCGTTACGACCGAAGCATCCTCGAGGTCTTGCAGGCGGATGGTCGCATCAGCAACCAGGACCTGGCCGAGCGCATCGGCCTGTCGCCCTCTCCCTGCCTGCGGAGGGTCCGGGCGCTGGAGGACGCCGGCATAATCGCCGGCTATCGGGCGCTGCTGGACGCGGGCAAGCTCGGGCTCGACCTTGTCGCGCTGGTCAGCATCTCTATGGACCGGCACACGCCGGAGCGCTTCACCCGCTTCGATGCCGCCGTGAGTGCCCTGCCGGAGGTCCTGGAATGCCTTCTGATCACGGGCCGGGACGCCGATTATCAGCTCAAGGTGATCGTGCGGGACATGGATGCCTACCAGGATCTCCTGCTCAACAAGATCACCCGCATCGAGGGCGTGTCGGGGGTCCACTCCAGCTTCGTCCTGCGCCGGGTGGTGGAGAGGACCGCGCTTCCGATTTCCTGATCGGCCGGAAGGTGGCCGGAAAGATCAAGCCCCTACTCGGACGTGTCTTATCCTGTCGGGAGCGCCGAGTGTCCGCCGCCACCCTCTATTCCACCGGGCGGTACGGCGTGCTCATCGGCTGCAGAACCAGCGTAATGCACTCGGGCGAATGCCCGCTACGGCTCGTGGCACATGGCCGGGCAGATGCCTGAGCTGCCGTCAACTCTCATCGGAGCGCATCGACAGACCCGCAACACCGGAGGGTTCTATGGAACTGCGGCAACTTGATCGAACATCTAGAGTCCCGCTTGAGAAGGGAGGGGGCCCGGCCCCCTCCCTGCAAATTAGTGTCTGAATGGAAACTCGGTTTTATTCGCCGGCACCGGCATCCCCGAATGGCCGCCGCGACACGTTTTCACTCAATAACGAATCAGTTGACGGGAATGGGCGACATTAATGAGAGCGAATC
>JAYEJW010000371.1:0-9858 GCA_034716535.1 Pseudomonadota bacterium
AATCGGGGTGGCGCAGATTGGCGGCCAAAGCGGCTTGGGCGGGCTGGTCCTCCAGATCGCGTCCCAGATTGGCCCGTCCCAAACGGCGGCGCAGATGCTGTTTCTCGTGACCGAAGAAGTGCTCGGGTACGTTGTTGGTGCGCTCGACGATCGCCAGAATCTTTCCCTCCTCGTCGCGCCGGGTCGGGTGGCCGAACAGGCGCTCCCGGTAACGATCGAGATAGTTCACGATGACGGTGTTGGGTGATGTCGATGGCGAGCCGGCGCGCTTCGAGGATGCGGTCCGTTCGTCAAGCTCCGCGCGGTACTCACGCAGCGCCGCCTCGATCTCGCTCATCCGGCGCGCCTCCAGGGGCGCGAGCGCTCTCTGATGCGCCCGCACATCGGCCCGAGGCAATTCGGCACTGGACAATTGCAGCACCTCTCGCAGCTCGCAGAAGGCCTGCCAGCCATCCTCCAGCCGGGTGACGGCGGTGGTGAAGCGGTTGTCCTGATCGAAACGGCGAACGAGGGTGGCGAGGTGACCGATTGCCCGTCGCTCGGGCAGCGTCCGCGGTCCCTGCACCCAGCATTGGGCGCGTTGCAGCGCCTCTCGGCAGCGCTGGAAGAACGCCAAATGCACCAGGGCAAACGGATAGAGCAGGTCCTTGGTGCCCTCGCCCTCGAGGATCCACAGCACCAGGGCCAGCAGCTCCTCGCGTACCACACCCATGCCGAGCCGCCCCGCGTGGGGGCTTGTGGTGGAGTAGCCGCGCAGATCCCGCAGCAGCGCCCGCAGATCGGTCCGCACTCTACTGGACTTCAACAGTTTGCGCAGCAGCGCATAGGGCTGCTCGAGAAGCTTTTTGCCCACGGCCGCCAGGAAATGATAGTGGCAGATCAGATCGACGACGCCCTTCTCGCGCAAGGGGGCAACCGCCTTGGCGCCACCCTTGCCCATGTCGCGGACGGTGGCGATGGGATCGCCGAACAGCCGGGTCGTCTGCTCGACCAGTGGACGCAGATGATCCTCATGCTCCGAGGGAATGCGCCCGGCCACCAACACCCAGCCTCGCCACCCGTCCATGCACACGAAAAGCCCGCCCTTGCCGTGCTCGCAGGTGGCGTCGATGTGCAGCGGATAACCCTCCCCGAGGGCAGCACGTAGTTGCGGCACACGCGCCAAGTGCAGCGCCTCCAGGTGGGTGAGAAACCGATCGCAGAGATAAGAGAGGCTGCCGGTGGACAGGTCAATGCCTCGTTGCCGGTACAACTCGGCTTGGATCTCCCCGCGTTGCTTGTGCTCCAGGTAGCGGGCTCGGCCCACATGGACGATCAGATCATACCCACCGTGCTGGCGAGGTTTCACCAGCCGGGCAAGCGATTGCGAGCCCAGGATCGGATGGGATGAATCCGTGCGGCATTGCTTGAGCGTCTCGATGGCCCGAAAGGGTCCCGCCGCCAGCGTGATCACCCGCCGCGAGCGGCTCTTGTAGACCTTCAGCGCCCCGTCGCAGACAGGGCACCGCTCGACCTCGGCGACAAACTCGATAGAGGGGGCATCCCCCGCTTCGCGCGTGGCGCGTGCCACTTCCGCCGGCGACCAGCCCGCCCGTTGGGCGTGCCCGCGCAGCCGGCTCAGGATTTCGAGCTGCCCCCTTTTTTGCCGATGGACTCCAGGTCATACCGGGCAAAGACCGCACCGACCTGCTCCATCGAAACCGGTGGCGAGTGTGCCCGTAGATAACGCACCACCTCCGCCGCTTTGGCCCCGGGACGATGCAGTAGCGTCAACAGGACCTGGATGACGATCTCATCGGGGATCCCAGCTGCGATCCGGGCCGTTTCCCCGGCGTTGAGCAACGCTCCTCGACGCGGAATCTGAACCTCGCGGATCGCCGCGTCCCGATGCAGATACACGTACAGTTGCGCCAGGCGCTCGCGCTCAATCTCACCGCGGCGTAGCAGCGTCAGCAGCGTGTTATGGACCCGTACCCGGACCCGCTCTTGGAGCTCCCGATGGGTAGCGCCGGCCTCCATCTCGTACACCAGGCGCCGCACCGTCTTTGTAAGGCTGCCGTCCACCGAGAAATGAACATCGCCCACACTCCATAACCCAAGACGGTCGTACCGGGAAGGCTCATGCAGACAATAGTAGCGACCGTTGTGATTGTAGCTGCGCCGATAGGGAACCTGTCGCAGGTACCGGCAGGCAGTCATGGACGAGGCACTACCCAGGGCCACTTGGATGCGCGGCAGATCCACTACCGTCTCCGAGGCAAACAGATCGAGCAAGGTCTCCGCGGATCGGGGCTGGGTCATCGCGACCTCTGATAGAGTAAGGATAACTCTTTGCCACTTGATCCTTACTATAGCATTTTCCTGCAGAAACACCCCCTCTGAGCACCAAAAAACCCAGGATTTGGCCGAAAACTGACCAGAAACTGATTGAGTATGGACTGAAGGGAGACGAGAGGTGCAGCTAACTCAATAGGTTACAGAAGATAACCGTTGTTTGACGCGGTAGTGCATCTCCCGATGATTCACCTCGCATTCAGCAACCTGGACGCATGGCTGCTCGGGACCCACCACGGCGTCTCGCCGCAACACCTCCAGGCATACCTCAACGAGTACGTTTTTCGCTTCAACCGGAGGTTCTGGCCGATGGCCGCTTTCGACTCCGTCCTCGGACTGGCGTTGCGCCGACGGGCTCCCACCTACGCGGATCTGTATGGCGGAGAGTGGCAGCACCCAAACGGCCGAGCGCCATGAGCACGCGCGGGCAGGATCTTAGGGGCCAACCGGATAGGCATGGTTTCTTCGGCCAGCGGTATCGCGATCCGATCGTCGGTGATTTTCTCCATCACCCGGTGGTGGAGGATAAAGCCGTGTTGGTCTTCGCACACGGCCACGCGCAGCCCCAGCTCGACCGGCACGCCGGCCTTGCCTTTGTTGATCCACTCGGTGTGGCGCTCGAAGATGGAGAAGACCTTCTCGGCATGGGGGATACGCTCGCCGCGCAGGACGCGACGGCGGATCTGATCGATCTGGCGCTCGCCATCGGCGATGTACGCGTCGAGCTCGGCCAACATTGGCGCGGGCAGACTGTAACCAACGTGCAGCATGGCGCGGGTGTTGCGGACCCGTGTGAGGAAATCCCCGGCCAGCTCCAGATAGTCGCGGTAGGCTTGCTCGATCTCGGCTTGGCGCGCCTCGCGCGTGGCTGGGTCTTTGGCCGTGGAGCGCTTCAGGCGCTGCACACGCCGATAGGCCTTCTTGAGCTGGCGTACGTTGTACGCGCTTTGGCGCCAATCGCTCAGTCCCTCGTCCCGGCACAACTGCGCCGAGATCTCGATGGCCTTGCGCACGGCATCGAGCAGCAGATTGATGTCGGTGGGATGGTGCACGTCGGTCTCGACGACGAAGGAGTCACAACGGATGGCGAGCCCCTCGTCCGGGCTTTTTTTTACCAAGCGGTGCCCCGCACGGACCACTTCCTGGTTGATGCGGTCGAGGATCTCCGGGGTGAACAGGCGCAGATTCTCCCGAATCGTCTGCAGACTGTACTGGCTCTCATCAGCCCAGTCGCCGTGTCCCAACATCTGGCGGATGGTCGCATGCTGGTTGGCCAACTCTTGGATACGGTCATGGTCGGCATTCAGCCCCAAACGCAGCGCACCGAGCACCAGGATCTTCCACTGCTCCATGCCGGGCCGGCCGGTGTGGGCGCTGACCTTGCCCTCGTTATCGGCCCGCGGGGGGAGCACCTCCGCCAGGATGGCGAACACCCGCTCGCGTACCTCCGGGGTGATGTAGATGTACTGCAATCCGCGCAGGATCCGCGGAATGTCATCGCGGGAACGCGGGTCGAGCTTAATAGCCGAGATGTCTTGCTCGCCGAATTGTAATTGCGGATCGATGACTTGACGCATGGGGTTTCGAATGACGAAGTTTATTGAGATTCATTCCGTGGATGGTCGCAGGAGCCGGAAATTGCCCGGCGCGACCACCAAAAATCAATAAGTTGCGAGATATCCTGCCCCAATTGAACGAGTTTCTGCGAAATCTTTAATCATGGGGGCATATTGTAACATCTTGTTTTAACATAGAAAAGTGACTTTCCATTCAGGCACTATATAAGCAAACTCCGCAAGACAGCACCCGGCTAGCCCGTTTTTCTCAGGGGCTTCTCTTGGGAGATGGCTTTGCTCTTCCGGCTCGTCCACCAGCCGAATCCGGCGCCGGTGACGAACATGAGCAACGAATAGGTGACTGCCGGGATCATCATCGTCGCATTGCCAATCAGGGTGCCGGCTACCACCAGCGCCATGGTGCCGTTCTGGATCCCCACCTCAAAGCCGATGCATACCGATTGCGGGAACGAGAGCCTGGCCAGTTTCGCGAGCTGGTAGCCCAGTACCAGCACGACTAGGTTGAGGATTAGGGTGGCCAATCCTGCCTGCGCGAAGAAGCCCAGCATGTTCTCCCTGTTCTTCAGCACGATCAGGGCAATTATCAGGAACAGGAAGAAGATTGAGAACCACTTGAGCACCTTTTCCATCTTTGCCGCAGTGGCAGGCCAGCGCGACAGGGCGAACAACCCCAGGCCAACCGGGATGACCGTAATCATCACCAGCTGAACGATCGTCTTGCCGATCGGCAGCGCAAATTCCGCATAGCTGCCAAGGAAGTAGGACATGCTGAGCGCGGCGATCAGCGGAATGGTAAACGGGGTGATCAGGCTTACCAGGGCGGTTAGGCTGATGGAGAGCGAGACGTCACCCCTGAAGAGATAGGTGAACATGTTGGAGGTCGCGCCGCCCGGTGCTAGGGCGATGATAATCAGGCCGACTGCGATCTCCGGTGGCAGTTGAAAGGCGATAGCCAGAGCAAAGGCGATGGCGGGCAACAAGATCATTTGCCCGGTTAGGCCAACGGCAATCGCCTTGGGGGCTTTGAAAACGCCGATGAAATCAGACAACCGCAGCGAGAGCCCAATTCCGAACATGATCAGGAAAAGGGAGAGGGGGAGGATCACTTTGGTCAGGATATCGGCTTCCATGGATGTTTCCTGTGTTGATGTCCAGTGCCGCAACGGGAGCACTATATGGAAAGGGAAATGACTTTACTAGTGTGAGCGCGTCGCCCCCACAGGGACAATCGGCGCTAGAAGCCAGTTCGAAAGTTCAATTCTTGCCGAACGGAATCCCGGCGGGACCGCCGGCCCGAGCGTCTGCCCCAGTGTGATGAAAGAATGCTCCAGTTGCAGGCCGATGACGGAGACCGGAGACCCGCAGCAAGGAGTCAGACGATTGCGGTAAGAAGAAGCCCCGACGCGACGGCCGGGGCTTCTTGTTTCTCAATCGTCTGAAATTGCGGAACTGCTGTCGTTAACCGATGGCTACCTGACAGTCTCTTCAGGGTCGAGAACGGTCTTACGTCGCGGGAACCATCAGTATTTTTGAGGCCGCATCAAAGATTTTTTGTCTTGCGGGTCGGCGGGTTGCTTGAACGTCTCAGTCCGGCCAAAAGCGGACGTTCGGGGAGCCTTCCTCGGATAGGGCCTGTAAAGTTTTCTGACACTTGGCTGCTGACTTGTTTGACGGACCGCAATCGGCCAAGAGGAGACATTAGCAGGGCGACTCACCAATCCTTATCGGTGCATGAAGGCAACATGGATCTAGGTCGCCATCGCATGTCAGATTGCGTCCTCTCCGTTTGTCGTAGCGTCGATCCGCTATGACCGGTAAACGCTGTTTGCTGCCGCTGACGGTGGGACTCTCGGGAGGCCGCTCCTTTGTCGCAAAGGTGACGTTCGGCGTGACTTTGGCGGTTAGCCTTGCCGTCGAAAAAGCGGACGTTGGCTCGTGATGCGGCAACAGCGGCTTCGCTCGTTTCCCCGTCGCTTTCCCGTGCCCTCATCGTTGGCCGCATCCGGCCCTCGTCCAGCCGGGAGCCGTTCCCGGTGCGTCGCAGCGCTCTGAGTTTAGCGTCTGGATCTACCTCGTGTGCCCAGGGGTCGCGTTGCGGCGGCTCGACAGGAATACGATCGCCCGAGCGGGATGTGCCTCGTTCTGCGTATCAACAGTCCGAACCCTGTCGGCACGCCGGGCGGCGCATCGGTGCCAGCGGGGCGAAAAACGGACTGCCTCCGCCACCGACCGAGGTCGGGCTTCACCCCCTCACCCGCTCGCGAAACCGAAATACGTATTGCTCCGGGCGCGGTCGACATGCGATGGTGACGCGTCTTCACACGGATTCGCAAACGCCCCACTGATGACCATTAGCTGCGGTCGCCGCCTGACAACTCGAAAACATGACCAGCATCTTTCTCAGCCATAGCACCAAGGACAAAGAGGCCGCACAGCGTCTGAAGGCCTGGCTGGAGACCGAGGAGCGCGGTCATTGGGTATTTCTCGACGACGACTTGCAAAGCGGGATCTTGACCGGTCAGGACTGGGAGCAGGTTCTTTACGAAAACCGGCGCCAGTGCCGGGTGTTTCTGCCGCTCTACAGCGCCAACTGGGCCGAATCCAAATGGTGCTTCGCCGAGATGACCCATGCCCGGGCGATCGGCAAGCTGATCTTGCCTGTGAAGCTGGAACGAGACTTCGACAGCTCTAGGCTGTTTCCGGATATCCAACAGACCCCCATCGAACTAGACGGACCGGAAGATGCGGGCCTGGCGCGGCTCGATCGCGCGCTCCGTGAGGAGTTTCCATGGGATGACCCGACCCGCCCTCCGTATCCGGGACTCTGGGCATTTAAGGAAGAGGATGCGGCCATCTACAAGGGCAGGGATCCGGAAGTCACCGAGCTGCTGGAAGTGCTCGAAGGACTGCGCCGCGGCAGCGGCGGTACGGAGCGTTTCCTTCTCTTGCTCGGTGCCTCGGGCAGTGGCAAGTCATCCCTGGTACGCGCGGGCGTGATCCCGCGCTTGCGTCGCGACCCGGGTTGGCTCGTGCTGCCGCCGCTGATTCCCCACACAGCACCGCTGGCCGAGTTCGCAGAATCCCTGGCTCGCGCGTTCAAGCAAGCCGGTGCGAGCCGCGACTTTGCCGATCTCAAAGCCCGCTTGGAGGCGGGCGTCGCGGCCAAGCAAAACGGCGGCGAGACCTTGTTGAATCTGCTCAGAGAGCTGCGCATCGAAGCCGAAGCGAGCGATCAGAGCAGCACGCTGGTGGTCATCGACCAAGCAGAAGAGTTCTTCTCCGAGCAGGTTGAGGCCCGGGCGCAGGGGCTGCTTGGTTTGCTGCGAGCGGCGATGGAAAGTGCCCACGGACGGCTCTTGGTTCTGGCGACCATGCGCTCGGAGTTCCTGGAGACGTTCCAGCGCCAACCTTTCCTACGTGACTCGGCCTATGGTACGCCGCTCGCCTACAAGAGCATCCCGCTGGACCCGCTGCCGGCGGAACGTTTCCCGGCTATCATCCGCGCGCCCGAACAACTGACCGGACTACGCATCGACGCCGATCTGGTCGAGCGCATGTGCCGAGACACCCGAACGCGGGATGCACTTCCGCTACTCGCCTACACGTTGCGCCGGATGTGGGACAACGAGGCGTTCCGCGTCGATGGTCGATTCGAGCTTGCCGAATACCTCGAGATCGGCGGACTGGAAGGCTCCATCGTCAAGGCCGCGGATGAGGCCCTGGCCGGGGTACGCGACGACCCGAAACGGCTGCCGGCTGTCCATGCCGCCTTCGTCCCGGCAATGGTTAGGGTGACCGCGGAGGACGCTCCGGTGCGCCGTCGTGCACGGCGCGCAGAGCTTCCAGAAGGCGCCTGGCAGGCTCTCAAGTCGTTCGTGGATAACCGGCTGTTGATGACCGACCGCGACGGCGGTGGCAAGGAGACTATCGAAGTCGCGCACGAGGCCCTGTTGCGTGTCTGGCCGAAATTGGCAATCTGGCTGGAACAGGATCGGGACAACCTGCGTCAGCTCGGCGCCCTGCAGCGAGCGGCATCGGACTGGGCCGAGGCCATTGAGCCCGGACGTAGTAAGGAGTTGTTGATCCATCGGGGCGAGCGGTTGCAAGCGCTCGAAACCCTGGTGACGGAACCGCGTTTCGCGCTCGATCCCGAATCTATCGAGGCAAGCTATCTGCACGCCTGCAGGGAGGCCGAGGATCGACGCGAGGCGCAGCGACAGGCCGAGCAAGAGCGGCGCATTCGCGATGCAGAGAAGGTCGCCGAGCAGCAAAGGCTGATCGCTGAGGAGCAAGCACGATCGGCGAAGCGGGCAGAGGAATTGGCTCAAAAGGCGCAGGACCTCGTCGCTGAAAAGACGCGATCGGAGCAAAGGGCGCAGGACCTTGCTGCCGAGAGGCAAGTGTCTGCGCGTCGGTTGCAGATGGTCGTCGGCATTGTCTTGTTTGCGCTCGTGCTGACGGCCGGGCTCGCGGGTTACTCCTACGTAAAGAAAGTGGAAGCCGAGAGGCAGGCTGAGCTAGCGCAACGAGGCGCCTACAACGTCCAACTGGCGCGGGTCCAGGACCTGTGGCGACATCAGCCGCTGTTGGCCCGCAACCTGTTGCTCGACACGCAACAGTGCCCGGTGGACCTTCGAGATTTCACCTGGGGGCATTTCTACGGGCTGGTGAACAAGGAGAAGGCCATCTTTGACAGCGGCGATGTTGAGACCATCGCCTTCTCCCCCGACGGGCGCACCCTAGCTACGGCGGGCTGGGATCAGACCGTCAAGCTCTGGGACGTGGAGACCCGGCAGGAACGAGCCACGCTGAAGGGACATACGGATCCGGTTATGGCCGTCGCCTTCTCCCCCGACGGGCACACCCTGGCCTCGGCGAGCAGAGATCGGACCATCAAGCTCTGGGATGCCGAGACGGGGCGGAAACGCGCAACGTTGCAGGGGCATGCCGATTCGGTTGAGGGCGTCGCCTTTGCCCCCGACGGGCGCACCTTGGCTTCAGTAAGCAGGGATGAGACGATCAGGCTCTGGGACGCCGAGACCGGGCAGGAACGCGCCACACTGCAGGGGCATTCATCTGGGGTTTTTGCGGTCACTTTCGCCTCGGATGGCCGCACCTTGGCCTCGGCGAGCGGAGATCAGACCATCAAGCTCTGGGACGCCGAGACCCGGCAGGAACGAGCCACGCTGAAGGGGCATGCGGATCCGGTTATGGCCGTCGCCTTCTCCCCCGACGGCCGCACCCTGGCTTCGGCGGGCGATTTTGCGAACATCATACTATGGGACGCTGAGACGAGGGAGAAACGCGCCACGCATGTGGGGCACTACCTTTTCCCGGAGACTCTCGTCGCCTTCAGCCCCGACGGACGTACCCTTGCATCGGCAGGTCGGAATCGGACCATCAATCTCCGGGACGCCAAGACCGGTCAGAAACGCGCTACGCTGCAGGGGCATACCAGTCCGAATATTAACGCCATCGCCTTTTCCCCCGACGGGCGCACACTGGCCGTTGGGAGCGCAGAAGGGGCCATTGGGCTCTGGGACACGGATACGAGGAAGGAACGCGCGCATCTATCGAATTCCGGTACGGTTTACGACGTCGCCTTCGCCCCTGACGGGCACACCCTGGCCTCGTGGGATTCCGATGGGACCATCGAGCTCTGGGATGCCGAGACGGGGCGGAAACGCGCCACGCTGAACGGGCACACCGGTCTGGTTTCTGCCGTCGCCCCCGACGGGCGCACACTGGTCTCGGTGGATACCGATGGGACCATGAAGCTCTGGGGCGTCGAGACCGAACAGGTACACGCCGTGCTGCAAGGGCACATCGGTCAGGTTTCTGCCGTCGCCTTCTCCCCCGACGGGCGCACACTGGCCTCGGTGGATACCGATGGGACTATCAAGCTCTGGGATGCCGAGACGGGGCGGAAACGCACCACGTTGAACGG
>JAYEJW010000372.1:0-1949 GCA_034716535.1 Pseudomonadota bacterium
GCCCCGGTACGGGTTACCAGCGCTGGGATCCCGCAGGCCGCGGCCTCGACGATAGACATTCCAGATTGCGGACGCTGATTTGCGCCGGCCCCGGGGTTTGGCACAGACACCGCGACGTCTGCCGCACGGTACAGATCGGCCAGTGCAAACGGCGGTACCTGGCCGCAAAGTATGACCTGATCGAGCAGCCCCCGAAACCGGACCCCTGCTGCGACGCGCTCTGCGGCGCCTTCGTCTGCACCTGCAATGATCAGCCGTGTGAGTGGGAGCGCCAGCCGGCCAATGGCCTCGATCAGTTCTAACAATCCGTCTTCAAATCTGACTCCGCCAACGGACAACAACAAAATTCCGTTAGGATCCACGCGAACCCGTCGACGCGCTTCTTGCCTGCCGCCGGGCTCGAAACGCTCTAAATCCACGCCCGGAAACAGCTGTTCGTCCACATCCCGCGCCGAGGTACCCGTGACCATTCGTGCCGCCGCAAGGTTCCGCGCCAGCCAAATCTGCCGGTCTTCTCCGATGAAACTCAGCGGAAAACGACTTGTGGCCGTTGCGGCCCCGCAGGGCGTTACTACGACCACGAACCCCCGCTTGTCGAGTTCCGGGACTAAGAACGCCAGATCGGCGCTGGTGAGCTGGATGAGATCACAATTCTGCTCGGCCGCCACCCGGCTGACGCTCTCGATGATCTGCCCCATCTCACCGATCAGCGCAGCCGCCGCCGTCGGGTAGGGGAAGACAGCACTTGCTCCTGCTTCGATAACGGGTCTCGGATCGGCAGAGTCCGGCACCAGCGCGAAGACTTTCGCAACTGCCTTTAGCGCTGCGAGCATTCCGAAAAACCAGCTGGCCTCGCCGCCAACATCGGGTGGCGATGCGGTCGTAACAATCGCGACGCGCAAGTCCGTTTTCCTGTTCAACTTTGCGATTCTGCCGCCTATTTCGGTACGTATATGCATTCTTGCTTTGCGCGATGACTGCGGGCAGAGATTCCTGGATAATGTAGGGCACTGAAACGCGGATATCAAGCAAGATGTTATCGATTATAGTGACTTGGTGCGACAGGGACGAACTCGGGCAGGTGCTCCCCGGCCTTGAAGCGGCGGCCGAACCACTTTCCGGCGAAGTCATTATCGTAAATTTCGGTGGCGACCCCGAGCGGCTGAAATACCAACTCGCCCATGTAGGTTTGTCGACCCGTGTCGTCGAGGTCAGCGGACAACAGTGGTTTCACAAGGCGCGTGCGCAAAACGCGGGCGCAAACTTCGCCCGCCACGATCTTATGTTCTTTTGCGACTGCGACATCCTGCTTGATGCACCAACGGTCGGCACCCTCGCCCGCAAGGTGATCACGAATCCCGGCATCTTCGCCACACTGGCAGGCGTGAGTGAGTCCCGGCGAAACGCTCGCCAGGCCCGGCACGTGGTGCGCTTCGGTTATGAGTTGAGTATCAAAACGGCGGACGGACGCGAACTGCACATACTGGACTCTGAGGAAGACGCCGCGGACGGTACCCGTCAAGCCCCCGGTCTGCTGTTGGTCCGGCGCGATGATTTCACACGCATCGACGGCTACAATGGGAAGCTGCACGGCTGGGGCTGGGAGGACCAGGACATGATCGCACGCCTCACGCTCGGCGCCGGACTGCGCCGTATCAGTGAGGGCCATGCCGTACACCTATCCCACGACGATGCCACGCGGACCGCACGCTATCCACTCTGCAAGGATCGCTGGGAGAGTCGGGATCGGATGTTTCGCCAAGCGTTGGATGCTTATGACCGCAACGATTTCGCCGGAACCTTCTCACGCGATCGCAGCGAATTGAGCTGCCGCTTGATTAACGTCGGGTTTTAGGTATTGTTGGATCAAATTTCGGGGGATTGCGAATTCCCTACTAGCGATTGCAAGCGTGCCTGAATCAGGCATTTTTGCCTGCGCTTTTCCAAAC
>JAYEJW010000373.1:0-9802 GCA_034716535.1 Pseudomonadota bacterium
CGTAAATCACAAACCGTAGTGCCATAACGAGAGACAAACATTCATAACCCAATGTTATTATTGGATATTATCAGATGCGGTGACAAAGATGGGTTATCAGTTGCCTTCCTTTCCCCTCCTCGGTGTTATTTCCAACAGTATTTCGTCACGAACTTCTAAGAATCCCGCACCTCGGCACCGGCTCGCAGGCGGTGAGCCTATCCGAGAAAGTACGCTCGGGCGGAGGTCCGGAGCCCGGTCAGCGACAGGGCGAGCATCGCGGCGTTGTCCCTGGCGTCCTGTGTGCTATGCGCCTCAGCGCTCGCAATCGTCATCCCGATCCGGATGCGGACGGCGGTGTCGCCGGCGCCGCATACCACTGATCCTGGGGTACAAGCTTGGGCTCTGGCGGGTCCTCCACATAGGAGGGCGTCATTATCCCCACCCCGTATTCGTTGAAAACGTCCAGGATGTTCCGGTACAGCGCCGAGTAGATATGCGCCATGTTCTTCGGATCGGTGCAATAGGCGTTGAGCTCATAGGTCACGGCAAAATCCCCCAACGCCTTCTGGAGCACGAAGGGCTTTGGCTTCTTGAGCAGTCCGCTGGTGCGTCCAGCGGCTTGTTTAAGCATGGCCTCCACCTGTCGCCAGGGGGTCTCGTAGCCGATGCCGACCGTGGTGTGCAGGATCAGCCCCTGCTGGCGCCCAAGCGTGCTGTAATTGATAACTTCGCCATTGAGAACGGCAGTATTCGGGATCACGACCTCCTCGTTCTTCAGGGAGCGCAGCCGGGTCACCAGGACCCGAATCTCCATCACTTCACCCACGGTGTCGTTAATCCTGATTCGGTCCCCGATCTTGAATGGGCGCCGGTAGGTCAAGCTGTAACCGGCGATGATGTTGCCGATGATGGACGACGACCCCAAGGAGACGATCAGACCGAGCAGGATGGAGATACCCTTGAAGGCCTCGGACTGAGAGCCCGGGATATGTGGATAGGCCACGACGAGGGCGAAGACGACCACCACCAGGCGCAGGATTCTGTAAGTGGGCCAGGCCCAATCCCGTTCGAAGGATGCCAACTTGACGGCGCCGCTGTCGATACCCCGGAAGAACACATGAATCATCCCCAGGACGTAGCGGGTGACAAAGAACAGGATCAGCAGGAAGACCAGGTCCGGAATCGTGGCGAGCAGCCCCTTCCCCATCTCTCCAAGCGGGTTCAGGATCAGGTCGAACAGCCAGATCGCGAAGCCGCGCGTCCAGGGGTAAAGACCCAAGACGAAGTTGAGGCAGAAATAGAGCGTCAGCGCGATCAAGACGGCGTGGAGTCCCTTGACAAGCCCGCGCAGGAACTTGGCCAATTGCTGCGACCTGATGAACCGGGCGGACTTCGCCTCCAGGGTCTTGATATGCTCCCTCAGGCGCCGCTCCACGAGATTGTCCAGGCTACGAAACCCCTTCCAGAAGCCGAACAACAGCCCAACGGCGATCAAGGTCGCCGCCAGCGCGTAAAGGCTCTTGGTCAATAGGACAGGCGGGCTGCGGTCGCGGCGATAGTTGGCAATCGCCTCTTGCAGGCGCACTTGCTTCGACTCGGCGAGTATCTGACGGCTGAGTCCCTCGATCTCTGCATCGGCGTCGAACAGGTCGAGCAACATGCGATTGCCCGCCATCAATAGCGTACGATCCTCCTTTTCGTTCAGGGTCACGGCACCGGCTGGGATACTCTCGTCGTGGGCGGCGGCGATGATCTGCCGCCTGATCTCCGCGGCACGCCGCGCGGCAGGAAAGGCCAAAGTGCCCCTCACCTTCAGGATCACACGCCCGTCCACGATCACGTCGGCGACCTCGACCCCCTCGCCGCTGGACGGCGGCTCGGCAGCCTCCTCACCCTGCGCGTGAACGGCGCCCGAGCAGCAAAGCCAAAGCAACATACCCGCCATGATCAAGGAAAGTGCACTCCAGCAACATTGCCGCCGAATAACAGCCGCGAATTCTTGCATGGTTACATCCTCGTTGGTGAGTGGATCGTTACTTCGGCAAATCCGGCGGCGAATCCGGGACAGCCCACGTGTAATTCTTGCCCGAGTTGATGCCTTGCTTGTCGGCGGGATTTATTCGTGGTCCGTTCCTGATTCTCAAAAACGATGTCGATCCTACAGTCTACTTCGGGAACAGGAACTGCCAGGTGAAGTTGATCTGCCAGTCCGGGGCGCCGTCCGGGCGGACCACGTTGTAGTAGACCTCGAGCCGGGAATTGATCGCCTGGTGGCCGACCTTGAAAACCCGCCCAATGCCGCCGCCGAGCGGTACGGTCCACTTGTTGCCCGATCCGGCCCCCCAGTTGGCCGTCACGACCGAATCGGTGAGCAGGAACCAACCGTTGTCGAGATTGTAGTTGACGAACGGCTCCACCAACATCTGGCTGACCCCCTTGCGCTCGGAGTCGCCGGCGAAGGACCAGAGCTGGCGCAGCAGCAGGCCGACGGAGCCCCACTTGGGCTGGGTCAGAAACACCGCGGTCGGTCCGGCGCTCCATTTCTCGCTGCCGAGCTGCTCGTCCGTGGCCGTCGGCATCGTGATGGACGGACCGACGCCCCAGATGACCTTGCCCACCTTCACCGGCGAGAGGAACAGGGAGTAGTTGATGTCTCCCAGCCCGGTGGCGCCGTCGCCCTGGACGGGGTTGGGTATGCCGGGGAGGCCGGTGACCTGCCCGGGGGTGTCGATCAGGGGCATGATGATGCGGTTGACCAGGTTCCAATCGCCGACCGTCACCGGCAGCACCGGCTGTATGTTGAGAAAGCTCGCCTCGCCGTTTTCCGCGCCGTAATCGAAGGTGAATTTGAACGGCAGGCTGTACAACGAGCTGATCGGGTTTTGAACCGCGGAGCGCAGGTCGCCGCCACCATCCTCAGCAAGCGTAGCACTGCCCGGGCTAAGGAAGAGGCCGGCTAGGACCGCTATAGATGCTAACCTGGGTTGTTGAACTAACGGCATCGAAATTCTCCATGCCAATTGGGTTGGCTGAGCAATGCGATCAAATCGCGAACTCCCGGGAAAGCAGGTTTACCTTTATCGCGTTACATTCCAGCATCCGATGCAGCGGGGATGTCCTGGCGGCGAAGAAGAGCGGATTCCGAGAGGTGGCGGTTGCCGCATGCAAGTGTTGATGCGGCGCGCCCGAAGGCGCGCCGCGCGACCGATCAGTTGCTTGGAGCCGCTTTCAGCGTCGCCAGGGCATCATCCACGTTGAACTTGGCGGGCTTTTGCCGCGGCGGGAACTCCTTGAAGGTGTCGATGTACTCGCCGACGAAGGTCTGCGCTGGCACCAAGGCAAAGATACGCTCGATCCACCACCGCTCGTAGTTGTTGGAGTCGGTGTCGGCGCGCTCGAAGGGGTCGGTGCGCAGGTTGAAGATCTTGGGGATGCGCAGCGGCACGAAGGGTTCGCTCCAGACCATGAAGCCACGCTCGCGTTGCTCCATGAACACCAGCTTCCAGTCGTCGTAGCGCAGCGCCACGAGCTGGCCGCCGTCGTTCCAGTAGAGGAACTCGCGGCGAGGCCAGTCGGTACCTTCAGCCGAATCGCCGGCCAGGTTGGGCAGCAGGTTGTAGCCGTCGAGATGGACCTTGAGCGCCTTGTCGCCGAGGGTCGTGCCCTGCAACAGCTCCGGCTTGATCTCGGGGTTGCCGGCCGCGGCCATCAGCGTCGGGACCCAATCGAGGGCCGAGGTGGTGTCGTTGATCACGGTGCCGGCTTTGAACTTCGCCGGCCAGCGCGCAAACATGGGCACCCGATAGCCGCCCTCCCAGTTGGTGTTCTTCTCGCCGCGGAACGGAGACAGTCCGCCGTCCGGCCACTCGTTGTAATGCGGGCCGTTGTCGGCGGTGTAGAGGACAATGGTGTCGTCGGCGATACCGAGCGTGTCGAGTAGATCCAGAACCTGGCCGACATGACCGTCGTGCTCCACCATGCCGTCGGCGAAGATGCCCAGCCCGGTCACGCCCTCGCTCTCCTGCTTGAGGTGGGTGTAGAAGTGCATGCGCGAGGTCGAGAGCCAAGTGAACCAGGGCGTTCCCGCTTCGGTGTTGCGCTTGATGAACGCCATGGCGCGCCCGACGAACTCCTCGTCCGCGGTCTCCATGCGTTTCTTGGTGAGCGGCCCGGTATCCTCGCATTCCTGCATGCCCATGGGGCCGAAGCGGGGATCGTCGATGTCGCTCGCCGTGTCCGTGGCCTTGCAGTCCAGGACGCCACGGGGTCCGAATTCGGCGCGGAATGCTGGGTCCTTGGGATAGTCGGGATTCTCGGGCTCTTCCTCGGCGTTGAGGTGATAGAGGTTGCCGTAGAACTCGTCGAAGCCGTGGACGGTGGGTAGGAACTCGTTGCGGTCGCCGAGATGGTTCTTGCCGAACTGGCCGGTGGCGTAACCCAGCGGCTTGAGCATCTCGGCCAGGGTCGGGTCTTCCTTTTGAATGCCGATGGAGGCGCCGGGGAAGCCGACCTTGGTCAGGCCGGTGCGGATCGGCGACTGGCCGGTGATGAAGGCGGAGCGCCCCGCGGTGCAGCTCTGCTCCGCGTAGTAATCGGTGAAGAGGACGCCTTCACTGGCGATGCGGTCGATGTTGGGCGTGCGATAGCCCGCCATCCCCCGGCTGTAACCGCTGAGATTGGTAATGCCGACGTCGTCGGCCATGATCATCAATAAATTGGGCTTTCGGGCATCGGTGGAAGCGGTTGCGGCCGGGGTCTCTTCGGCCATCGATCGCAAGGGGACGACGGCCAACACCGTCGCGCCTATCATCCACAAGAGTCGTCTCGTCATTTCACATCTCCTTTTCAGTGCGGGGTTGGGATTGGTTCGGGGTCAATTCTTGATGCGTCCCGGGCTGCTTCCACCGCCCAAATGATCGCATCCAGCAGGGCTTGCCCGTCCACCGGTTTGTGGAAGAAGGCGGCGGCGCCCGCTCGTTTCGCGGCCGCGCGTTTCTGCGCCGAGTCGTAGGCGGTGACAACGATCACCGGAAGCGGATGGCCCTGGCGTGCGAGCAGGCGAGGCAAATCCAGGCCGCTTGGGCCCGGCATGTGGATGTCCGCGATCACGCAGGCAGCCTCCGCGGACTGCCCCAGACTGATAAGCTCCGGCACCGTCTCGAAGACCGCGGCGCGCATCCCCGCCGATTGCAGCAGGCGCGCGAGTGCGTGCCGCACCGAGGACTCGTCGTCGACGATGTAGACCGTGATCGGAGTGGGTGTAACGGACCCTAGTCGATGTGCCCCTTCTTGTGCTGGCCCACGAGGTAGCCGCCGACTGCGCCGACGTAAGCGAATGTCACGCCGGGAATCAGAAACGTGGCCGCAGCCGCGGACTACAAGGCTCTGTTGGTCATTGATGTCTGCTCCTGGTCGAGTGACCGGGAGAGACACTACACCGCGTGGGAAATGGCGTATATAGGACTTTGGTCCTATACGGGGTGTCGATCGGGTAGATTGGCGGTCGGCAGTTGTGGGGCTGTTACAGGCCGTCAGGGGAACCCGAACCGGCTCCCCGATCGGCATCCAGCGAATATCGGCAGCGTTGATCGTCGCCGACTTGCTGATTGACAGGCCAGCTATATATGACCACAATTGGCGAAAATCAATGCCAAATGGGTTCACAATGCAGGTTTCCATTCGAGAATTGAAGGCGCATTTATCCCAATACCTCAGCCGGGCACGGGCGGGACAAAGCTTTGAAGTCACATCACACCGCAAGATTGTGGCGCGGATTATCGGAGTGCCCGCATCGGACAGCGGTCTTTCCCGTTTGCTGGCCAGCGGAGCAGCGACCTGGGCGGGGGGTAAACCCGCCGGTGCGAGTTTGCGTCTGAGGGCGAAAGGCACGCCGGTTTCGCAAATGGTGATGGAAGATCGCGGTTGATGCTCTACTGCGACACCTCCGCCCTGCTCAAGCTGTACATCGAAGAAGCCAACACCAGTAGGCTCCAGTCAAGAGTCGCCGAAGCGGATGCCGTGGTGGTGTGCCGCATCGCGTGGGCCGAAGCCTTCGCCGCGCTGGCGCGTCGCGCCAGGGAAGTGCCCGAGGACCGCCCCGTCATCGAGGCTGCCAAAGCGGCGCTGACCACCGACTGGCCGCATTATGTGGTATTGGAAGTGAGTCAGTCAGTCGTGGAACGCGCCGGGGACTACGCCGACACCTTCGCTCTGCGTGGTTACGACAGCGTGCAACTGGCGGCGGCGTTCGAGGCCGGACGGATAGCCGAGACCATCATCGACTTCGCTTGCTTCGATGTGCGCTTGAACAAAGCCGCGCAGGTGTTGGGAATGCGGGTGCTGGACGCAGCCTAGACCTGAGCGAAGTCCTACGTCTTCAGACCGGTCCCGGGCTCGATCCCGGCGCGTCGGCAGGCTTGGACGAGCTCGGCCACCGTGGTCAATCCGAGCTTCTTCATGACCCGCCCGCGGTGGAGCTTCACCGTCTTCTCGGCAATGCCCAGATGGGCAGCGATCCGCTTGTTGCGGGCGCCTGTGATCACGCAGCGCAGCACATCCAGCTCACGGGGCGTGAGCGACTGTACCCGCTCTCGTGCCACTCGGGCCCCCTCGCGTTCGGTTCGGCCGGCCCGGTGGCGCAGCAGGGCTTGGTGCACCGCAGCCAGGAGCACCTCCTCGTCCACCGGCTTGGTGAGGAAATCGACGGCGCCCTGCTTCATGGCCTCCACGGACATGGGAATGTCGCCGTGGCCGGTGAGGAAGACGATGGGCAGATCGACACCCCGCGCCGCCAGACGTGCCTGGAACGCCATGCCGTCCACACCCGGCATGCGGACATCCAGCACCATGCAGCCGACGCCCTGGTGGTGGTCTAGGGCGAGGAACTCCGCGGCCGAGGCGCGGGTCGCTACGGTGAGACCCGCGGAGCGCAGCAGCCGCGCCAATCCTTTACGCACGGCCGGATCGTCGTCGACGACGTAGACGACCTCGTCCTCGTCATTCATAGGGCTGCTCCGGCTCCGCCAGCGGCAAGGTGAAGGAGAACCTGGCGCCGTCGACGGCATTTTCGCCCCAGATCCTACCGCCATGCGCCTCGACGATGCGACGGCAGATAGCGAGCCCCATCCCCAGGCCGCCCGACTTGGTGGTGAAAAAGGGCTCGAAGAGCCTTGAGAGCGCATCGGGGGCGACGCCGGGACCGGTGTCTTCGATGCTGACCACAACGGCATCTCCGTCATGGCGTTCGGCTCGGATACGAATCTGGCGCTGCTCGGGCGGCGACTCCGACAGGGCGCGAGCCGCATTGACGAGTAGGTTCATGATAACCTGCTGGGTCTCCACGCAGCCGGCCTCCACCGGCGGCAGATCCGGGATCAGCTCCACTCGGACCGCGATCCCCTGGGCGTCGAGCTCGCCACGCATCAGACCTAGAACTTCCCGGATGGACTCCTGCACCCGGAAGCGTTCGCGCACGACTTCGCTCTTGTGCAACAGGAGACGCAGGCGCTGAATCACCTCCCCCGCACGCTTATCGTCCCGAACGATGTCGTCGAGGATCTCGCGCAGCTCATGCGGGTCCGGGCTTCCGGAAGACAGGAAACGGCGCGCAGCCTGGGCGTTGCTCAGGATGGCCACCAGGGGCTGGTTGAGCTCGTGGGCGAGCGCTGAGACCAGCTCGCCGAGCATGTTGGCCCGGCCGAGGCGGTCCATCTCGCGGCGCGTGCGCTCCAGGCTCCGCTCGGCCGCGAGCCGCTCGGTCATGTCCTCGCCGATGCTGAGCAGCCCCGCATAGCTACCGTCCCTGTCTGTCAAGCGCACCGTCGACCAGGCCAGCGATCGCGGCGCGCCCGAGGCGCACACCAGGTCCCAGCGGCTGTGCGGACGCGGGCCGGTTCGGGATGTCGCGGCAAGGCGTTCCTCCAGTGCCGCCTGATCGAGTGGCGGAACCAGTGCGGTCACGGGTTTCCCGATCAGCTCTTCCGACGGATGCCCGATCAGCCGCTCGAGGAAGGGATTGACGTAGTTGACCCGTCCTTGCGGGTCGACGCCGAGCACCGCCAGATGGACGTCGGTCAGGAGCGAACGCCAGCGCGCCTCGCTGGCCTGGATCTCCTTGGCGTAGCGGGACGCCAGTACCGCGTCCGAGACGAGCTCATAACTGAGAGCCACTACGATGGCGAGGAAGGCGAAGCTGATCATGTAAGGTGTGGCGATCAGGCCGGCGTCGACCAGCGGCGCTTGTATCCCGCCGAGCAGGATGAAGATCGCCACGCTGCCGCCCACCAGGACCGCCCGCCGCCGATCGCCACCGTCCCAGGCCCTCGTCGCCGCATCGACCACGTAGATGACGATCAGCACGGAGGCAAAGTTTGCCAGGTGCACCCAGGGGTTGGGATCCCCGGCGGCCAGCGTGAACTGCTCCCCCCAGAAGGTCGGCATCTGCGGGAGGGACCTGATCTCCGAGTACACGAGGCTGTATGGCGAGAGCCAGTTCGCCACGATCGCGACCGACCACAGGGCCGTGATGAGGAGCGCCAACCAACGCCGTGCCGTCGGGAGACGCGCCCGCACGAACCAGACCATGGGCACCAGGAGTGTGAAGACGAAAAGATTCTCCCACTGAATCAGCACGCGATAGGCATCGATCGACTTCGCGTGCATCAAGGCGAGCTCGATCATGGCGCCGGTGCCGGCGCTGAAGGCCATGAGCGTCGAGAGGAGATAGACGGACGCGCGCCGGTCCTTGAACCACAGCAGCAGGTGCAGCAGGCCGAGCATGAAGCTCGCCGCCGCGCACATGGACCAGGCGATGGTGAGGATACTCAAGGGCTTGGGGTACTCAACAGGGGCCGACAAACCATTTTAACGGCAAGAAAGGTCCCCGTTTTGTGCCCGATTGCGTCGCAGCACGGAATCAGGCAGGGTCGCCTGACTGAAGTCGACCAGACGGGCCCGCTCGCGCGCAACCATTGCGAGCAACTCGTGGCGGGCACCGTTGTTGTTACGAGCATGAACGAGGCGCGGCGTTGCTATGCTCCGTTTCACGTCCGTCTTGCGCGCTTTGTGATCAGTCCTCCAGGTCGGCTGTGCATCTGATTCGCCGGGAAGTCACCGATGAGTTGCCGTCAACGGTAATCACGCGGTTATTGACATCTCGGGCAAGCCATTGACTGTTGAGCCAGGAAGATGCCGACACTGCCCATTTCGGGAAACTGCGTGGAATGCGCTCAGAACGGCATCGCCACCATCAACCCACCGCTATAAGTCTCGGAGTTGTCCAAGAAGTTGCCGAATACGTCAGCGGGCGCTGCCGAGCGCGGGCCGGCTCTCATTGAGGCCCCTCTAGGCCGGATTCTCGGCCATCCAGTGTCGGGCAATCTCCTCCCGCCGGCAGATCCACACCGGGTCGTGGCCCTGCACGTAATCGAGAAAGCGCGCCAGCGCCATCGCGCGGGCCGGGTGACCACTGATCCGACCATGCAGCCCAATGCTCATCATCTTTGGGCGCCGCGCGCCCTCCTGCCACAGTAGGTCGAAGGCGTCTTTGAGCAGACTGAAGAAGTCGTCCCCGGAAGCAAAACCGTTCGGCAGAAGGTAGCGGGCGTCATTGTTGACCAACGTGTAGGGGACCACCAGATGCACGGGCGATCCAGCCAGCCAATACGGCAGGTCGTCGTTATAGGCGTCCGAATCGTAAAGGAACCCGCCCTCGCCGCGCAGCAGACGGCGGGTGTTGTGACTGACCCTCCCTGTGTACCAACCCACGGGGCGTTTGCCGCAGAGCCGCTCGATGATCTCGAGGGTGCGGCGGATGTGCCGC
>JAYEJW010000374.1:0-9768 GCA_034716535.1 Pseudomonadota bacterium
CTGCGTGAAATGATCGACAAGGGTGACATTGGGTTAGTAGGCGCCATGTACGATGTCAGTACTGGTAAGGTTACATTCTATGAGTGAGTGCTGCGCGGAATAACCGTTTGATACGAAATCACGGCTCCTTCGGGGCCGTGCTCGTTGGTCTGTATGTCTCGTCTTGCTGTATTTACGAACTTTACCGGAATTCGGGGAATGGCAAGTTGTGGCAGAAAGTGTGAGTGTTGATATTTGATCTGTTCGGTATCGCTCCCGGTCTGGATAATATATCGATCAGTTTACGCGACATTGTTGCTGCGCTCGTCGGAGCACTGCTGTTTCTCGTGCTGCTGCACTATGCTAGAACTTGGTATCAGACGCGGTGAAGATGAAGTCTCTGACCCTTTACTCAGCCCTATAGAGCAGTATTTATTAATTTTTATTAAATACTTACCTACATCCGCAACAATTTTTGGAGATTTGCATGGGCACACATCAGACCCCTGGCGAACGCGCGGCGGACCGATACGAATGGGGTCGATCCGTCCGTGAGCGCGTTTCGCTCGAGAGCCACGCTGAGCTTTTCGACCCTGGCTCGCGCGACCCGGTTGGCCTGATTCAGGGCCAGGAGGCCAGTCGGCTGCAGTCGCTGGTTCCGCTTCGTCACGAGCGCATGGGGGTTTCCGCGTTTACGTTCTACCGGGGGTCGGCCATCGTACAGGCGGCGGATCTCGCGCGTACCCCTGCCTCGGGTATCGAAGTGCAGCTTTGCGGCGATGCGCATCTATCGAACTTCGGCCTCTACGGCTCGCCGGAACGGCGCCTCGTCTTCGATGTCAATGACTTCGACGAAACGCTGCCAGGGCCGTTCGAATGGGACGTCAAACGCCTCGCCGCGAGTCTGGTGCTCGCCGGGAGAGATCTCGGTCACCCGGAGGACGACAACAAGCAGGCGGCGCTTCGCACGGCGGAGGCCTACCGCGAGGTCACGGCTCGCTTTGCACGCGCACGCTACATCGACGCGTGGTACGCGACCATCGATGCGGACGCACTCCAGGGGCTGCTTCAGGAAGGAGCCAAGACGAAGGGCAAGAAGGGCAAGAAGGGCAAGGCCGCCAAGCGTGCCCAGACGATGCTCGACAAAGCGCGCAGCAAGGACTGCTTGCGCGCACTTCGGAAACTGGCCGTCGAAGAGGACGGCCGGTATCGAATAAAGTCCGAGCCACCCAACATCGTTCCGCTGAGCGATCTGGCCGCGGATGAACATCCGGACGACACTCGCCAGCTCATGGGCGAACTCTTCCGCCAATATGAGGAAACTCTGCCGGACGCTCGCGCAGCGCTGCTGCGGCGCTATCGGTTGGTTGACGTAGCCTTGAAGGTCGTCGGTGTCGGCAGCGTGGGAACCCGCTGCTACGTGGCGCTATTCGAGGGTCGCGACCGGGAAGACCCGCTGTTCCTGCAGATCAAGGAAGCGGGCCCGTCGGTGCTCGAGGCTCACCTTCGGCCGAGTCGCTATGCCCATAGTGGCCAGCGCGTGGTGGAGGGGCAGCGATTGATGCAGTCGGCCAGCGACATCTTGCTTGGGTGGGCGCGCGCCACGGCCGGGGCACACGACTACTATGTCCGGCAGATGTGGGACATGAAGGGATCGGCCGACGTGGGGTCGTTCACACCGAAAGAGCTCCGCCAGTACGCCACTGCCTGTGGTTGGACGCTGGCCCATGCTCACTGCCGCACGGGCAGCGCGTCTGCGATTTCGGGGTATCTGGGGGACGACGACCCATTCGATCGTGCGATTGCAGAGTTCGGGGTCGCCTATGCGGATCTGGCGGAAGCCGACTACGCCGCGTTCAAATCCGCTGTGTCGTGACCCACTTGCTCGACCGATGGCTCGCAGAAGCGGAACCATGGGGTGATTAAACCCGTAGGTACTCCAAAATTGCTCGCGGCGATCTCACCGTCTTGCGCGCGTTAACGAAGCGGCCAAGAGTAGCGTCCCGGCGATCGGTTACGCCGGTACCTATACCTTCGCCAACGTGTTCCTCACCTTCGCCGGGACTTATCTGATGATGCTATGATGCCTGGGCCGCACTTAGCGGTGCTGGAATGAAAAGTCTTGGCGCCGAGACGCAAGATCATAAAGGTAGCCCGGGGTTGAATATGGACGAGCGCGAAGGCAAAGAACAGTTCCGCGGGGAAGTTTTTCCCTGTGAACTCGAGGAGATCCGCAAACGACGCAAGCGGCTCGACTTGCCAGACATTCCGACCGATGGTCCGCCGACGGCAGAGCTGGGGCTCGTTGGCCTTGCGCTATCCGGTGGGGGGATACGCTCGGCCACATTCAGTTTTGGGGTCATTCAGGCGCTGGCAAAGCACGGTCTCTTGAAGACCGTAGACTACCTGTCCACGGTGTCCGGAGGCGGGTTCATCGGCTCGTGCCTCAGCTCGGTGCTCAACGCCAAGGATGTTGGAACCGAGCAAGACCGTTTTCCGCTGCACTATCAGATAGGTGCCGAAGAACCGCTAGGTGTCGGCCAATTGCGGAACAGCTCCCGGTACCTGGCGCCAGGCGGCTTCCTTGACAAAATGCGAATTCCCGCCCTGGTATTGCGCGGTGTGCTCAGCAATCTGCTCATCTTCCTGTTCATTCTCTTTGTTGCGGTGCTGGTGACCGAGATCGTCTACGAAGTGGGCCAGCGCCTGCACCTACCATTCGGTTCCCTTGTTCTGGGTGGCCTTACGACCTTCCTGTTACTGGTCATCGGCTTTCCCGCCATCGCCCGTTGGCTGCGTGGCGGGTCGACCTGGAAGCAACGCAATTTCTGGGAGATGGCTTTTACCGTGGCACTGCTGTTGGTGATGTTCGCCGTATTTCTGATTCCCGTGTTCATTCTGGTGGAGCAGGCCATCGACCAGTCATGGGCCGAGGTTCAAGAGACTGTGACGTCCGATATGCTGCGGCCGTTCGAGGGGCGAGACCTCACGCAGTGGTTAATCGTGTTCAGCTTGCTCGTATTATTCATGCTGGCTGGTCGGGCGTCCGCGCACGTGTCCCGGATCGGCGGCAAGATCGTCCTTGTCATTCTTGGTCTTCTCGGGCCCGCTTTACTCGGAACGATCTTTCTCGCATTGATCGTGCTGGAGATCGATTCACCGTTCATCACTCCAGACAAGCTCTTTAATATCGACACACGGTATGCCGACGAATTGAGCGACGCGCAGATCAGTTCTGACTTGCGACACCGTTTTGCGGAGCGCCAGATTAGACTGTCGCAGCGAGCTGAAGTCGTCACCCTTCAGGAGGACGTGCGCTGGTTAATACGGGACTACGAGCGCGCGTTCAGCCTGGTCCGGGAGCAGGACGACATTGAGGTTTATCCGGATTACCAGGACGCTCTAAACCGCGGGCAGATTCCACCAGGACTCATCCACTCCATGCAGAGAAAGGGTTACATCGTCGACCCTATCACCTTCTCGCATCCCGAGCTTCGGGACAACAAGTTCGAAATCCGCGGCTCAAAACGGTTTTGGGTGAATTACGATGAAACAGGCGGGAGATGGTCACTGGAGCAGATCGTCGACCCACTCTTCCTGGTGGAGGTCCTGCAGAGTGCTTCCGACGATCTGCTGGTCTCGGATGACCCCTCGGGTACCATCATTCACGACGGTGTGTTGCTGTCGGATGACGATAAGGAGATGGCCATTCGCTTTGTCGAGGAAGGCAACCCCCACGATGTCGTGATGCTTATTGACAATTCCAAGCCTGCCTTTGTAGCGCCGGACGAGTTCAGACGTGCATTCCAAGACGCATTGGAGGAGGCACTCAAAGGTATCCGGGAGGACGTGCGGATAGCGGTATTCTCGTTTGATGAGGACGTGAACACGATAACGGGGTTCGTGTCGCTTACCAGTGAGCACAAGCAAGAGCTGTTAGCCCGGCTCTACGGTGAGGGCGAAGAGAGCGCGCCGCGTCTAGATTTCGATGGCCAGCTCTCAAACAGTCCCGCCGCGCTGGTCCGCGCCATGCGTGAGTTCGCCGAGGAAGGTCGGCCGCGAGCGAAAAGGTCCATTCTGCTGATCAGCGATGGCCTCATCGATGTCAATGGGAAAGGTCATGATGAAGAGCTCGAGGATTGGATAAAAGAAGAGTTCGCCGAGGATGCCGCTGCGGCCGGTATATCCGTGTACGGCATCGCCCTATCCAAAAACGCCGTGTTCACGCTGTTTCATGCCCTGACGCGAAAAAGCGATGGCGCATTCTTCCCGGTATTCGAGTCGCGCGAGGGTGTCACCTTTGACGATATTTTTGGGGCGATGCAGAAGTTGAAGGAGTCCGCAGGCGGCCGCCTCATGACACCGATAAGGCAAGTGTCCTTCACCGACCAGTGGGACGATAGCCGCTATATTCTGGCACGATCCCGGAACGGGGTGCGCATACGGCTCGTTCTCCCGGAAACCGCACTAAGCACTGAAGATCTGACCACGTTAACGGACCGGCTCCGCGAAGTCTTCTCGGCGCAAGGCATTGATCTATCGCACCGGGCCGTGCTCAACTACATGAGTGAGAACCGCTGGGAGATAGACGATCCCTACCGGTACGTCATCAGCAGAAGTGGCCAGAAGCTGAAGATCACCACTGAGGAACCGAACGGCGGCGAGGGACTGGCCGATGTGCTCGACGTGGTTATTCCATCGAGTTTGTGGGATGACAGCGCTGACTGGGCATTCTTTGGAGCCCTTCTGATCTTGCTGGTTTACTGGCTCATCGTAGACGTCAACGTGACTGCCGCTCACCGTTTCTATCGGGACCGACTGAGCAAGGCCTACCTGTTTCGCATCGCTGGTGACGGAGGCATCGAGCATAATGATAACCAAAAGCTCTCAGATCTAAACATTAAGGGCAGTGCCGCCCCCTATCATCTCATCAACGTGGCGCTCAACCTGCAGGGCGCCAAGATTCCCGGCCTAAGGGGCAGACGCTCGGATTTCTTTGTCCTCAGTAAGTGCTTCACAGGATCCATCCGGACAGGCTTCCTCGAGACCAAGAAGATGGAGCAGTACGATGGCGGTCTCGACTTGGGAACCGCCATGGCTGTCTCTGGTGCCGCAGCCTCACCAAACAGGGGTGTCACGACGGTGAAGCCCCTGGTTTTCATCATGACACTGCTCAATATCCGCCTGGGATACTGGCTGCCGAATCCTAGCATGGTTGGTGACCCCTCATGGCTGACCAGACTCGGGCTCAGGCGGGGCCCGGGACCCAAGTATGTTCTGAAAGAGGCAGTCGGACACCTGGATGCCAAGGGGAAGTACGTCAACGTGTCAGACGGTGGCCACCTCGAGAACCTCGGCATCTACGAGCTGCTGCGAAGGCGTTGTAAGCTGATCATCGCTGTGGATGGAGAAGCAGACCCGGACATGGGCTTCCGCAGCCTGATAAAGCTTCAGTTGTATGCTCGGCTGGATATGGGTATTGAGATCGAATTGAATCTCGAGCCCGTGCGCAAGGATGACAAGGGATACAGTCGCCAGCGGTGGGTACTCGGCAAAATTCATTATGGCGAAGGCGAGGTGGGCCACCTGCTCTACATCAAAGCCTCAGTAACAGGTGACGAGTACGAATACGTGCGCGCGTACCGTGCTGCACATCCCAGCTTTCCCCACGAGTCGACCGCCGAGCAATTCTTCACAGAGGACCAGTTCGAAGCTTATCGCGCACTTGGTTATCAGATCGGAGATGAGGTATTCGCCAATGAACAGGTTCTGGCCGAATTCAAGTAACCCGTGGGTCATGGCTCCCAAGCACTTTCCCTTAAGAAAGAAATCGACGATGCCGTGAGAGTTACATCGGCTCACGGATCGTCGCCAGCGTTACCAACTGGTCTCCGTTCCGGATGGCCAGCTGTTCGCCTCTATCAGGGTTCAGGTGGACCTCTCCCGCCGCGGTAAGCACACCGAGCGCTATCTCCCGGCGCTGCTCCGCGAGCGTGTCGAAGCTAACCGGTTCAGGGTAGTCGGCCGCCTGCATGGGTCGGAGGGCGATCTGCGGACCACCGATTCGTGAGAGCTCGGTGAAGATTGCCGCCAGCTCACGCTGCAGCGCAATCTGCGAGAGCATGTAGCTGATGGTAAGCGGTGTGACGAGCACGTCGTGGGCATTGTCGAACAGGGAGCTGTTTGCATTCTCCAGGATCTCAACGAACAGCTTCGGCTGCGTCTCATGCCCGCTAAAGATATGCTGGAGGTTGAGATAGGCGGCGATGGTGGCTGCATCGGCATGTGCCTCGTCGCCCATACGGGCGCGCGCCAGGAGGATGATCTGGTCGTAGCCCGAGGGCTCC
This sequence comes from Pseudomonadota bacterium, assembly GCA_034716535.1. GTDB lineage: Bacteria > Pseudomonadota > Gammaproteobacteria > Chromatiales > Chromatiaceae > JAYEJW01. Next base: position 6,327 of record JAYEJW010000374.1, read on the forward strand.
AGCTCTGCCAGCTTCAAGGGATCCAGAAAATTCTTCTCGATCTGCCGCACGCGATCCAGCGTGAGATCCCGGCAGCCGGCCAGGGCAGACATACGGTCCTCCACGGGTGTGAGGCCAACCACGTCGATCGTTATGTTGTCTGCCGCAAACTCGCGGAGCAGAGCCGGCACTTTCCGGCTCCAGCCGAGAATCAGCAACCGCTGCGGTCGCGATGGCTGTTCCCACGTGGAAAGCGCTTTGCCGGCCGATGTCTGGTGGCCGGGAGCACGCTCTGCGCAATCGGCGAAGCTGCTTGCGATAAACACAATGAGATCGTCCTCGCCCAGCTCCGTGTCAGCTGCGGGATTGAGTAGCGGGCGCCTGGCATCCGGGGGAATCAGGCCAATGGGCACGGCTTTCGGGCACTCGCGCCTGAGCTCGCCGAAGGATTTTCCTTTTTCCCGCAATCGGCGCAGATAGATGGCGTTACCTTCGTTGATACTCAGGAGCTGTGAGAACACGGCCCAGATCCCGGCGTAACGCACGCTCTGGGCGATAAGCCGTGATATTACACGGTCGGTTGCCAGGATTTCGGTCTCGCCTCGGTAGCCGAACCGCGCCATGTCGGCGCGGTTCTCGTCATACAGTGCGACGACGGCCAGCGGTTTCTCTGCACCTCCCTGGGTGTGGCGGGCAATCAGCAGCAGGGACTTCAGGGTGTCCGCGTCGGCTACGCCTGGAGACCTGTTGCTGAAGTCCTCGCCCGGGAGAATGATAGCTGCGGCGTCTTCAAAGGATACGCGTTCAAGATGCTCGAGCTTGAGTGGTGAGCCGCAGCGCAGCAGCACCTGCCGGTCGCTCCAGTAGCTGCCCAGGTCTTCCCTGAGTTCGGCGAGTACCCTGCGGTCAACTTGCTCGGCAAGCACGACGATCCGCAGCATGTTGGCGTTGTGGGATTCCAGGAAACGCGTCACCCGGCCCTTGGTGCGCAGCAGCTCGAGCACGATGCCGGGCGTTCGATGGGTCCAGCCAAGAATCAGCACGTGATCGGCAAGCGTGATCGGTCTTGTTCCCGATTCGATGCGCGCGATGAGTTCGTTCATCCACTGGGTGAGAATAGCGATGAGCAAACCAAGAAACAGCACGTAGCCGAGCACAGTGACCACCGTAGAGACCGTGCGGCCGACAAGCCCCTCGTCGTCGCCCAGATAACCGGGATCAGTAAGGCGGAGGAAGGCCCACCATATCGATTCACCGACCTCGTCGAAGCCGGGATCCAGCAAGCGCATCAGCAGGCCGCCGAGCAGCGCCACCAGCAGCACGATGGACGCTGCCATCAGCAGCCGGTAGTGCAGCCCGCGCAGGAGCAGTCGCTCCAGACCGAGCCTCAATTGATCAAGACGCCGTACACGCTGACGTTCACGTTGCTTCATGGTTTCCGGCTCCGTTCAGGGCTTCTGGACAATGATTCGCCGTCCGAGTCAGGGATGCAAGCGATGTGTCAGGTTTGCGCCGCTTCGAGGGTCAGCCGACGACGTGTCGGGTTATGCCGTACAAGAAGTACCAGGTTCAGTGTATGCTTGTTAGCGGCACCTTGGACAATAGGTTGCATAAGCGCCATTAAGAACATTATTCGCTGCACGCGGTTTTGGAAACACTGCTGCATGGTAAAAAGAGGTTAGCCCTGCAATTGCTTTGATATGAAAAAACCAGTCACTTTTCTAGTCTTTGTGGTTAGCCTGTGTGTTGTGGCCAGTATCCGGCCGCTATATGCAGCCAATACCGATGCCGTCGATGCCATACCCCCCATGCTGGTTACACCAGCACTGCTCAAATTAAAAATTGCAGAAACCGAGGCAGACGACAAGCTGCCGGATGCACTTAAGCATAACCTCCTTGTTTTCTACCGCAAGGCGCTAAGCTACCGCGAGGAGGCAAGTGCCAACGCAGTCAGGGCCAGTGAATTCGAGAGAGCCGCCCGGGTGGCGTCTAAACAAGCCCAGGAAATCCGCGAAGAGATCGACATGGTCAGCGGCACAGATCCACTTGCCACATTGACTGTGAGCCTTGAAACCCCGCTCGAGCAGATTGAGCAGCAACTCCTGAGCGAGCGGGCGAACCGGGCCGCTGTGGACGCCCGACGCGCGGACTTCCAAAGGCTCCTTACCGATGAGCTGAGTCGGCCAGCCGCCGTCATCCAGCGTCTCGCGGAAATAGCGCAGCAGGACGACGTCGCAGATATCGAAGTCACCGGCGCTGGTGAAAATCCGGCACTCGCCCAGGCCAGGCGCTGGGTAGTGGAGACCCGCAACGCTGCAACAAGCAGGGAAATCAAAAAGCTTGATAAGGAACTCATCAGTCAACCCGCGCGTGTTGAACTGCTAAGAGCCCGGATTGCCCGGGCAACCCTCACGCTCAGCCGGATGCGCGAGCGAACCAGGGCACTGAGCGATCTGGTCTACAGCAAACGCCAGCTCGAGGCGGAACAGGCGACGCAGGCTGCAGAGACCATGCGGCGCGAGCTTGAAAACCTGGATCCACTGCTCGTCCGCCTTGCCGACCAGAATACCGCCCTGACAGGTTTCCTGAACACCACAGCCAGCCGGCTGAACTCGCTGGACCTGGAGCAGAATCTGGCTGAGCAGGTCGCCGCAAGAACCGCCGCAGATTTCGAGGACGCCCGGGCGACCCTGGAGACCAGCGGGCTGGCCGAGGGTTTGGGCCGGCTGCTGGTTGCACAACGTCAGTCCCTGCCTGACATCCACACGTACATCAACAGGGGCCGCGCCCGTGACAGGGAAATTGCGGCCACTAATGTACGGCGTCTGCAGCATCGGGATGAAGCGCGGCGCCTCAGTGATCTGGATGAGGCCACTGCGACTCTCGAGGTGCAGCTCACGGGTAAGAATACGCCAGAACTCCGCGACAAGCTCCGCACCCTCGTGGAAACCCGCCAGACACTGCTGCGTCGTACGCTGGAAGCCGATGAATTCTATCTGGAAAAACTCCACGATCTGAAAGCCGCCGAACTCAAGCTCCTCGAGGTGGTAACTGCCTATGATGACTTCCTGAGCGAACACCTGTTGTGGCTCCGCAGTGCAGAGCCTACCCGGCTGGCTGACCTGCGGCACCTGCCTACGGAGTTAAAACAACTGCTGTCTCCGGCACTCTGGTCGGGCTTGAATCGGGCATTTATCGACCAGTTGGCGCGCACGAAATTATTCTGGATCGCACTGTTCGTCGCCGCTGCCTTGTGGTGGAAACGCCGTAGACTACTTTCCGCTATCGAGGCAACCTCTGCGCAGGTGGGTAAAGCCAAAACAGACAGTTTTGCCTGCACTTTCCAAGCCCTGGTCCTGACCTTGATTGCCGCGGCGCCTTTGCCGCTTCTCCTGGCGATCTTCGGTTGGCAGTTTCAGTTTGGGACACAAAGCACCGATGTGTCTTATAACGTCGGTTCTAC
>JAYEJW010000375.1:0-1934 GCA_034716535.1 Pseudomonadota bacterium
GCGCCTGGAAGGGATGGCTGGAGGAGCGGGAGCGCTTCCGCAGCAGTGTCGCCCGCCTGATCAAGGCACCCGGGGGGGACTGCATCGTTCCGAAATCCAGCGCCGGCCAGGGCCTGCGGGCGGTATTGAACAGCTACGATCGTCCCATCGAGGTGCTGACGACGAAGGACGAATTCGATTCGGTCGACTTCATTCTCAAGGTCTATGCCCGGCGAGGCCGCATCAACCTGCGATATGCTCGACCGGATAGCACAGCCCACTACGGGATGGAGCAACTGCTCGGGCAGCTGGCGCCGGACCTCGACCTCATCGTGATCTCACTGGTGATGTTCACAACGGGGCAGTTGATGCACCCCTTGCGCCAACTCGTCGACAAGGCCCATGCGATGGACATCCGCGTGCTCATCGATCTTTATCACGGGGCGGGCGTCGTCCCCATCGATATCCTGGACCTGGGGGCCGATTTCGCCATCGGGGGATGCTACAAATACCTGCGAGGAGGCCCCGGGACCGGATGGCTCTATGTGCACCCAGGGCATCTTGAACGCGGACTTCGGACACTGGATACGGGTTGGTACGCCCAACCCAACCCCTTTGAATTCAACAGAAATGACGAAACGCATTTCGCCCCCGGCGGAAACGCCTGGCTTGAATCCACACCCGCCGTTGTGCCCTACTTCCAAGCCCGCGCGGGTCTGGCGTTCACCGAGGCGATCGGAGTCGAGCGCCTGCGGGAGTATTCCATCCGCCAGCAGGACCTGTTGCAGAACGAGCTCGCGGCCCTTGGGGTTCCGGTTTCAGGCTACGCGCGGGAACGTGGCGCCTTCCTTTCGATCCGGCTCACCGCGGCAGCGAACTTGGTGCAACGCCTGCGCCGCGCCGGCATCCTGGCCGACGCCCGGAGCGATTCCCTCAGGCTCTGTCCCGACATTCTGAACCGCGAACGGGAGCTTCGTGCGACGGCAGAGCAGATCGCACGGCTCATCGCCCGAGGCTGAATGCCCGAGGATTTCTCGGCTCCCCTATCCGGGGCCCATACGCAGGGATCCGTCGAGCCGGATGATCTCCCCGTTGAGCGCAGGATTCTCGTAGATGGCCCGCACCAGGGCGGCGTACTCGGAAGGATTCCCAAGCCGTTTCGGGAACGGGATTTCCGCCGCCAGATCCTCCCGCACCGATTCGGGCAGGGAACGGGTCAACGGGGTGTCGAACAGACCGGGTGCAACGGTTAGCACCCGGATGCCGATACGGGCCAGCTCCCGGGCCAGGGGCAAGGTCATGCTCGCCACTCCCCCCTTGGAGGCGGCATAAGCGGCCTGCCCGATCTGCCCGTCGAAGGCGGCGATCGAGGCGGTCATGATGATGACGCCACGCCCCCCGTCCTCGTCGAGTGGTGAATTAGCTTCCATCGCTGCCGCCGCGGCGCGCACCAGGTTGAACGTACCCGTGAGATTGACCCGCAGCGCCTGCTCGAAGGTCTCAGGGTCATGCGGACCATCCCTTCCCAACAGACGTTGCCCGGATGCGGCCCCGGCGCAGCAGACGGCGAGATCAATGGCGCCCAGGCGCTGGACCGCCTCCGTTACCGCCTGGTCGACGGCTTGGAAGGAACCGACGTCCGTCCGCACCGAAAAGGCGCGTGGACCGAGCCGCTCTGCCATGAGCTCACCGCCGGGCCCGTTGGCGTCCAGAATGACGGCCCGTCCACCGGCCGCAACCAGCGATTCCACGACCGCGCGGCCCAGACCCGAGGCGCCACCGCTGACAAGGGCCCGCGCTCTGTTCCAGTCAAGAGCCATCTCGCAGCTCTCCCGGGAATTCGTCGTATCGGCCCGTCGCCCGCTGCGCGCCAAGGAAGTGCGAAGCACGAGGCGCGTAGTCCCCGGTAGCCGTAGGCGCGGGCATGTTGCCGCAGTGGCGTAGGGGCCGTAGGT
>JAYEJW010000376.1:0-9757 GCA_034716535.1 Pseudomonadota bacterium
CGGCGAGACTCAAGTCGTTGAGCGGCCGGTCCGCCTCCGCAAGGGCCGGCGTGCTGCAAAGATCGGCCGCGAAGAGCTCACGCGTAAGGACGGTGTCCGGGCACAGGGCCACCGCCTTCATCAAGCGGTTTTCGAGCTCGCGCACGTTGCCCGGCCAGGGCCAGGCGCGGAAACAGTCTACGACGTCCGCCGCCAGGTGAGTGGTCCTTCGGCCGGTCTCCCGGTTGATGCGGGCGAGGAGGGTCTCCACCAGATGCGGGAGGTCTTCCATCCGCTCCCGCAGGGGCGGCAGGTGGATGTTGACCACCTGTAGCCGGAAGAAGAGGTCCTCCCTGAACCGACCCTCCGTCACCCGCTGCGCAAGGTCCACATTTGTGGCGGCGAGTATGCGCGCGTCGGTGGTCTCCACCCGTTGCGCCCCGAGGGGCATGAATTCCTTGTACTGGAGCACCCGCAGCAGCTTGGCCTGCATGGCCGGCGACAGCTCGCTGATCTCGTCCAGGAAGAGTGTCCCGCCGCGGGCAAGGGCGAATTTGCCTATCTGCCGGTTCACGGCGCCGGTGAAGGCCCCCCGCTCGTGCCCGAACATGTCCGATTCCAGCAGGGTCTCCACAAGCGCTGCGCAGTTGACCACGACGAACGGCCCCTGTGGATTCTCGCCGGCGCGGTGGACCGCCCGGGCTACCAGCTCCTTGCCCGTGCCGGATTCGCCGGTGACGAGCAGGGTGGCGGGGCTCTTTGCCACCAGCCCGATGGTCTTGAACACTTCCTTCATGGACCGGCTGCGGCCCACCATGGTGAGGCTGCCCGGGAGCTCCCGGGCCCCGCCCTCGACGGCGATGCGCTCACCGGCCTCCCGCAGGGCCTTGGCGACGGCGCGGTCGAGCTCGTCGATGTCGATGGGCTTGTGGATGTAGTCCTCCGCCCCCTTCTGCATGGCCTCGATGGTGCTCTCCATGTCGTGGAAGGCGGTGATCATGATCACCCGCACCCCCGGGAAGTCCTTCTTGAGCTCCACTAGCCCTTCGAGCCCTGAGCGGCCCGGCATGCGGATGTCCATGATCACCAGCTCCGGTGGCCCGGCGCCCGCAGCGGCCAGGGCCTCGTCCACGCTGTGAGCGGTGGCGGCCTCGTGGCCCTGGGCCTGCAAGTGAAGCTGCAGGGCCCGGCAGCCGGCGGTGTCGTCGTCGACGATGAGGATTCGGGACATTGGCTTTGCTACGTTAGGATCCGGAAGTCGATCTTGAACAGGGTTCCGGGGGTCTCTCCCCTTATAGGTTAACCGTAGAGACACGGAGGGCGCAGAAGGCGATAGAGGAGGGCATTTCGAATCGAGATCTGTTGACGATGGGTTCGGCGGGATTGTCGGCTGATGTGTGTCGAGCGCTCCGCGCTATGGAGGCGAGGGAGTGAGCTCTTCAGGTGCCGACCAGGTTGGTCACGCCACGTCGCGAAAAAGTCTGACTTCGAGGTGCTTGCGGATACTACGACGCGAGACCTGTCCCCGACCCTATCCCAACATCACGGCCTAATATTATAAGTAGGAGGTGGAATCGCAGTGGACGATTTTACCACTCAGGTGTCCGGGGCATGGGGTTCTGGTACTGTCGCGGAATGACGGCCGAGCGAGGAGAGCCAGGAAGCTCTGCGTGCTAGGCGATCGTCTCGGAACGGTAAGGATGTGGGCTTAGTTCGCCGATCGCTTGAAGAGGAGGCTCGCTCTCGATGGGGGAGTGCACGACACCTGCGTACCCGGACGGATAGGTTCGCTGCAGAGCACAGGAGGACGGTCATGAAGGATATAGCTCGCATTTTTGTCGCACTCGTTAGTGGGTTGGTGTTGTTGGTCCTGGGCATCGCGTCGTCTGATGTGGTCGCGAAGTGGGACAGACGGTTCGCAGACGTGATCGTGTATACGGCTCCGGCGCCCTTGCCCGCCGGGGCACCATTGAGCGACGGACCCTACACTCCCATACCGATTTCGACCCCAACGCTGCTGACTTGGGTCGATCCGATGCCGGATGCGGATTTCGCACATCCGACCTTCTATATCTTGATCGGAGCGGACACCGGGATTCGCGTGGTGGACGGTTGGTGGTGGCCTGTCCTCGACGGGGAGAGGTATCTGTACGGCTGGGATCCTTGGAAGGTGCGCTTTCCCATGGAGCTTGAGGACGGACTGACTGAGGGCGTCATGGTGTATGCGTACCCTCACGTGCTAACGCCCAGCGACGAGCTATTCGATGGAGATACCCCTATACCGTTGACCGAGACGACGTTGCTCTACTGGGTGGATCTGCTCCCCTCGGCGTTCTTCGCCCATCCTACGGCGTACATATTGATCACCGCCGACGGCCTCTTCCCAGTCCAGGGGGACATCCGTGTGTACTACGGTGATTGGCCGCCAACGCTGAACGGCGAAACGATACTGCTGGGTGAGGAGCCTACGACGTTGCGGTTTCCGTATGATCGCCTGCGGGCCCTACCTCCTTGCCGTCGATGAGGGGAACGGACGAGTCGTGACAACCAAGTAGGGTGGGCATCGCCGACGGATCAAACTGCAAGTTTCGCCACAAGCTCGACGTACGGCGGGCGATACCCACCCTACGGGAAGACGCTTCACGGGCGGGCTTGTTGACGGAGTTTCCAAAAGCGTAGGGTGGACAGGTCCTGAAATCGAGCACGATGTCGACCCCGGACTCGTGCACACTGTTGTGGGGAGCGCGGCGAACGTCTCGGACGTGAGCCAGACCGAGCACCTGCTGCAGGGCGAAGAGGCGGTGGTATTCGCCGATACCGGCAACATCGAAGCAGACAAGCGCGAAGAACTCAAGGACAAACCGGTGAAGTGGCGTATTGCCATGAAGCGCGGCAAGCTCAAGGCGATGGAGGAGGGTCCTCTCAAGGAGCTGAGGCGTCGCGCCGAACGGCTCACTACCCCTGCGCGCGCGCCGCTCGCGACCCGCAAATCAGCATCCACCCCGCTTCCATCGATCGTCAGTACGGCAGTTTTCTCCCCGCCTCGCCGCTGGGGGCGGCCTGCTTGCTCAGGATCTGCAGGGCGATCTTCACGGGCGAGAGGGGGTTGCGCAAGTCGTGGGCGATCATGGTCGCCATGCGGCCCACCTCGGCCAGGGCCTGGGAGCGAGCTCACGGTTGCGGGTCGCTACCTCCTGTTCCAGGCGCTTGCGCTCGGTGATGTCTTCCTTCACGGCCAGGTCGATATCTTCCAGGGTGCGGCGGAAACGGCGTTCGTGCTCGCTCTGCAGCTCCGCTTGATGGTGGTGGACGCGTGCCCGAGCCAACAGGAAGGAGCCGACGGCGAGTAGGGCCAGCATAGCGCTGTACAGGGCGGCATTGTCAGCAAGGAATCGTCCCGGCGGGAACGCGAGGTCGTGCAGGGGCAGGAGGGAGATGATCTTCCAGGCGTAGGCACCGGGTGGCGTTGTGACGGGTGCCGCGAGATCGGCGCGGGGATCGGCGCGGGGATCGAGGATGGCGGCACGGGCGACCGGGTGGGGCGACACGGTCGCGAAGGTGAACAATCCGTTCGGCGTCTCGCGCCCGGCGGACCGCGTTCGAGCTTCGCCGGCAGTTACCTTCGGTCGACAGACGAGGGACGGGGGACAGATCGTCCGATGCGACGTCGGCAGATCGAGGCCCACCTCAGCATCAGGGCGCCACCAAGGGGGCAGAGTCAAAGAACCGGTTGACAGTCGAGGCTTGAAGCCCGAGACTCCCGACCGCAACGTTCATGAAACTGTAATAAAAAATGGTGCCTCCGTAGATATACTGAGGCCGCCGAATACGGTTTCTTTGCGCTCTGTGCGGCTAGTCAGGGTGCCTAGGCCTGCGATTGTATGAGCTTCTAAAGCGCGATCGGCAGTCCTTGAAACCGCGTCGGCCGTAACCATTCCCGCCCCGTAGTAGTGAGGTAATCGAATGGAGCATCCTCCCCCCGACGTCCGTCCATCGTTTCCCCACTACCTGTTCACTTTCGGTGTCGTGGTGCTCTTGTGGTTGTTGTTGGCAGGCAGCCTGCGTAAAGAAGAGATCCTGGCCGCGGCCGTTGCCGGGTTGATCGTCAACGCCGTGGCAGGGCCGCGGCTCGCGATCTTCACAGGCGTGCGATTATCGCCGTTGTCGCTCGTTCACCTGGTTCTTTACCTGGTCCATTTCTTCGGAGCCCTGGTTCGGGCCAACCTCGACATGGCCCGTCGGGTTCTGACCCCATCGCTTCCAATCCGGCCTGCCGTCGTTACCGTGCAGACCAACCTGAAGTCGTCCCTCGGCAAGCTCCTGCTCGCCAACAGCATTACCCTGACACCGGGTACCTTGACGGTGGATGTACAGGACGATCGCATTCTGGTGCACTGGGTCGATTGTCCGCCGGGTACCGATCTGGCCGGCGCCACCCGTGCCATCGCCGCATCCTTCGAGCGCCGTATCAGCGGATTTCTCAAATGACTCTGACTCTCTTGGAAACCATCGCCTTCGTCATGATGGGCGGGGCGCTGCTTCTCGGGCTGCTGCGTCTGGCCCTGGGGCCGCAGTCGCCGGATCGCATCGTCGCCGCCGATATGCTGTCGGTGATTACGACCGCCGGCTTGGCGGGGCTTGCCGCCCTGCTCGATAGCCAGCTCTATCTGGACGTGGCCCTGATTTACGGGGTGCTGGCGTTCGTCGCCGTGGTGGCCATCGCCCGCGCCATCGAGGGGAACCGGACATGAGATTGGCCGCTGACTTGTTCTTGCTTCTCGGGGCGGCCTTCGCGCTGCTCGGTGCCCTGGGGCTGCTGCGCATGCCGGACGTCTACAACCGGATTCAGGCGGGTACCAAAGCGGTGACGCTGGGGGCGCTGTCGTTTCTGATCGGCGTGGGTCTGCTTCATCCGGAATGGTGGACCAAGCTGCTGTGTATCGCCGGATTCATTCTGTTCACCAACCCCGTCGGCTCGTCCACCATCGCACGCGCGCTCTACCTGTCCGGGGTACGGCCCTGGCGGGCGGTGGAAGAGAAGGGCGCCGACCCGAGCTCCCAGCGTTGAGGGCCTTGCTGTGATTACCTGGATTGCGCTGATTGTCGTGATCGTCCTGCTCGTCTCGGCGGTTGCGGTGTTGGTACTGAAGAATTTTATCGGGGCGGTGGCGGCGGCTTCCGTGGTGTCGCTGGGGGTCTCCGTCCTGTTCGTCCTCCTTCGGGCCCCCGATGTGGCCATGACGGAGGCGGCCGTTGGGGCGGGTTTGAGCGGTGTTGTTCTTGCCCTGGGGCTGCGGCGTCTCGGGCTGTGGCGCCTGGAGGGTGATCGGGGCGAGGCGCACCCTCTGGTGGCTACAGGTCATCGGGAGGACCAAGATGCGTAACCTGGCGTCCCTGCTGTTCACCGCGGGGCTTGCATTCCTGCTGCTTGTGATTGCCTCTCAGCTCGACTTCGGGAATCCGCCGATGCGGGTGGGCGAGGCCATTCTCTCCGAGGCCCCGGCGGAGGTGGGCGCGGCTAACATCGTCACCGCTGTGCTCCTGGGCTACCGCGGCTTCGATACCCTGGGCGAGCTCTCCATTCTCTTCGCTGCCGCAACCGCCGTCGGTATGGTCCTCGGCCGCCGCCGTGCGGATGCACCCCATGACCCGCCCGGCGGATTCATCCTGAGCGCGGGCGCCGACCTGCTTTTTCCGCTGCTGCTCGTGGTGGGACTCTACGTCGTCGTGCATGGGCACCTGACGCCGGGAGGCGGCTTTCAGGGCGGGGTGATCCTGGCCGCGGCGTTCTTCGTTGCTGTTCTGGCGCGTCCGGAGCGCAGCCTCAATCACATGGCGATCAGCCTGATCGAGGGCCTGTCCGGGGCCTCGTTCATCCTTATCGGACTCTGGGCGCTGGTGGAGGACGGGGCGTTTCTCCAGCCCTTGCTGGGCAGGGGGACCATGGGCGAGCTGCTCTCTGCGGGTACTCTGCCGCTGCTCTCCGCGGCGGTTGGCCTGAAGGTGGGCTCGGAGCTTGCGGGTCTCATGGCGCATCTCTCGGACACGGAGGCGAGCGACGGATGATTGGCTTTTCGTTGGAGACGGTGCTCTACGTGGGCGCCATCGGCCTGGTCGCGATCGGCGCCGTGGGCCTGGTGATGTCGAACCACCTGTTTCGCATGGTGCTGGCCCTGGTGATCGCGGAGGCCGGGGTGAATCTGTTGCTGGTCTTGGCGGGTTTCCGCGGTGACGCGGTTGCGCCGATCCTGACCGGTCCCGAGGCGTCCGCGGTGATGGTCGATCCGGTGCCCCAGGTCCTGGTGTTGACGGCCATCGTCATCGGGGTCGGCGTCCAGGCGCTGGCGGTGGGGGTGTTGCTGCGGGTCTATCGTGCCTACGGAACCCTGGACGTCAGAGAGCTGCGTCTGCGCATGGAGCTCGATATCGCCGAGAGCGCAGGCATCGAGCCGCCCGGCAGTCAGCATGCTCCCGCGGGCGAGCGACCCTTGCCGCCCGCCGGCGCACCGGCAGAGGAGGTCAAGTCATGAGCTCGGTCGTCCTGCCCGTTGTCCTGCCGCTGCTTGCCGCCTTCCTGCTTCAGCCCCTGGATCGCGTCTCGGAATCGGTTGCGCGGCTACTGGGCCCCGCCGTTCTGGTCGCCAGCGCTTGGGTCATTTTTCAAGTTTGGATGGGCCATGGCGATGTACCCTTCAACATCGCCCTCGGGGGCTTCGCGCCCCCCCTCGGGATCAACTTCTACGTGGACAAGCTGGCGCTGTTGTTCGCCATGGCGGTGCCGCTGTTCGGCTTGCTCTTCTGGCCCTGGGCCGGGGAGCACGAGGGCCGGGCCAGAGAGCAAGCGCTGATGTTACTGCTGCTCGCGGCCGCCACCGGACTCACGCTGTCCGGCGACCTGTTCAATATCTATGTCTTCTACGAGCTTGTGGCGGTCGCCTCCTTTGGTCTGGTGACCGTGAAGGCAACCGGCCGCGCCTATGTGGCCACCGTTCGCTACCTCCTGCTCAGCGCCTTCGGCTCGGTACTGGCGCTGGTGGGCGTGGCAATCGTCTACACCAAGACCGGGACCCTGAACCTGGCGCAGCTCGCCCAGCTGGCACCCGAGATGCTGCACGACCCTCTCGGGCTCGCCGCGTTCGTGCTCCTGCTGATCGGCTTCGGCGTCAAAGCCGAGCTCTTTCCGGTGAACACCTGGGTGCCCGAGGTCTATGCAACCGCACCGGCGCGCATTTCCGCCCTGCTCGCAGGTCTGGTTTCCAAGCTGGCGGTGCTCGTGGCGGTGCGGCTGTTGGTATTGGTGTTCAACCAACCGGAGGCCATGCAGGTGATGCTTGTGCTGGGCATCCTGGGCACCCTGACCGGCGAGCTCGCGGCTTGGCGGGCGAAGGACTTTCCCCGGATGCTGGCCTACTCCTCCATCGGTCAGCTCGGGATGGTCTTTATCGCCTTCTCGATTCCCGGACCAGCCGGCCTCCTTGCCGGTCTGGCGGTGATGTTGCATCACCTCATCGTGAAGCCCGCCTTGTTCGGTCTGGCGGCGCGTTGGAACGGATCGCTGGATGCCTTGACCGGAGCGGCCCGTTCGTCCCCGATTGCGGCCGGCCTGTTCGTGCTCTTCGCCCTGTCGCTGATCGGCGTGCCGCCGCTGCCGGGGTTCTGGACCAAGCTGCTTGTGCTCGTGGGATTGGCGCAGGAAGGGCAGCCGCTGCAGATGGCCGCGTTCGCCACCATCCTGGTCGTCACGGTTATCGAGGCAAATTACCTGTTCCGGCTCGCGGTGCGGCTTTATCGGAGGGTGGATGAGCCACCTGCGCCGCACGCCAGGCTCGACATCAGCGCCGCCGCTCTGCTCGGTGCCGTCCTGGTGGCGGTCACCCTGATGATCGATCCCGTGGGTGATCGGCTGCGGTCCGTGGCGGAGCAGGCAACCGATGTGCCGACCTACGTCACGACTGTATTTCCGCAGTCCGTCGTTGCGTCTGACGGGGTCGATGCAGCGTCCGGCGCACCCCTTCGCACCGGCCCTCTCCCCCTGGCGGCTGGGGGAGAAGCCGAGCGCCTTCGGCGCGTCACGATCGCTTTGGGGGATTGACCATGACGCCTTTGGATATGATGCCCTTGGACTTGCTGTTTCTCGCCTCGGGGCTCAGCTTCCTGGCCCTGTTGCTCCTTGGCAATCGACGCATCGCGGGCCCGCTGGCCGTGGTCCTCTATGGCATCCAGTTCGGTCTGCTCATCAATACCGGCGCGCTGACGGGTGATCCCGCCCAGTCTTCGCTGCTCATCACGGTCCTGGATCAGCCCATGACCTGGCGCTACGACGCCCTGTCCTGGTTCTTTGCCCTGATCACCATCGGCGCCGCCCTCCTGTCCGCCTGGTACGCGGCGGGGGCCTGGCAGGAAGAGTACGTAAAGAAGGGGCATCCGACACGCGTCTTTCATGCTGCCCTGGCCCTGAACGTCTTTACGATGCTGTTGTTGATCGGAAGCGGCGACTTCCTCTCCCTGTTCCTGGGTTGGGAGCTGGTGAGCTGGGCGAGCTTCCTCTTGATGGCCCTCGCCGGCGGACTCGCGAGCCGAGCGGCCCTGCGTTACGTGACCTATGCCATGGGCGGTGCCATGGCCATCCTCGGCGGGTTGGCGCTGCTGTACAGCGCCGCCGGGTCGCTGGAATACGCGAGGGTGCTGGCGACGCTCCCGGAGTTGAGCAATGCGCAGATCTGGACCTTGCTGATCCTCTTGGGCGGCGGCTTTGCAGTGAAGATGGGGCTGCTGCCCTTCCACCTTTGGCAGGCGGCCGCTTATGCGGAGACCCCGGGGCCGGGGTCGGCCTTTTTCGGCGCGATCTCGGCGCGCATGGGCCTCTACGCGATCATCGTGGTGTTGGTGCAGCTGGTCGGCATCGCCCGGCTCAGCGAGCTCGACATCCCCTTTACCTTCCTGGACGCACGCACCCTGCTCGCATGGATCGCCGCCTTCACCATCATCCTGCCCACCTACACGGCCCTGAAGCAGAACGATGCGCGCTATCTGCTCGCCTGGCACGGTATCGGCCAGGGGGGCTATATGCTGTTGGGGCTCACGATCGGCGACGCCTTGGGGACGGCGGGCGGCCTGTTGCACGTGTTCAACTACGCCGCCACCCAGGCGGCGCTGCTGATGGCCGTTTTCGCCGTTATGCATCGGACCGGGACGGCCGACCTGAACAAGCTGGGCGGACTGGTGACCCGCATGCCGCTCACCTTCCTGGTGCTGCTTGCCGGCATCATCAGCCTCGCGGGTCTCCCGCCCATGGCGGGCTTCGTCTCCAAATGGATGGTCTACCGCTCGTTGCTGACCGAGGGTATGCCGCTCTTATTCGTCGCCTCCGTGGTCGGCACCCTCGGTACCATCCTGTCCGTCTATAAGCTCATCCACAATATGTTCCTGGGTCAGCTTCGGGTAGAGCACGAGAACGTAAGCGAGGCGCCGATCAGCATGTTGATCCCGATGATCATGCTCGCGACCCTGGTGTTCTTCGCCGGCTTCATGCCGGGTCCGGCCCTCGGGTGGGTGGCGGCGGTCCAGGGCGCGATCGGCCTGCCCGTGATCGAGCACACCTTGGGCGGGGTCGAGGACCCGCGTGGCAGCCTGGACATGATCTGGGTGGTGAGCGTGCTGTTCGCCGGATTCGCCGTCGGCGCGCTGGTGTTCTTCGGCTTTGGCAACAAGTCCAAGCGGGTTCACCAGCTCGACAATTACGCCGGCGGCCACTTCCTGTATTGAGATAGAAGGGGTA
>JAYEJW010000377.1:0-9754 GCA_034716535.1 Pseudomonadota bacterium
GGCGAGCATGCCGGTCACACGCTCCGGGACCTACGGCCCCTACGCCACTGCGGCAACATGCCCGCGCCTACGGCTACCGGGGACTACGCGCCTCGTGCTTCGCACTTCCTTGGCGCGCAGCGAGGGAGCAACACCTTCAGTTCGATGAGCTCGCGATCACGATCGTCGAGGTGGAAGAACCGCGAAAGCTGTTCTGGCGTCGGCTTGCCGCTGAACCGACCGTAGCGACGAAGTTGGGCCTCGCTGATGAAACTGACCAGCATGATGGAACCTCCTCTGATGGAGGTTCGCAATCATGGCGCAGGACATTTTTCCGGAGGCGGTGACAATTCTGGTTTATCGCTCAGATACAGTAAGACACCGCCCTTAAGTGCATTGCTCGTCAAACTCCGAATTCTCTGGTGCTTCACTGAACTATAACGCCTTTAGAACGCTCAGAACCGCCCCTTCATTTTCGCGCCGCTCACCTGCCCTTAAAATTCTCGTAAAACAGACTAGACTCATACTCGTTGCAGCCCAGCGTTGCCAGGACAGCCCATATCTCAGTTACCCATCGACAGAATTGAGGAGCGCTTCTTATGCCGGTCACTCCAACTTACCCGGGCGTTTACATCGAAGAGGTGCCTAGCGGTGTCCGCACCATTGTCGGCGTGGCGACTTCGATCACCGCTTTCATCGGGCGCGCCGCGCGCGGCCCGGTTGACGACCCGGTGACGATCAACAACTTCGGGGATTTTGAGCGCATCTTCGGCGGTCTCGGACTCGATTACCCGATGAGCTATCCGCTGCGCGATTTTTTCTTGAACGGCGGCACGCAGGCTATCGTCGTACGTCTCTACAACGCGCCAAACCAAGGCGGTGCCGAAACTGCCCAAATAGACACCAATGGCCTGACTTTGGAGGCCGCAAGTCGTGGCTCTTGGGCAAACACGCTCCGTGCGCGCGTCGATCACGATGTGCCGGCACCAGCCAATCCCGGCGATCCGCACCCGTTGCCCTGGGTGGACACCTTCGGCCTTACGAGCGCTGACCTCTTTAACCTGACGGTACGAGATACAGCGACCGGCGGTAAGGAGACGTTCTTCAACCTAACGGTCGCGGAGAGCCCACGCCGCGTAGACCGGGTGCTGGAGAAGGAATCGAGCTTCGTTCGGGTCTCCGGAAGCCTGCCCGGCAGCATCCCGACGGCTGACAATGACATCACGGACCCCGCGGACCCCGTTTGGACGGACGATAACTTCAGCAGCCCCGTTTCGACGGACGGCGAAGACAGCACAGGCCTCGATCAGGGTGCTTACGAAGGCAGCCAGGCAAACAAAACGGGTCTCTACGCGCTGGAAGATGCGGATCTGTTCAATCTGCTCTGCATCCCGCCTGACACGCGCGGCGGCGACGTGCCCTCAGCGGTGTGGTCGACCGCCCTCTCCTACTGTCAGCAGCGCCGGGCCATGCTGATTGTCGATCCCCGATCGGGCTGGAATAGCGCCGCCAACGCCCGCGATAATCTCGACACCGACATCGGCTTGACCGGGCTCGTGGCGCGCAACGCGGCACTCTACTTTCCCCGCGTCCGCCAGGCCGATTCGCTGCTGGACGGCCAAATCGACACCTTCGTCCCTTGCGGCATCGTCGCCGGGGTCCTGGCCCGCACGGACGCAACGCGCGGCGTGTGGAAAGCGCCCGCCGGCACCGAAGCGGCGCTGCGCGGAACCCAGGGCCTCGCCGTTAAGATGACCAACGACGAGAACGGGATGCTCAACCCGCTAGGGATCAACAGCCTGCGCTCGTTCCCCATCATCGGACGGGTCGTCTGGGGCACCCGCACGCTCCGCGGGGCCGATCAGCTGGCGGACGAATACAAGTACATCCCCGTGCGGCGCCTGGCGTTGTTTATCGAGGAAAGCCTCTTCCGAGGCACGCAGTGGGTGGTCTTCGAGCCCAATGACGAGCCGCTATGGTCGCAGATCCGGCTCAACGTCGGCGCCTTCATGCAGAACCTCTTCCGGCAGGGCGCTTTCCAGGGTAGTTCCCCGCGCGACGCCTACTTCGTAAAGGTCGACAGCGAAACGACGACCCAAAACGACATCAACTTGGGCATCGTGAATATCGTTGTGGGCTTCGCGCCGCTCAAGCCAGCCGAGTTCGTGATCATCAAGATTCAACAGATCGCGGGACAAATCGAAAGCTGAGGAGAAAAGCATGGCCCAGTTCAGCGTCAACACCGAACGGTTCGACCCGTACAAGAACTTCAAATTCCGCATCAAGTGGGACGGACGCTACGTAGCCGGCGTGAGCAAGATTAGCGCACTCAGCCGCACTACCGAGGTCGTAGAGCACCGCGAAGGCGGCGATCCGAGCACCGTCCGCAAATCGCCCGGCCAGACGAAGTTCGAGGCCGTCACGCTCGAACGCGGCGTGACGCACGACACCGAGTTCGAGAAGTGGGCGAACAAGGTGTGGAATCTCGGTTCCGGGCTCGGCTCCGAAGTATCGTTACGCGATTTCCGCAAGGACATAATCATCGAGGTCTACAACGAGGCCGGGCAGCTCGCCATCTCCTACAACGTATTACGCTGTTGGCCGTCGGAGTACCAGGCACTACCAGAGCTGGATGCCGGTGCCAACGCTGTAGCAATCCAGACGCTCAAGCTCGAAAACGAAGGATGGGAGCGAGACGCGAGCGTCACCGAGCCGACCGAAGAGACATTTACGGAGCCAGCCGAATAGGCCATGCGCCCGCTAACCGCACCGGAGATGATGCGGGCATGGGAGGCTGGCCAAGGGCGTTCTCTCGCGCACCGAGCGTTGCTGCTGCTCGCCTATGCCAGTCCGGATGCCTCGTGGGAAGCGCTGGCCGCGCTTCCCGTTGGCGAGCGGGACGTCCGCCTGCTGACGCTTCGGGAATGGGCCTTCGGCCAAGAACTGTCAAGCCTCGCGACGTGCCCGGCCTGCCGGGAACGTCTGGAGTTGAACTTTACCGTGGCCGACGTGCGCATCGCGCCCGCAGCGGCGGATGATTTGCTTTCGGTTAAAGTCGAAGGCCACGAGGTCGAATTTCGCTTGCCGAACAGTGCCGACCTGGAGAGCCTCGATGGGGTGCAGGACGGCCGCAGGCATCTGCTCCGCAGGTGCATCGAGAGTGCCCGGTGTCGGGGTAAGAAACGGGCGTTCAGCCGCCTGCCGGTCCGCGTCCTCGACACCGTGGTTCAGCGCATGAGCGAGGCCGACCCGCAGGCAGATGCTCAGGCAACCCTGACCTGCCCCAGCTGCGCGCACGAGTGGCAGGCTGTATTCGACATCGTTTCTTTTTTCTGGGAGGAGCTCGAGAGCTGGGTCCACCGCACGCTACGTGACGTACATGTGCTGGCCTCCGCCTATAGTTGGCGTGAGGCCGACATTCTGGCGCTGAGCCCTTGGCGCCGCCAGTACTACCTGCAATTGGTACAGCAGTGAGCGATTTTCTGGATCAGTTGATTATGCGGGCCGCCGACTCATCGGTAACCGTCCGGCCCCGGCCAGTGTCGCTGTACGAGCCGTTGGTGCCATCAGAGTTGCAGCCGCCCGTGGCAGATACCCTGGACGCCCCGTCCGCGAGGACTCCCCTGTTTTCGCAGCCGCCAGCGACCGTTCCGACGGCGGTGGCCCCTCCGACCGAGGCCAGTGCGGTATCGCCCGTACCGACTTCTGAGCCGCACACGAGTCCTGCGACGCCGCAGAGCTCACCAGTTATCGAGGCGATGGTGCCCGGTCCTGAGCGCAAGACGGCGCCTAAGACGGAGCCGGACACCTTGGGGGCTAGCTCCGAGACACAGGAACCGGTCGAAGGAATCTCTCCACCGACGTCTCGCGCAGATGTGGCGTTGCCGTCGCGCGGAGCCTCACCTTTCGAGATGCTACAGGAACGACTCCCAGAAGGCGCGCGACCTGCGGCGAACCGGGGGCTGCCCAGCGACGGCACCGAGCGCTCGATCGCGAAAGAAGCACCACTTCCACCACCGTCGCCCATTCTGGACGACGTGATAAAGCCATCTGCACCGCGAGAGGTTCCTGAGGGCGACACACCCTCCGCTCCGGCCTCCTCTCTGTCGGCCATCGTGCGGCAGATGGTGCTCCAGCCGGTGGTGCGCGAGGTCGTGCGCGAAGTGGCGAGGCCGGGGTCGGCAATGGCGGACATCGCGCCGACCGGGGAGCGTCCGACCTTCCGGCAAGAGATGCGTCCCGAAACAGCCGATGGCGCGATGACGCCGGGGCCCCTGCCGCAGCTCCTGGCAGCACCCCATTTGGCAACGCCGCGTGCCGAGCGGATGTCTCCGGCCCCGGAGGCATCGCCCGCGACGGCCGAGCGGTCTCCCGAGAGAGCCGATCGGCCGCCGGCGCTGCGACCGCATACGGAGCGCGCTGAGGACCGGCCAGCGCCGCCGCGGCTGAAGCCGCGCGTCGAGCGCATGCCAGCGTTTCCCGAGGCTCCGCCGCAGACCACGGCGGTCCAGGTCACCATAGGCCGGGTGGAGGTGCGCGCCACGTCAGGCCCGACCCCCAACGCGGTGAAGCCTCGTCCACAGCCTGCCACGATGAGCTTGGACGACTACCTGGCGCAACGGTCCGGCCAGGGTAGCTGAACTGATGAGCAATGCCCTGTCGATCGCCGCCGTGACCCGCACGCTGCGCAATCTGCTCAACAGCGTGGCGACGGCGGACTACAGCGCGCTGCCGAATGATACGCGCCCGACCGCCCAGATCGAGGTGACGACCCTTCCGCCGGACCGCGTGAGGCTCCCGGACGCCTCGCGCAACCGCCTCAACCTGTTCCTTTATCAGACCGATCTCAACGCGGCCTGGCGCAACATGGACCTGCCCCGCCAGGTTCGGCCGGGCGAAGCCGGGCATTCACCCCTCCCGCTCAACCTTTTCTACGTCCTCACGGCCTACGCCGAGAACGACAGTGAGCTCATCGGGCAGGTGCTCCTGGGGACGGCGATGCAGATCCTTCACGACCATCCCGTGCTCAGCCGCGCCGAGATCAACAGCGCGCTCGGCCTGAGCGAGCTCGATACCCAGGTCGAGCGGGTACGCATCACGCCGCAGCCTTTCGCGCTCGACGAGCTCTCGAAGCTCTGGGCCGGTTTCCAGTCCGAATACCGCGTTTCGGCGATGTACCAGGTGGCCGTCGTGCTGATCGAGAGTCGCCGTCCGCTGCGCGCGGCCCTTCCAGTGCTGCGGCGTGGCGGTGAAGATCGGGGACCGCTCGTCGTCGCGGCGCCGGCGCCGACCCTGCTGGAGGTCCGGGAGTTCTTTGATCCGGCCCTGCCGACGCGCCCGCCGCACGGCAAGCCCGCCGCGGAACTGGGCAATGTGCTCGTGCTCCGCGGCACCAACTTCGGCAGCGAGGACATGGTCGCGCGGCTCCAGCACAGCCGCCTCGATGCCCCACTGACGCTGCCGCTCTCGGCCGAGCGCACGGACACCGAAGTGCAGATACAGCTGCCTGCCGCTGGTGACCCCGGGACCCCCGCGGCATGGCCCGCGGGCTTCTACACGGTCGAGCTCGAGGTCCAGCGCCCCACGCCGCCGAACTGGACCACGAACCGCCTGCCTTTCGGACTCGCGCCTACGATAACCAGTATCAGCCCGGCCTCTCAGGCGGCGGGCGCCCAGCCCTTCGATCTGACGGTAACCTGCACGCCCCAGGTGTTGCCGGAACAACGGGCTGTCCTTCTCATGGGCGATCGGGAAATCATGCCGAGCAGCGTGACGACGCCTGCCGATGCCGATAGCGACACGACGCTCCAGTTTCCCGTCGAAGGCCTTGACGCGGGCGATTACGTCGTCCGGCTTAGGGTCGATGGCGTCGACAGCATCCCGATCGATTTCACAACCAGCCTGCCGCAGTTCGACAGCAACCAGACGGTGGTGATCACGCCATGAGCGACCAGGCCCATGAAATGAACACCGAGAAGCGTGCCACTAGCGAGGAACAGTGGCAGCACAACAACGATGCTTACCTCGAGGCCGCGTTGCAGTGGCTGCGCGTACGGCTGAACCGACTCGCTGGCGCGCCCCCTGCGCAGACACCCGAGCCTACCCCGGAACCCGCGCGGGGCGGATTCTTTCGCCGCCGTGAAACGGAGAAGCCGCGGCTGGCTTTGCCCTCCGCCGATCCTTACGCGGCCGAACTGGAACAGGCCAGGATCGCACTGGAGAAGGCGGAATCGGTTGAGCCGCCGCCCGCGCTGAACATCCTCGGCAGCCGCCTGGGGCTTTCCCGATTCGAACAGGAGGTGTTGCTGCTGTGCGCCTCCGTCGAGCTCGATACCCGCATTGCAGGACTCTGTGCCCGGGCGCAGCAGGACCCGCACCTTAGCTACCCGACTTTCGTGCTCGCACTGGCGCTGTTCGACGATCCGGCGTGGGACGTACTGTCGCCGGAGCGGCCGCTGCGGCAGTGGCGCCTCATCGAGATCAACCAGCCCGGCGCACAACCCTTGACGACCAGCCCCCTGCGCGCTGATGAGCGAATCGTCAACTATTTGAAAGGCCTCAACTACCTCGATGACCGGCTAACGCCCCTACTGGTCCCCTTCGACGTGGTGCCGCAGCACGCCCTGCCGCCCTCGCAGGACACCGCCTGCGCCAGCGTCGAGCGAACCCTGCGGCTGACCTCTGGGAATGGCACCCAGCCTGTCGTCCAGCTCGTGGGAATC
The DNA here is from genome assembly GCA_034716535.1 of Pseudomonadota bacterium. Classification (GTDB taxonomy): domain Bacteria; phylum Pseudomonadota; class Gammaproteobacteria; order Chromatiales; family Chromatiaceae; genus JAYEJW01. The sequence goes on from JAYEJW010000377.1 coordinate 6,702, forward strand.
GACCCGCTGAGCAAACAGCTCGTGGCACAGCAGGCCGCGCACGCACTCAACCTGAACCTCTACCGGCTGCCGGCAGCGCTGCTGCCTCGGCAGACGGCAGAGCTCGAGACCCTGGCCCGGCTCTGGCAGCGCGAGAGCGTCCTGCTACCCATCGCCCTGTTCCTCGACGCGCTGGATCACGAGGCGTCAGCCGAGAGCGCGGACAAGGATCGCTTGGCTGCTGCATCCCCCCTGCAGCGCTTTCTCGCGCGCAGCCGCGGGATATTCCTGGTCGCCACGCGCGAGATCCGCTCGGACCTGAGCCCCGCTGTCCATGCCGTCGAAGTCGACAAACCGGCACCTGCCGAGCAGGCAGCGATCTGGGCCGAGGCCCTTGACGGAGCTGCTGGAGAAAGCTCGCAGCGGCTGGCCGGCCAGTTCAACCTGAACGCAGACGCGATCCGCCAGATCGTGCGGACAGCTGAGACGGAAGCCTCAGGGGGCAAGGTCCACGACCACCTCTGGGCCGCCTGCCTGGCGAGCACCAGCCCGCGCATGGACAGGCTGGCGCAGCGCCTGCACCCCGTGGCCACCTGGGACGACATCGTGCTGCCTGACGAGGAGATGGAGCTGCTCCGTCAGCTCGCCGCGCAGGTGGCCCAGCGCGCCCGGGTCTATGACCACTGGGGCTTCCGCCGGCGCATGAACCGCGGCCTCGGCATCAGCGCCCTGTTTGCCGGGGAGAGTGGCACCGGCAAGACCATGGCCGCCGAGGTGATCGCCAACCACCTGCGCCTGCATCTCTACCGCATCGACCTGTCGGCCGTCGTCTCCAAGTACATCGGCGAGACCGAGAAGAACCTGCGCAAGCTCTTCGACGCCGCGGAGGACGGAGGTGCCATCCTTTTCTTCGACGAGGCGGACGCGCTCTTCGGGAAACGCAGCGAGGTGCGTGACAGCCACGACCGCTACGCGAACATCGAGACCAGCTACCTGCTGCAGCGCGTGGAGTCCTACCGCGGCCTCGCCATCCTGGCGACGAACATGCGCGGCGCCCTCGACGAGGCCTTCATGCGTCGGTTGCGTTTCGTGATCACCTTCCCGTTCCCCGGACCCCGGCAGCGCGAGGCCATCTGGCAGCGCGCCTGGCCGTCCGAGACGCCGGTCGCTGAGCTCGATTACGACCGCCTGGCGCGGCTCAGTCTCGCGGGCGGAAATATCGCCAACATCGCTCTCAACGCCGCCTTCCTGGCAGCCGAAGGGGGAACGCCCGTAACGATGCCGCTGGTGCTCGACGCCGCCCGGACCGAGTATCAGAAGCTCGAACGACCCGTCAACGATGACGACTTCCGCTGGGTGGGACAGCTTCCGCCGCCGGAAGGTTCGGTGTCCGACGCCGTGCCCGAAGCGGAGGCCATCGGATGAACGTCCACTTGCACATCGACGAACTGGTGCTCGAGGGACTGCCCCTCGAAGCCACCGACGCCGCTGCCGTCAAGGCCGCCGTCGAAACGGAGTTGACACGCCTGCTGGCCAACGGCGGGCTCGCGCCCGACCTGCGCACCGGAGGCGCCCGCGCGTCTGTCCCTGCCGGAGACATCCATCTGGGCGGAGACAGGACCCCTTCGGACCTGGGCCGGCAGATCGGACGGACACTGTATAGGGGGATCAATCGATGAGCCGCGAAGCTGTAGTCCAAACGGAACCGCAAGTCGCACCTACGACTCGCGCTACAGACGGCCTGTTGCAGCGCAAGTGCTCGTGCGGGCAGCACACGGGTGGAGGCGAGTGCACGAGTTGCGGACCTAAGAAGCCGCACCTGAAGCGTCATCCGTCGATCAACGGGGAGACAACTACCGCTCACCCGAGTATCGACGCGGCCTTGCGCACACCAGGCCGGCCACTGGATACGGCTCCCCGCCGCTTCATGGAATCCCGTTTCGGGCAGGACTTCAGCCAGGTACGCGTCCATACGGGACCGGAAGCCAATGAATCTACCCGTACCACGAACGCCCTCGCCTACACGGTCGGACGTGATGTGGTGTTCGCGGCGGATCAATACGCACCTGACACCACACCAGGTAGGCATTTACTCGCGCACGAGCTGACTCACGTTCTGCAACAGAGGCAGGGCGATAACAGAGCCCAACAGAAAATCGCCGTCAGCCATCCTGCCGATGCATCAGAGCGCGAAGCGGATCGTGTTGCCGATGCAATCGTGCATGGGACCGGCAGAGTCCCCGGCAGCTTTGCAAGCGGGCATTCCGGTATACAGAGAGTCTGCGGACCAGCCCTTATTGGCACACCCGCGGGATGCGACCCCCGCGGTCCCACATTCGTCACCGGCCATCCGCTGTTCAAGTTCGACGGAGGGTGTGACGACTTCTCTGGAACTGAAGGAGCTAGTCTGGGGGCCAGCGCAGCGACGCTGCCCGCGAGCGGCCCCATCATCATCCACGGCTACAGCAGCGCCGACGGGGACCCGACCTTCAATGAGAATCTGTCGTGCGCGCGGGCCGTGAAAGCGGAGACTGTGCTGACTGGCGCCGGGATCGCCGCTGGACGTATCACGAAACTTCGGCACGGGCCGACGCCCGGACCGACCGCCGACCGCCGCAGCGTCGTTATCGAGGCGGTGAGTCCGTCTCCCGGACCCGTACCTGCTCCGGGACCCACTCCCGGACCTACCGTCGTAATCTTCCCGGTCATCTTCGGCTCGACCGCCAACCGGGTCCCGCCAGGGGTCGGCACTCCGGTTGTCGTGGTCGTGACCGGGCTTCCCTCTGGGAGCAGCATCTCGCTCGACATCCTGGGCTCGGGCGGCTCCAACGGCACCGCGACGGTCGCACCGGCCACTATCACAGGCACCAGCGTCGTCACGGTGACGGGAGGTACTCAGACGACACCGGGGAGCGCCAACAACCTGATGATTCGGGCAAGCCTCGGCGGGGTTACCCATGCTTGTCAAATTATTATTCAAGGTGCACATATGATTGCAGCTGAGGAATCAATAGGTAATATAAAAATGAAACTAGGGGCTATAATGCCATCAGTAGAAGAGTAAACAATGGCAG
>JAYEJW010000378.1:0-1932 GCA_034716535.1 Pseudomonadota bacterium
GGAAGCCACGATGGGAACCCCTGGAACCTCCCCTTTTTTGCAACATTGTAGGGAGCGTCATCAGCCCGCTGCTGTCGAATATCTACCTGCACCCTCTCTGCCAACATAAGTGAGACACCAGCACCCCTTGGAATTACTGTAGGGCGGTGGAAGGTGAGAAGCCATGACAGCAGAGAGAGATGCGATGAAATTCAATGGGACTCCTGCCCCCAGTGCGGGGGGTGGCATCCGCCCGGTGCCCCCAGAACCGGAGGTCGTGGCCAAGCCGACTCGGCGCCAGTTCACCGCGGCGTACCGACTGCGGATTCTGGAGGAAGCGGACCGCTGCACTGAGCCGGGCGAGGTGGGTCGGCTGCTTCGCCGCGAGGGGTTGTACAGCTCGCATCTGACGGCCTGGCGCAAGGCACGTCGCAAGGGTTCGTTGCAGGGGCTGTCCTCGAAGAAGCGCGGCGCCAAGCCGGGCGAGCGCAATCCCCTGGACACGAAGGTGCGTGAGCTCGAGGCCAAGGTGGCGCGGTTGGAGAAGGAACTGCACACCGCACACACGATCCTGGACGTGCAGGGAAAAGTTGCCGGGCTGCTGGGATTCAGCCTCAAAGACGGGAAGGACTGCTGATGGCGGCCCAAGAGCTCGCAGTGGATGTCGGCGTGGTGCCGGCATGCCAGGCGCTGGGCGTGTCGCGAGCCACCTTCTACCGTCGTCAGAGGCCGGTTCCCGGGCACCAGCAGCCCCGTCCAACGCCCGCCCGGGCACTGTCTGGGTCCGAGCGCGAGCACATCCTCGACGTGCTTTCCTGCCCGCGCTTCGTCGATCGCTCGCCGGCTGAGGTGGTGGCCACCTTGCTCGACGAGGGCGAGTACCTGTGCTCGGAGCGCACGATGTATCGCGTGTTGGGGGCGAACCAGCCGGTACGAGAGCGGCGCAATCAGCGTGAGCATCCGCCGTACACGAAACCGGAACTGCTCGCCACGGGGCCGAATCAGGTGTGGTCGTGGGACGTGACCAAGCTGCTCGGGCCGAAGAAGTGGACGTACTTCTACCTCTACGTCCTGCTCGACATCTTCAGCCGCTACATCGTGGGCTGGATGGTCGCCGACCGGGAGAACTCGGCTCTAGCCGGACGCCTCATCGCCGAGACCTGTCACAAGCAAGGCGTCGGGCCCCAGGTACTGACCCTCCACTCCGACCGCGGGGCGCCGATGACGAGCAAGTGCACCGCACAGCTGCTCGCTGACCTCGGGGTGACGCGCTCGCTGAGCCGCCCCCAGGTATCGGATGACAATCCGTTCTCCGAGGCGCAGTTCAAGACCCTGAAGTACCATCCCGGCTTTCCCAATCGCTTCGGGGACCTCGAGGCGGCCATCACCTTCTGTCGCTCGTTCTTCCCCTGGTACAACGCCGAGCATCGCCACGCCGGGATCGCGATGCTCACCCCTGACGATGTCCACCATGACCGAGCCAAGGCCGTGCTGGAGAAGCGCGAGCGCGTTTTGCCCAAGCGCTTTGCGCGCTTTGGGTTGACCTTGCACCCTGTGAAGACCCGACTGGTGGACTTTCGCAGTCCGTCACGGCAAGGCGAAACGGGCTCGCAGCGCGAGCGCAGCTTCGACCTGCTCGGCTTCACGCACCACTGGGGGCGCTCCAGGAAGGGGCGCTGGGTTGTAAACGCAAAACGGCCAAGGCCCGTCTCAGCCGCGCTGTGCGGCAGATCGGGCACTGGTGCCGACGCAACCGCCACCTGCCGGTGGCGGAGCAGCAGCGGGCACTGAGTCGCAAGCTTCGCGGCCACGACGCCTACTACGGCATCACCGGCAACGCTCGTGCGCTGTCGCGATTCCACCACGAGGCGCAGCGTCGCTGGCATAAATGGCTCAACCGCCGCTCCCGGGCGGCGCGCTTGACCTGGGCGACCTTCATCCGTCTGCTGCAAC
>JAYEJW010000379.1:0-9753 GCA_034716535.1 Pseudomonadota bacterium
CTCTATCGCCAACGGATGCAAATCGAGGAGAGCTTCCGCGACATGAAGAGCCAGCACTTCGGTGAGGGCTTGGAGCGCAGCCGCTCCAACGGGAGCGCTCGCTTCACCGTCCTTGTACTGATCGCCTCGCTGGCGGCCTTTCTGCTGAGCACCTCCTCAGTGAGCACCTCCTCAGGGACAGACCACGTTTTCTGGGAATACGCGTTGAAATGGTGGCATGTCCCCGATTGCGCTGCCGATTGCGCTGCCCGATTGCGCTGTGTCCCCGATTGCGCTGCAACAAGGGCGTCAATTCGGACCGAATAGAGTTGCGCTCCTTCGGCGCACCGCTTTATTTGTCCGGTTACGCCAAGCGTTCGGCAATAAAGGTCACAAAAGAGGTGATGAAATGAACACAAAGGAACTAATAGACGAGGCAGTTTCACTTCCAGTGGAAGAACGTGCGTTGGTGGTCGATTCACTGCTCCGAAGCCTCAATCAGCCAGAATCAGAAATTGATAAGAAGTGGGCTGCTGTAGCGAAACGACGGCTTGCTGAAATGAGGTCTGGGTCGGTAGAAGCAGTGCGTGGAGAGGAGGTATTCGAGAAAGTATGGAAAAGGTTTGAAGAATGAGCTTTTCGTTTCATCGGGAGGCGGAAGACGAATTCAACAAAGCGATCGAATATTACGAGGATATCGAACCAGGGCTTGGGAATCCCGGGGACAGTATACGCAACCTGCATATGCATATACTTGGGGACGTACCACAAAAGCGCCCTCTGTTCGCAATACAACAGTTGCACTCTTGGGTTGATCATGACGGACTTGTCCGAGACCGTGGAATCAGGGCGCTCTTGAGAGCGCTCGGGACAGCTCCATCGCGCCATGCAACAGCCGGATCACATGGACGCCACCATCCGGTGCGATGCGATAGACAACGAGGTGACGGGCAGGGCGACCCGGTCGTGTGATGTGGAACGTGCGAATCCCGGGCCGGATTTCATCTCGTGCGCGGCTCGCGGGATGTTCCGGGCTTTCGAGCAAGTCATTAAGCGCGTTTTCGATCAACAACCGATATTTCCGACGCTGCCCCGCCCCCCAGCGCTGGCCGCTATGCTGCAAGGCGTTGGCGATATCCCGGCGCGCGGAGGCCGAGATGACGAGCCTTGTCATCTACGGGGTATCGTCTGCATCGATATCGTTCAGATAGGCGGAGATCTCCGAGCGGGTGCTTAACGAGTCGTAACGGCCTTCGTCGATATCGCGGATGCCGATGTCGACGGCTTGTCGCAGCGCCTCGAGTCGTGCCGCATCCTCGGCCTCTTGCTGTTCCACCAACCGCAGACCCTCGCGTAGCACTTCGCTGGCGTTCTGGAATCGACCGCTGTCGACTAGGCTGCCGATCAGAGATTCTTGGTGGTCTGTCAGTACGACGTTTCTCGTCGGCATGGCTTCTCTCCGCTTATACTACGGCAAGCGTAACAGCGATTAGCATATTCTGCCAGCCAACGGTAGGGCAGGGAAATCAGGGACCGGTCCTAGTGAAGCAGCGCCTAAGTTTCTCTAACAGTCATGATGCCAGTACAATCTCTTCGCGCCCTTCGCGGCTTCGCGTGAGACTCTCTCTATCTTGTTACGAAGTCTTAGGCGCGTCTGCACTAGACCTCGACCCGTAGCTGAGACCGGCGGATATCGGCGAGTCCGCTGATCGCACAACAGCGGTCGTTCGTGTGTTGGGTACCTGATGACGGCTTCAGGTCAATGGCACTTCTCTAAACTTCTCGGCGTGGCATCCTTGGCGCCTTGGCGGTTTTAATTCCGGAGTTGAATCATGAGCGATATTCGAGTCGCGATCGCTGGGGCCGGTGGGCGCATGGGGCGGGCGCTGGTGCAGGCGGTCACCGAAGCGGAAGGACTCGGGCTTGCTGTTGCGAGCGAGCAGCCGGGCAGCAGTTTTCTCGGTGCTGATGCGGGCGAGCTGGCCGGGGTGGGGCGCCTGGGGGTGGAGATTCGCCCGGATCTGGAGCCAGTGCTCGATGGGTTCGACGTGCTCATCGACTTCACCGCCCCCGCGGCCACCATGCAACACCTGGCGCTGTGCCGCCGCGGTGGCCGACGCATGGTCATCGGCACCACGGGTCTCGATGCCGACCAGCGCGAAGCGATCGTTCAGGCGGGCAGCGAGATCGGCCTGGTCTTCGCCCCCAACATGAGCGTCGGCGTCAATCTTTGCTTCAAGCTGTTGGACATTGCGGCGCGCGTGCTGGGGGACGAGGTGGACATCGAGATCATCGAGGCCCACCACCGCCACAAGGTGGATGCACCCTCCGGAACCGCTCTGCGTATGGGCGAAGTGGTGGCCGCTGCCCTCGACCGTGATCTGGACGAGGTGGCAGTCTACGGACGCGAGGGCCACACCGGGCCGCGGGAGCGCCGCACCATCGGCTTTGAGACCATCCGCGCCGGCGACGTGGTCGGCGAGCACACGGTGTGGTTCGCCGCCGAGGGAGAGCGGGTGGAGATCGCCCACAAGGCATCCAGCCGTATGACCTTTGCCCGCGGTGCGGCACGAGCGGCACGTTGGATCGCCGATCAGCAGCAGGGCCTCTACGATATGCAGGACGTGCTCGGCCTGCGTGAGCTTTGAGCGGGCTCGGATCGCTTCGGTCGTCTCCTTGACAGAAACACAAGCTTTTCTGACCCTCATGGTCGATCTGGAGCATGAGCTCCGCCGCCGGGGCCAGTGGGAGCCGGCACCTCCGCCGCGGGCGGCCTTCGAGAGCAGACTTCCTTTCTGTTGCGACACCATGCGCTTCACCCAGTGGCTGCAGTGGGTGTTCATTCCCCACACGCGGGCCCTGGCCGAGGCCGGAGGCCCCATGCCGGACGCAAGCGGCATCCGGCCCATGGCAGAAGAGGCCCTTCGCGGTTGCGACTGGGAGATCATCCCCCTCCTTGTGCTGCTCGACCGTTTCGACCGCATGATCAACGGCGTCGTCCCGGATTGAGGGTCGGCCCGATCTCGACGCAGGCGTTCGACTCGTAGGTGGCCGATGCGGCGTGCAGGCCGCCAGTGAACGGGTTTCCTTGCCGCAGCAAACAAAAGGCGATTCAAGACGGATCTCTGATGCAGGTCATTGTCTTGAACGATTCTTCAGAACTCCGCCAACAATTCTCTACTTCGGTGCTAGTTTGTAGCATGCGGGTATCGTCCCTTTTCGGGAGACCCGCTCAATGAGTTGACTGGGACAGCCCTGATCAATGTCGGTATGACAGCGATCAGCGGTTCTTATATCCCCGCAAACGTGGGGATAGTTAGGAGATTATCTATCGTTGATGGAGGAATAGGAAATGGCACAAGCACAATTTCGGGACTATGTTCGATTGGTACGGGGGTTCAATACCTTCACCCGCATGGTGCGTTGCGACTGCATCAATGGTTATGCAGTGGGGAGGAAGGTGACCTCCGGCAAGGTGACGGGTGACGTGGCAATCGCCATCTTCGTCAACAAGAAAATGGGCCTGCGTCGGCTGCCACTGGCTAATCGCATCCCCAAGGTCTTGCGTCTGCCGTCAGAGAAGGCAAAAGACGGCGTTCTGGATTTCATTACGGACGTGCGCGAAGCACGGTTCAGTTCCCTCGAATACATCGCCCGCGAACGGCCGGCACCCAGCGGTATCAGCATCGGGCATGTCAATATCACCGCAGGCACACTGGGCGGTCTTGTACGAGACAGAGACAGTGGCGTCACGGCGATTCTCTCCAACAATCACGTATTGGCCGACTCGAATGAGGCGGCGATTGGTGATCCGATCCTCCAGCCCGGTCCGCATGATGGTGGAACGGACCCGGCCGATCATATCGCCAATCTGACGCGCTTCGTGCCGATCGACTTTGCCGCGGATGCCGAAAACCGTGTCGATGGGGCGATTGCAACGCCTTTGAGTCCCAGTGACGTGATCTGGAATACAAAGGACATCGGGGCAGAGACGCCTGTGAACGTGCGTCACCTGGGCGAGAGCGATTTGGGCAGATTCGTACACAAGACGGGGCGTACGACCGAGCACACGCAGGGTTTCGTCGATGCGGTGTTCGCGACCGTCCAGGTCAAGTACGACCTGTTCCAGAAAGCGACGTTCGTGGATCAGATCATCGTCTCCCAATCTCCGGTTGAAGAGGCCTTTTCCGATGGAGGCGACTCCGGATCATTGGTCTATGACAGTGACAATTCAGTTGTGGGTCTCCTGTTCGCCGGATCCGAAGGATCCGAGGATGAACCGGCCACAACGATCGTGAACCCAATGAACTATGTGTTGGAGAAGCTCAATATAGAACTCTTATCTTCAGGAGATCATCCGAGCGCATAAGCGCTGCCGGGTACCCTGACCTTGAAAGTTGGGGCATCCAGCGTAGGAACGCGATCGTGAGCAGATGAGAGAAGAACGTCGGTTGGTTCGGCGCTTCCGCGGTGCAGGGACGCACCGCCCCGTTTTGGGTCGCGCCGGACCGGCGCGATCGGCACTTCCAAAAGGTGCAGACTACACGTCCTACCGGGTGCATGCAGATCTGTTACGGCGAGTAAGGGAGGTTTCCGTGCATTGGATGAGAAGAGGACTGTTGGCAATCGTGCTCTTGAGCTCCGTCGCCTGTGACCAGTCAGTCGAACAGGGCAGACAGGATGGGCAGCAACCAATCGGTTCGCAATCGGAGTCTCAGACGGCTCGGGCAGCAGATGCAGCATCGAGCCCTCCAGAAGATGGTAATCGGCAAATGAATCCTTCAGACGTCATCGCTAAACATCGCCAAAAGATCATGGCCTTGCCCCAGGTTGAGGGCATGGCACTGGGCTCCTGCCCGGACAAGCCTGATTCACACTGCATCGTCATCTATACCACATCAGAAGCCTGGCCGGACGGGCTACCCCAGGATCTCGAGGGTTATAGGGTGGTGACCAAGAAGATCAAGACAGGTTTCCGGCCCCTGTAGACAGAATCAAGGACCACACTCGGCTTCGTTCCTGACTCAGAACAGCCCGTTGATCCGCCCGCTGCCGTCCACGTCGATGTCGAGCGCCGCCGGGTGCCGCGGAAGCCCGGGCATCGTCATGATCTTCCCCGTGTAGATCACCACGAAGCCTGCGCCCGCCGAGATCCGAGCACTGGTGACGCCCAGCCTGTACCCCCGTGGGGACCCCGTCAGCTTCGGGTTGTCCGAGAGGGAGCTTGGCGTCTTGGCGACGCAGATGGGCAGATCGCCGTAGCCAAGATTGGTGATCTGCTTGATCTCGCGCTCCGCCTCAGGCGAGAAGTCGACGCCGTCCGCGCCGTAAAGCATCTCGGCCAGGCAACGCACCTTGTCCTCGATGGGCATCTCCAGGGGGTAGAGCGGCGTAAGGTCTGAGGGCCTTTCACAAGCCTCCGCCACCAACTGCGCCAGCTCCAGGCCGCCCTCGCCCCCGGACTCCCGGTAGTCCGTGATCTCGGCGGGCACTCCGAGGTCCCTGCAAGCGGCCAGGATCTCTCCCAGCTCTGCCTCCTCGTCGCCTGCGAAGCGATTGATCGAGACCACCAGAGGGATGCCGAAGCGGGCGAGATTCTCCACGTGCTTGGTCACGTTTTCGATGCCGTGCAGGGCATAGGCCCGCCGGGTGACCACCAGTACGGTGGCGGCGGGCGCCATCCGGCCGATCCGACACTTGATGTGGAAGAACTTCTCCGCCCCCAGGTCCGCACCGAAGCCGGCCTCAGTCACGGTGTATTCGGCCAGCTTGCGCGAGAGCTTGGTGGCTGCGATGGTATTGCAGCCGTGGGCGATGTTTGCAAACGGCCCCCCATGGACGAGCGCCGGCACGCCTTCGATGGTCTGCACGAGGTTCGGCTGCATGGCGTTTTTCATCAGGGCGGCCATGGCCCCGGCGACGCCGATATCGCCCGCGCGCACGGGCTTCCCGAGGGAGTCATAGCCGACGATGGCAGCGGCCATGCGCGCCTTGAGCTCCGCCAGGTCGTGGGAGAGCCCCCAGATGGCCATGATCTCCGAGGCGGCGGTAATCTCGAATCCGTCCTCGCGCATCACGCCGTTCACGCCTCGCCCCTCCAGCCCGACGATGGTGCTGCGCAGGGAGCGGTCGTTCATGTCGATGACCCGCTTCCACACCAGCTTGCGCGGGTTGATCTCAGGCTCGCCCCGGTGGTGCAGGTGGTTGTCCGCCACCGCCGCCAGCAGGTTGTGGGTGGCGGAAACGGCGTGCAGGTCGCCGGTGAAATGGAGGTTGATCTCCTCCATGGGAAGGACCTGGGAGTACCCCCCACCGGCGGCGCCTCCCTTCATGCCCATGCAAGGCCCGAGCGACGGCTCGCGAATGGCGCACATCGCCTTCTTGCCGAGACGTGCCAGGGCCTGCGTCAGCCCGATGGTGGTGGTCGTCTTGCCCTCCCCGTGCTTGGTGGGCGTCATGGCCGTCACCAGGATCATCTTGCCGTCCGGCTGGTCCCGGAAGCCGTCCATGACGGACAGGGGCACCTTGGCGATGTGTCTGCCGTACAGGTGGAGGTCGTCGGCGGCGAGGCCCACCGACTCGGCGATGTCGACGATGGGGCGCAGAGTCGCCTCACGGGCGATCTCGATGTCCGTCTTCATCCTGCGGGTGCCTGCTCTCGGTGGATGATTCGGTGAAGGGGTGCGATACGAGGCATTCTCAGCGCCTGACCGGCGCTCCGAAGGCCCCAAGGGCACCGGTCAGGGACTCCGGACTCAGAATGTGCTGGTTCAGGAAGTCCAGGAACATCCGGACGTCGAAAACGATGTGGATGCCGGGCGGCGCCGATTCGCCGAACGCGTTGTCGGTGACAATCGTGATGTCCTCCCGGGTCACGCCTTCGCGTTCTACCAGATCGTTGATGATACGCGCCGGGTCCAGGGCATCCTGTTCTGCCGAGATCTCGCCGATCAACGTCATCGCATCCTCGTCGACGGCCGCTTCAACCCCATAACAGTGATCGATCCCGAGGCACTCGCGCAGCACGTCGGTGAACAAGGTCAAGGCATTGGATCGGACGGTGACCTGGTAGCCCATGGTCTTCAGGGTCTGGATGAGCTCGGCAGTACCCGGCGTGACCTGGAAGGCGGCGGCCAGCTTCTCGATTACCCTCACCGGGACCCCCTCGAGCCGCGACAGTGCTGCCGCCAGGCAAGCCCTGACGTTCGCGGCCGGATAGATCTCCTGGAGCTCGTGCGCCGCGATTCCCCCTTGGCGCAGGATCTCCCCGCGGGTCGGACCGTCCATGAAGCTGCCTTCGAAGTCGAAGAGCAGGACCCGCTTCTTCTTGTTGAACACATCCCGGCTCTGGAACAGGGTATCGATGCCCAGCCCCGTCATGTGCTCCCGTAGTGTCGACTCCAGGTTTTCCAGCGGGAGGACGCTGCGGCTGATGTCTACCATCAGCTCCATGAGAAAGATGCTCTCGCGCGCAATCATCTGGGAGAACTCGACGTTGACCTGATAGTTGCGGAGGATGTCCGACACGGCGGCGATGATTCCCGGGCGGTCGCGGCCGATCAGAATCAGCAGCAGGTTCACCTTCTCCGCGCTCCGCGCGACCGGCTGATACTTGTCGAGGCGCAGGTCCAACCCCGTGCGTTCCCCGATGTCACCGATCAGCGTCTCTATCTCGGCCACCGATGCCTCAGAATCCTCGAAGTCGACAACGAGGAAGACCGTGAACAGCCCGTGCAGCACGTCCTGGCGCAGGTCGATGATGTTGCCCCGTATTCCGGCAATGGGGGTAGTGATCTGCTGGACCAGGCCGACGGCGTCGGGGCCGGTGCCGAAGATGATGAACAGCTTCTCGCTCATGCCAATCTCCTTGCGCCCGACTTAGGATCGATCCAGATTCGAGCGTTGATTCGTCATGCGCATCATGTCTCGAAAAACCGTCTCGGGCAATCACAGGGTCCAGAAGACCGGTCGAAGATGCACAAGTGCCGGCGTGTAGCGGCGCCGAGAGGCATCCGTTCACTCCTCCCCCCTCCTCATATCCCCTCTCCCGCTGCGGGAGAGGGCTAGGGAGAGGGTTCAAATGGGATGGAGGGAGCGCGCCCAGCGCTGCTAAACTCCCGTTGGAGGACCTGTCATGAAGCAGCTCACACACGGCATCGCCTTTGGTCTGCTCTGCGGGGCGACCGCCGGCTGCACGGCCGATACCGGATCGGCGCCGATCAGCGGGGATGTCCCCGAGGCCGACGGCTGGCGCGCAGAGGTCGTCGTAAGCGGTCTCAGCCACCCCTGGTCCATCGCCTGGCTGCCGGACGGCTCGGCCCTGGTGACCGAAAGGGAAGGGCGCCTGCGTCTGATCCGCGACGGCAAGCTCGACCCGAAGCCCATCGCGGGCGTGCCGCCGGTGTTGGCCTCGGGACAGGGCGGATTGCTCGATGTCTCGCTGCATCCGGACTTCGCCGACAACCGGCTCGTCTATCTGACGTTCGCAACAGGCAGCCGGGATGCGAATCGCACCGCGCTGGCCCGCGGGCGCCTCGACGGCCGAGCCCTGCGGGATACGGAGGTGATCTTCGAGAATGCGGACCCCAAGTCCGGCGGCCAGCACTTCGGCTCGCGGATCGTCTGGCTTCCGGACAAGAGCCTCCTGATGAGCATCGGCGACGGAGGCAACCCGCCGATCAGCTTTGGCGGCGAGAACATCCGCAACCAGGCCCAGAATCCGGGCACCCATTTCGGCAAGGTGCTGCGGCTCCACGACGACGGCACGCCCCATCCGGACAATCCGTTCGCGAACCGGCCCGATGCCAAACCCGAGATCTGGAGCATCGGGCATCGCAACGTCCAGGGTATGACCCGCGACCCCATCAGCGGGCGCATCTGGGCCAATGAGCACGGCTCAAGGGGCGGCGATGAGCTCAACCTCATCGAGGGCGGCAACAACTACGGCTGGCCGGACGTGACCTACAGCAAAGAGTATTGGGGTCCGAGGATCTCCGATGAGACCAGCCGGCCGGGCATCGCCGATCCCAAGCTCGTCTGGACCCCATCCAAGGCCCCGAGCGGGCTCGCTTTCTACACCGGCGACATCTATCCGCAATGGAAGGGCAACCTGTTCAGCGGTGCACTCAAGTTCCGCCAGATCCGTCGCATCGAGCTGGACGGCACGCGGGTCGTCAACGAGGAGAAGCTGACCATCGGTCAGCGGGTGCGGGACGCGCGCCAGGGGCCGGATGGGTATCTGTATGTGCTGACCGACGAGGACGATGGGGCGCTGTTGCGCATCCTTCCGGCGGGAGAATGACGCCGACACCGCGCTCGGCAGCGTCATTTCCGTAGGTGATTCGCGCTATTCCTCAGCTGGAACGATCAAGGCCGATCGAAGCCGTAGGTCGGGTTAGGCGCGCTCCTAAGGGATTGAACTATTGGCACGAGCCTCGCGCGCGCCGTAACCCGACTCCTGCCGGGCTATCGGTAATCCGGGTTTGGAAAATCCGGACGACACCCAGCATCCCATTTCGATCTTTGATTTCCATGTGCGGGAATGCCAGCGGCATCCTTAATCATTCGCGCCATATGCATAAGATTCCATGTCATAAACGTCGTGTTACGATTCGTGAAATCGTTCTCTGGTCCGCCGGAACCCGGATCTAGATAGTGCCTGAATCGAAAGTCACTTTTCCACGTCAAAACAACCTGTTACAATATGTCCCCATGATTAAAGATTTCATGGAAACTCGTTCAATAGGGACAGAATATCTCGCAACTTGTTGATTT
>JAYEJW010000380.1:0-1923 GCA_034716535.1 Pseudomonadota bacterium
GCGCAGCAAGCATTTACAAGCCTGACCGAGGCCCTACACGACTATTTTGTCCCCACCCAACAATTCGCAGCTTGAGAAACTCAAATTGCCAGAACCATGCCCAGAACTTAAGGGACGCGCTACTAGGTGCTGACCATCGACGCACCGGACGACAGCAAGATCAAGGCCTTTATCGGCGGACGCGACGACCCTTTCTTCGATGACCTTCCGGGCTTCTTCCGTTCCATCAACTATGGTCCTCAATACTACCTGGTACCCAACACCGCCGATACGGCTGAGCGCGAGTTGCCGATCCCCAAGACACTGATCGAGCTCGAGGACAACCTGCTCTTCAATTACGACCCCGTCCACCCGAACCACGGTCACCCGGTCAAGGGTCACACGGAGAAGTTCGAGCTGCCGCCGGGGCCGCATACCTGGAACGGCAACGCGTTCAAGAAGGACGAGAACGGAAATTTCCGCTTCGTGTACAGCGGCCGGGACGCCCAGGCGGGGATCAACGTGAACGCGCTGATTTTCGAGGTTCCCCTGTCCTTCGTGACGGAGAATCCCGAGGAGGAGCGGGTCGTGCGCATCTGGGGTGAGAGCTGGGTGCTGAAGGCAGCGAACAAGGTCGAAACCATTCCGGACGGTGTCACCTCCTGGTTCGGGTCGGCCTGGAAGACGATCACCGGCTGGTTCTCGTCCGCTACGGAGCAGACCGAGGAGGCGGGCTTCAACAGCGACAAGGACGACTACAAGCTGGTCGACGTGGTTGGCGTGCCCTTCCTCGACGCTGCACTCAACGAGCGTTTCGACGAGCGTCAGGGCCACAACAATCTGCTTCTGGCGCGCGAGTACGCCATTCGGTTCGGCCATCTGGGCTGGGGTTTCGGGCCATCGATCAGCGCACTGGGGCTGGGTACCTGTTTCGATCACGACGACTCCCCCGTATCGGTCCACAAGACCTACAAACTCGCGACAGCCGCGTTTCCGCGGGTCAAGAAATGCTTTTTCCAGACGCTTCACATGCCCGATAGCAGCTGGAACAAGTCGGGAGATCCCATCCGCGAGAAGCGCACCTTCGAAATCTGTTTGCCCAATGTCACCAGCGTGGACATGGACACGACCGGCACCTGGCCCTTCGGCCGCCGGCCCGAGGATCAAGTCGCGTCACGCTTCCTGACCACCTTCCTGGACATGGAGAAGGGCTGTGGCGGAGGACCGTGCGACGTCGAGACCCTGAACGCTCCGCACCTGTGGGACGGCGCGCCCGTAGCGCCCAAGAATCCCTTCAATCCATACCGGAACGACAAGCCTTTTCTAGTCGAGTTTCCGTACCTGGCGGAGCCCTGGTAATGAACGAGATACGCTCGATGCGCGGCCCGATCACACTCGGCGTTGCGGCCCTTTTGATCCTGTTGATCGGCTGCACGGGGCGGGAACCGGCGATGACGGCCTATGCACGCGACCTTCAGGAGATCGAGCAGGCGTTGGCCCGAATGGGGCAGGAGGGGGACAGGTTGCAGGCGGTCCGCCTGCGCTACCGAAGGGCCTGTCTGACGGGAGATTTCTCGGACCTGCGAGTCCTCGAGCGGGAGATCGAGGATGCCATCTCGGCACTGGGCCCTGTCAATGACCTGATCCTGGTCAAGGCCAACCTGGAGATGAAGCTGCATCGACTCGACGCCGCCGGCCAGATATTGGAGAGGGTGCCGTACTTGAAGGAGTCACCCGGCGGCCGAGCCTTGTTGGCTGACATTGCCCTGCAGCAGGGTCGTTACGACGAGGCTCGGACTCGCCTCGAGGCGGCGGTAGATGAACAGCCAGGTTGGGAGACTCTCGCGCGGCTCGCCTACTACCGATCGATGACCGGTGATCCGGTCGAGGCCGATCGGCTCTATGCCCGAGCACAGGACCTGCTCACGGCCAAGGAGATGCGCC
>JAYEJW010000381.1:0-9682 GCA_034716535.1 Pseudomonadota bacterium
CCGGCTCTTGCAGGCGCGTAGCTCAGCTGGTTAGAGCACCACCTTGACATGGTGGGGGTCGTTGGTTCGAGTCCAATCGCGCCTACAATAGCCGGGTAATATACAGGCTGTGGGTGGGCGAGCGCAAGCGGATATCGCGCTCACCACCCCATTATGATACTCACCACTAAACCATCGCCTGGGCGGCTTGTTCGCTCGCGTCACGTCGACCTCGGAGGGCGAGGAGCTCATGTCGCCCACGCATCGCGTACCCCGGACCAGACAGAATCTCCCATTCTGCGAATTCACCCCCGCCTAATCCGAGAAACTTCGGTGAGATCCCCAGAGTGCTGACAAAGCTCCGTCGGCACAATGGCACGGGCGTTGACGGCTACTAGCGGCGCGACATCGTAAGGACGGGACGTCCGTTCAGGGGCTGGACGGGTCGGGCATTGCTGCCTACCACCTGGGCGAGACGGTGGATATAACTCTGGTCCACCTCGACGGGCTCCGCGAGCACGAACCATTCCACCCCTTCGGTGCACGGCGGCTCGGTCATTGAGCCGACGTAAGAGAAGTAGCTGCGATCGCTCGGCAGCAGAAACAGGGGGTTGATCCCCTTCTGGCGGCCGTAATAGGTCTGCCCTCCCCTCCCGGGGAGGTGCTCCCAGATGCGGCTGAGGGTGCTGTTCATGCGCCGCCCCGCCTTCATCAACACCGCCACGACCGCGCGGCGCCCCTGCCGGTCCCGATGCTCCAACTGCAGCTCCATGTCCGCAGGCACGCCGTTGATGCGGTGCTCGCCCGGGACGTGGAAATGAAAACCCGTGAGCTCGTACTCACGCCCGCCGGCCACCATGTAGCTGCCCGGTCGATAGCCGACACGCACCGAGCGGCCGTCGTTGGTCAGGGACAGGGGGTTGCTGCGGTAACGGAACGTCAGGGGCGAGTACCGCAGGAGCCGGCCACCGCGCAGATCGACCGGAGACTGGTGCTCGCCTTTGCAGGCGGAGAAGTCCGGGGATAGGTCGCTCCAGTGTTCGGGACCCAGATCTCCCCGGTAGCCCCAATTGACCTCCGGCTCCGGCCTCGTCGGCCCGAAGGTGGGGTACCAGGCGTGAGCCGGGGCGGCGGCCGCTGAGAGTAGGCCGGCGATCAAGGCGCCCCACAGCCGAAGATTGGGGCGGCGGGCTCCTCGCACAGGCTTCATCATCGGCGCAGGGAGGTTTCCGGACATGGTGTCAGTCCTTCTTCTTGTTCCTGCCCAGGCTGGTAATGGGCACGACCTCTGCCTGCCGGGGCTCATCGACATAGTAGGGTCTCTCGCTGGCACGCCCCTGGGCGTCTGCCAACTCCTTCTCGCGGGCGGAGATCAGGGCCAGGCACTGACGGACGTCGTCGATGGTGCGCTCGGACAGCGGGTGCTTCATGCCGGGAGGCGGCGTAACGTCCTTGATGACCGCAGCCAGCGTCTTGCGCATGGCTATGAGGATCTGTTGCTCTTTGGAAAGCTCTGACATGGATGGTCCCTTTGGGTCGCTGGCTATTCGGAACAAGCCGATTTCCCCCTTCTATAGTGGGGCCGTTCCAGCTCGATTCCAGCCACACGGCAATTTCGTACCCCCCGTCAGCTTCTGTCAAGCAGGGTTGCCAGCTCTTCCTCGCTCAGCACCCGGACCCCGAGCGCACGAGCTTTGTCGAGCTTTGAGCCCGGATCTTCTCCGGCGAGCAGATAGTCAGTCTTCTTCGAGATACTCACGGTGACCTTTGCACCGAGGGCTTGAAGCTCCTCCTTGATGCGCTCCCGCGGTCGGC
The DNA here is from genome assembly GCA_034716535.1 of Pseudomonadota bacterium. GTDB lineage: Bacteria > Pseudomonadota > Gammaproteobacteria > Chromatiales > Chromatiaceae > JAYEJW01. Next base: position 1,795 of record JAYEJW010000381.1, read on the forward strand.
TGAGCGTGCCGGTGATAACGATCGTCTTGCCGACGAACGGATGGTCCGTCGGGACAGCCGCCTCCGTCTTGGTTTCGGCCCAATGGATTCCGGCGTGCTCCGGATCGACGAGCTTGGAGATGACCTCCCGATTGTGGGGCTCGGCGAAGAAGCCGACGATTTGATCTGCGATCGTGGCCCCGATTCCCTCGACGACACCCACGTCTTTTTCATACCTCAGATCTTCCGCGGTGGCCGCCCGCAGCCCATCCAGGGTCTCGAACCGATCCGCGATCGCAACACAGTTTCTGCGATTGAGCTTTGGTCGAAGCTGGAGACCGCAGATCCAATCCGCAAACTCACCTTCGACACTGAGGTTAGGGTGATCAAAGAAGAAATCGACAATGGCCTTTGCCTTCTTGCTCCCAATACCCTCGATTCCTCGCTCTGGGATGACCAGATCGTTTTTGCGCACCGACACCAGCGCTTCCAGCGTCTTGAAGTGCGCTGCCAAGGCTCGGGCGTTTGTCTCTCCAACCTCCCTGATCCCCAGAGCATAAATAAACCTTGCGAACGTTGTGCTGCTGGATCTCTCAAGGGCCGTGAGCAGATTTTCCGCCGACTTGCCACCCATTCGCTCGAGCCCGGCGATCTGCTCATGGGTGAGCGCATAGAGGTCCGCCGGGTCCTTCACCAGGCCCCGGTCCACCAGCTGCTCTACCAACTCCTCCCCCAGTCCTTCGATATCCAGGGCGCGGCGGGAGGCGAAGTGCTTGATGGTCTCCTTGCGCTGGGCGGGGCAGAAGAGCCCACCGGTACAGCGGCTCGCCGCCTCCCCTTCCACCCGCACCACCTCCGAGCCACACACGGGACAGCGCGTGGGCATTTCGAACTCGCGTGCGTCCGACGGGCGTCGCTCCTTGATCACGCCGACGACCTGGGGAATGACGTCCCCTGCGCGCCGCACAATGACCGTGTCGCCGATGCGGATGTCCTTGCGCCGAATCTCGTCCCCGTTGTGCAGGGTGGCGTTGGTGACGCTAACCCCCGCCACCTGGACCGGCTCCAGGCGCGCCACCGGCGTCAGCGCCCCGGTGCGGCCCACCTGGACCTGGATATCCAGCAGGCGGGTGACCTCCTCCTGGGGCGGGAACTTAAAGGCGATGGCCCAGCGCGGCGCGCGGGACACGAAGCCCAGCGCCTCCTGATCGGCGAGTCCGTTTACCTTGAACACAACGCCGTCGATGTCGTAGTCGAGGGTATCGCGCCGGGCCGCGATCTCTCGATGGTAGCCGATACAGTCGTCGACACCTTCAAGAACCTTAAGCTCCGGCGAGATACGCAGACCCCAGCGTTTGATCAGGGCCAGGCTGCCTCTCTGGGTATCGGCCAGGGCGCCGCCTTCCACCGCCCCGAAACCGTAGCAGAACATGTCCAGCGGCCGCTCCGCCGTGATTCGCGGATCGAGCTGGCGTAGACTTCCGGCGGCCGCGTTACGTGGGTTGGCGAAGGTCTTTCCGCCCTCGTCGCGGGCCCTGGCGTTGATGGCCTCGAACCCCGCCTTGGGCAGGAAGACCTCGCCGCGCACCTCCAGCAGCGCCGGCCAGTCCTCTTCCTCCAGGCGCAGGGGGACCGAGCGGATGGTACGCACCTGGGCCGTGACGTCCTCCCCACGACGACCATCCCCTCGGGTCGCAGCCTGGCGGAGCACGCCTTCCTCGTACGTCAGGCTGATCGCGAGTCCGTCGAGCTTCGGCTCGCCCACGTAGGTGATCGCCTCGCTCTGCAGGCGCTCGCGCACGCGCCGGTCGAAGGCACGCATCTCCGCCTCGTCGAGGGCGTTCTCAAGCGAGAGCATAGGAACGCGATGCACGACCTCCGCGAAGGCATCGAGGGGCTCCGCGCCCACCCGCTGGGTGGGGGAGTCGGCGGTGACGAGCTCGGGATATTGGGCCTCGATGGCCTGAAGCTCCCGCATCAGGCGATCGTATTCGGCGTCGGGGATCTCCGGCTCGTCGAGGACGTAGTAGCGGTAATTGTGATGATGGATCTGTCGTCGCAGCGTCTCCACACGGGAGACGGCATCCGCTGGGGCGCGCATGCCTAGTCCAACGCAGAAGGACGCTGCACCACGAGCGTCATCACACGCTCGCGCAGGTGCCGCTCCGCCTCCTGCGTGAAGGTACGGCGGTCGCCGTCCTGAATCTCCCCGTCCAGTGCATCGGCGAGACACCGAACGGTAATCAGCATCTTCTCCAACCGCTCTGTGTCCTCCGGTGCGCCGTCCATCTGAGTGAATAGCGTCACACCCGGAGAGTCGAAGTCCTCCATGGTGCCGAAAGGAAAGGTCCCCGGATTGACTATGTTCGCCATGCTGAACAGGATGTCATCCGGTGATCCCGCCGGGCCATAACGGTGGAAAATATCCATAACCCCCGGCTCAAGGTCACAATACGCCGCCGCCTGCACGATCGCCGCACCGTCGAAACGCTCTTGCACCGGCACGACGTTCAACCGCAGGAGCAGCGGCTGGGGACCTGCCGAGCCCGCAGATTCCTGTTCGCCCTCATGCGGCCCCGGATCCAGCCTGTCGTCCGGATGCTCGAACCCGGTCGGAGGCTCGAAGAGCACCTCCGCGTCGATACGCTCATCGCTCTCCGAAAAATCGCCACGCCGTTCCGCCATCGTGGCGCCGGCATCGGCGTCGGAATCGAGCGGACCCAGGCTTGGCTCCTGTTTGCCGTGGGCAACGTCCGATCTCCGGCCAGCCTCATCGGCATCCTTCGCCTGCCGGCGGCGCTCCCAAAGATAGAGCCCGCCAAGCAGCAGGCATCCGAAGACGATCAGTATGAGACGAAGGGTATCGGCGTCCATTCGCAGCTTGTTCAACCAGCAAGGGGCATTAGAGCCCGAAAGTATAGCAATGCTCCCGCCGACGCGTCTCAGGACACGGCCGCCAACCGCGTCGCCTCGTCCACATCGACGGAAACAAGACGGGACACGCCCGGCTCGTTCATGGTCACCCCAAGGAGATGATCCGCAATCTCCATGGTGACCTTGTTGTGGGTAATGAAGATGAACTGCACCTGGTCCGACATGGAGCGCACCATCTCGCAGAAGCGCCCCACGTTGGCGTCGTCCAGGGGGGCGTCCACCTCGTCCAGCATGCAGAAAGGCGCCGGATTGAGCTGGAAAATCGCGAACACGAGGGCCACTGCGGTGAGCGCCTTCTCGCCGCCGGAAAGCAGCTGGATGCTCGCATTGCGCTTTCCCGGAGGCCGCGCCATCACGGAGACGCCCGTTTCAAGCAGATCCTCGCCCGTGAGCTCGAGATAGGCGTGTCCGCCTCCGAACAGGCGGGGGAAGAGCTGCTGCAGGCCATGGTTGACCTGATCATAAGTCTCCTTGAAACGGTGGCGGGTCTCGCGGTCGATGCGGCGGATCGCCTGCTCCAGGGTCTCCAGCGAACGAGAGATGTCGGCGTGCTGATCGTCCAGATAGCGTTTGCGCTCGGACTGCTCCTCGAACTCGTCGATGGCCGCCAGGTTGATGTTGCCCAGGCGTTGGATGCGCGCCCCGATCTTCTCGAGCTGTTCTTGCCAGAGGAGCTCTTCGGCGTCTTCGGCGACGCCCTCGAGCACCTCGCCCGGACTCAAATCCGCCTCGCCGAGCTGCTCCTCCAGGGTGCGCCGGCGCACCAACCGCTCCTGACGGGCGAGCCGCAGGGCATCGAGCTCGCGCTGCCTCTCCTGAATGTCCTGCTCGACCCGGTGTCGCTCCTGCTCGAGCCCCCGCGCCCCCGTGTCGAGCTCCTCCATGCGCGTGCGCGATGCGCCGAGCTGCTCTTCCACCGTGAGCCGCAGGGCCAGCTGCTCCTCGAGCTGCGCTTCCTGTTCGGCCAGGGGCTCCAGGGACTCCTCCAGCCCCGCACGCAGCTCCTCGCCGCGCTCCAGCAACTGCCCCCCTTGCTCCCGCGCCCGCGCCAGATTGCGCGCGGTGACCTCCCGAGAGGCGCGCCGGGACTCGATGCTCACCCTCAGGCCGTGGGCACGCTCCCGCCATTCCCGTTCTTCCTCACGTGCGCGGGCGACCTCTTCGCGCAGGACCTCGCGCTTCGCCGCCAGGGACTCCCGGCGGTCCGCAAGGGTCTCGATCTCCTCCAGGGCAGCGTGCAAGCGCTCGCGGGCCTCCTCGCTCTCGGCAAGGGCCTCCTCCACGCGCTCCGCCAGCTCCGCCTGCTCCGCCGCCAGCGCCTCGCGGCGCTCGTTCTGGTGCTCGAGGCGGGTCCGCCGTCCCGTCAGGTCCGCACGCACACCGGACAGGGTCTTGTTGAGCCGAGCGGCCTCCTCCAGCAGCCGGTCGCGGTCGGCCTCGATCTCCCGCCGCTGCCCGCGCAGGCGCTCCTGTTCCTCGGCCAGGGCCTGTACCCGCTCGCCGAGCGCGTCAGTCTCTCCTTCCAGGCCCTTGAGCTCCTCCGCACGGGCGAGGACGCCGCCAAGGGCGTTGTCCGAATCCGGCGTGCGCAGCCAATTGGCGCCGACGAGAACCCCGTCGCGCGTCACAAAGGTCTCCCCACCGTTCAGGCCAGCGCGCTCGCTCAGGGCGTCGGTCAGGCTCTCCGCCACCCGCACCGTACCCAGCAGACCCTGCAGCGGCCAGGGAGAGCGCACGTAGTCGAGAAGGCTGCCCGATGTCGGCGCAGCTCCCTCCGCAACTCCGGCGGTGTCGAGCAGGGCCAGAGCGCCGCCCGTGCTCTCCACCGACGTCGCTGCGAACCGGTCCAACCCCTCGGTGCAGACGGCCCGCAGGTGGCCGGAGAGCGCCGCCTCTACCGCTCGCTCCCAACCGTCGTCCACATCCAGACGATCCGCCAGACGCGGTGCGCCGTCCAAGCCCTGGCGATGCAGCCAGTCGGCGACCGCCTCGTCCGCATCCCTGAGGGCCGCCTCCTGCAATGCGGAGAGGGAGGCCTGACGGCCGCGCGCGGCCTGCAGGCCGGTGCGCGCCCCATCCAGCTCCTCACCGGCAAGACGCAGTGCCCGCTCCTGGTCCGTCAGGGCGTCGGCGATCCGCCCCTGTTCTCCCTGCAGGTCCAGGAGCTGGGTGTCGAAGGCCTGCCCCTGCTCCTCCAGGACTTCGATCTGGGAGGCAAGCTCGGCGGTACTCAGGCGGCCGATCTCCTCTTCGGTCCGGGTCTGGCGCACCCGGTCCTGGCCCATGCGCTGCTCCAGATGGTTGATCCGGGCCCGCTCCACCTGCGCCAGCTCCGCCGGGGCGGCGGCGCGGCGGTTGAATTCGTCCCAGGCATCCTCCCAAGTCTTGAGATCCGACTCGACCCGCGTAACCCGCTCCCCCGCCTGCGCAAGGCCCTCGTCCGCGGCGACGAGCTCGGGCTCCTCCCCGGCCAGGGCCGCATCGAGCTCGGCGAGAGTCTGCTCGTCCCGTCCCAGGTGCTCCTGGGCCTCGCCGAGCTCCCGCCGCAGGCGCACCAGCTCGGCCTCCTGGCGCGAGCGATTCTCTTTGGTGAACTGGATGCCCTGCTCGATACGGGCGATCTCGGAGCCCACGGCGTAGTAACGGCCCTGGATCTCGTTGAACCCGTCCGAGGCCTCCACATAGGCGTCCCGTTTGCCTTCGATCTCCGCCTCCAGGTGCCGCTGGCGGGCGACCGCTCCTTCGAGAGCCACCTCCCGGGTGCCCAATGTCAGATCGCGCTCCCCGATCTCCCGGTCCAGGGTTCGCCAGCGCAGGGCCTTGAGCTCCGCCTCCAAGCGGCGCTCGTCCTGCCTCAGACGCTTGTACCGCTCGGCGGTAGCGGCCTGACGCTCCAGGTGCATCAACTGCTTGGCGACTTCTTCGCGCAGGTCGTCGAGACGATCCAGATTGTCCCGGGTGCGGCGCATCCGGTTCTCCGTCTCTCGGCGGCGCTCCTTGTACTTGGAGATGCCCGCCGCCTCCTCCACGAACAGCCGCAGGTCCTCGGGCTTTGCCTCGATCAGGCGGGAGATCATGCCCTGCTCGATGATGGCGTAGCTGCGCGGTCCGAGGCCGGTTCCAAGGAACAGATCCTGGATGTCCCGGCGGCGGCAGCGTGCGCCGTTGAGGAAATAGCTGGACTGACCGTCACGAGAGACCTGGCGCTTGACGGCGATCTGGTTGTACTTGGCGTACTCGCCCCCGGCGCTGCCGTCGCTGTTGTCGAACATCAGCTCGATGCCGGCGGTCCCGACCGGCTTGCGGCTGGTGGAGCCGTTGAAGATGACGTCGGCCATGGACTGACCGCGGAGCATCTTCGCCGAGCTCTCCCCCATGACCCAGCGTACGGCGTCGATGACGTTGGATTTTCCGCACCCGTTGGGGCCAACGATGCCCGCCAGGTTGCTCGGGAAGAGCACCGTCGTCGGGTCGACGAAGGACTTGAAGCCGGCGAGCTTGATTTTCTCCAACCGCATTGTGGAAAGATAACGGAAGCCTCTCGCGGCGCACAAGCGCGGCTATGCGCTATCTGCATGCGGCAACTGTTACACTCCCGTACTAGACATGATGTTTCACGCGAAGCCGCGAAGAACGCGAAACGATTGATTTAAGGTCAGTGTTTAAGAAGGGGCGTGTGATACAGCTTGAACGAGGTGTCAAATTAGGGCGCTGTTCCAACATCCTGATTTTCTTCGCGTCTTCGCGTGAAATTGATGAAATATCTGGACTAAGACGATTCCGAGGACGAGCAGATGCCGAGTGCACCGAGCAAAGACCTGGAGACCTTTCCGAACCCCGAGCCGGGACGCGACTACAGCATCCGTATCCGCGTACCTGAATTCACCTGCCTCTGTCCCAAGACCGGGCAGCCGGACTTCGCGGAGCTGACCCTGGAGTATGTCCCGGACCGCCTGTGCCTGGAGCTCAAGGCGCTCAAGTTGTACGTTTGGTCATTCCGCGACGAGGGCGCCTTTCATGAGGCGGTCACCAACCGCATCCTCGGCGACCTTGTGGAGGCTGCCCGGCCCCGTTTCATGCGCCTGATCGCCGATTTCAACGTGCGCGGCGGGATCTACACCAAGGTCGTGGCGGAGCACCGGGACCCCGACTGGGAGGCGCCGGCTCCGGTGACCCTGCCCTAAGGCCGGCAAGACGCCGTGGCCGATCCCTGCTTCATCGGTGTCGATCTGGGCACCTCCGGCTGCAGGGCGGTGGCGATTGCCCGGGACCGGCGGGTGCTCGCCGAGGCCCGGGTAGGGTTGCCGGCGCCGACGAGGTCCGCATCCGGCGGCGTCGAGCAGTCGCCCGAGCTCTGGTGGAGGGCCGTGGTGCCCGTCCTCCGGGAGATCGCCGCCGGCATTGGCTCCGCACGTCCCACCAGCCTGTCGGTGGACGGGACCTCATCCACGTTGCTCCTGTGCAGCCCGGATGGCGCGCCGCTCGCCCCCGCCCTCATGTACAACGACGATTCCGGCCGCGCCGAGGCCGAGCGGATCTCCGGGATTGCACCGGCGGAGAGCCCCGCCCGGGGGGCCTCCTCGAGCCTCGCCAAGCTGCTGCGCCTGAAGGACCGGTTGTCTCCGCCCCGGGGGACCCTCGCCCTCCACCAGGCGGACTGGGTGCTGGGCCGCCTGAGCGGGCGTTTCGGCGTGAGCGACTGGAACAATTGTCTGAAGCTCGGCTACGACGCACAGAAAGGATGCTGGCCCGATTGGATCCGGGCATTGGATATCGAGCCGGTGGTCCTTCCCAAAGTCCTGGCGCCGGGCACGCCGATCGGGTCTTTGACCGCTTCGGTCGCCGAAGAGACCGGGTTGCCGGCCCACACCCGGGTGGTCGCAGGAACCACCGACAGTACCGCTGCGGTCATCGCCACGGGCGCGAGCGCACCCGGAGACGCGATCACCTGCCTGGGCAGTACCCTGGTGCTGAA
>JAYEJW010000382.1:0-1912 GCA_034716535.1 Pseudomonadota bacterium
AGCTACCTCTCCGGCACGGATGGGAATACGAGATTCGCCGCTCTTGGCCGGTCGGACGACTTCCGTACCCAGGACATCTACACGCTCGACCTGCGCCTGGAGAAGGAGTTTGCCGCCACCGAGAACGTGGGACTCACATTCAGCATCGACGCCTTCAACGTCTTCAACGAGAACTATGTCCTGCGTCGCTCTCTACGACTCAACGGCCCCCGACCCGACTACCTCAACGAGACCCTGGCGCCGCGGATCTGGCGACTCGGTGTGCGGTTGACTTGGCGGTAGGACGGCCGGCGCGGAGGCTGAGACTCCTCTAGGCGGAGTCAGCGGGTAGGGCTCCTCCCGTGGCAAACTTGGCTTACCGAAGCATCCATTGCCACACACAAACGAAAGGAGGAGCCGATGTCACTGTATTGCGGAATCGATCTTCATGCAAACAACAGCTACGTGGTGGTCACAGATCCGGAGGACGAGGTCTTTCTGGGTCAGCGGATGCCAAATGATCTCGGGAAGATCCTGGGAGCTCTCCAGCCGTACCGGGAGGAGCTTACGGGGATCGCGGTCGAGTCGACCTTCAACTGGTACTGGTTGGCGGATGGTCTGCGTGAGTCGGGCCACATCGTCCACCTGGTCAATCCGCTAGCGGCGAAGCAGTACGAGGGTCTGAAGTACGGGGATGATCGCAGCGATGCTCGCTGGTTGGCGAAGCTGCTGCGTTTGGGGATCTTGCCAACGGGGTGGATCTGTCCGCCCGAGGAGCGTGCGGTCCGGGACTTGTTGCGCAAGCGCGTGCAGCTGGTGCGCCAGCGGGTGGCCAACCGTTTGAGTCTGCGCAATATCCTGGAGCGGACCACCGCTCGGCGCCTGAGCAGCAACGCGCTCGAGCGGCTGAGCGAAGAGGATCTCTCCGGCTGGATCGAAGACGAGCATGTGCGCTTATCGATGACGGCCACCCTGGCGGTGATCGAAGCCCTCACCGAGCAGATCGAGCTGCTCGAGGGCGTGGTCTTCGAGCAAGCTCGAAAGGCGTCGGCCTTCTCGGTCCTGACGACGATCCCGGGTGTCGGTCCGATCCTCGCCAGCACGATCCAGTACGAGACCGGAGACCTGGGACGGTTTGCCGATGTCGGTCATTACGCCTCCTACTGCCGGCTGGTGCGCTCGGAACGCCTGTCGAACCAACGTCGCAAGGGTCAGGGCCTGAGAAAGAATGGCAATGCCTATCTCTCCTGGGCCTACCATGAGGCCGCCCACTTTGCGGTGCGCTATCAACCCAGTGCCCACAAATGGTACGAGAGAAAGCGCTCCAAGACCTGTGCGCTGGTGGCAATCCGAGCGCTGGCCCACAAACTGGCCCGGGCGGCCTATTTCATGATGCGTGACCAGGTGGCCTACGAGCCGGCACGTTTGTTTCGATGAGATTTAGACCCGAGGTCGCGAACCAGGTAGTGGCTTGGCTAAGAACCAGGCAGGCTGGGAGGAGGCGGCCTCGGGTCTTTTAACTCTTGCTCGGCGGGTGACGCCCACGCCGTGATCCCTTCAGGGGCTGGACCGGGTCACGAGACCCGGAGCCATGTGACTGAGTATCACCCCATGGACACGGCCTGGTACCAACGGGTTTCTGGGGCCTCCAAGAGGCCAGGGGCCGGAGGACAAAACACACCGTCCTCCATGCCTTGATCCCGAAGAGTGGCTGGTGCGTCATCAGCACCCACTGCAACGAAACCCAAACCTGTGCCACCCAGGAGCAAGATACCGCTGACAACCCCGGAGGCGCCCCCTCCCAAAGGAAATACTACGCCCACTTGACAATCGCCGCCTAAAGAGCGGCCACTACAAGGCAGAGGGTGAGCCCCTTCCCTACACCATCGCGTCGGAGCCGATCTCGGGGTGGGCTTTCAAGAAACGAACAAGG
>JAYEJW010000383.1:0-1911 GCA_034716535.1 Pseudomonadota bacterium
GCGGGCCCTGGATTTGAGCTCGCAACTCACGTCGTCAAAGTGATGCGTCGCGCTGGTATCCGGCGACAATGGACCAGCCAGCTCCTCGTGCAGCCTGGCGAAGGCGGCAGCACAGGTCTCTGGTACGTCGGTCAATACTTCTATCCGCCGCATCCGGCGCCGGCGCACCGAGGTATCCGGGCCGCCCAGCGCACGCTCGCGCAATTCGCTGTCCTCCACTGCGCTCACGCTTTGCTCCCAGCCGCGCAGGTAGACCAGGTCGTGGCGCACGCCGTTGCCCGGCAGGGAGGTTGGCGGTGTGGGCAGATTGCCAGCATCGGCATCGATTTGTAACCAGTCTGTCTGACGCAGAAAGGTCTCGGGCGGGTCGTCGGTTTCGATCTCGTGCCGCAGACCGCCCAGATAAAAACTGCCGTCCTGCAACGCGAAATCGTAGCTCTGCACCGGGTCGCTTGTCGGCGGCGTTACCTCCTTGCGGACCGGGTTCTCTACTGCGAAGCCCTGGTTCGGAGTCCCCTTCGAGCAGACGATCTCCATCAGGGTGCGACGCTTGTCCTCGTTGTCGATGGCCTCGTTTTCGTTCCAGTCAGAATCCAGCATCACGCGGCCCTGCTGCATACGCACGCCGCTGTAGCGCTTGCGGGGTTGCAACACTAATCGGGAAATATCCTCGTTTGACATAGTCTTGCCCTCAAGTCTCGTTAATGAATTGCGCAATCAGGCCGAACGGCATGAACTCATTGACTTTGGCATCCAGGTCGTCGCGTTTGATCGGTCCAAGCAGACCGCTGAATGCCCCCATCTCCGAGCGGTTCTCGGCACCGCGCAGGATTACGGGTGGCGCGCCATCGCTGAGCTGGGCGAAACCCGCATCACCGAAGCGACGCGAGACAAAAAAGTGGTTCGGCAGCGCCGGCGCGTACAAATGGGATTCGTAGCGTTGCGGCAAGCGTAGTCGGGGATCGTCGTTGGTGGCGCTAAAGCGGAAACAGCCATGCTGGTTGTCGGTGACCGTAACCAGACCCTGGATCAGCGAGTCGCTGGCGTACAGCCGGTTGCTCTCCAGCGCTCCAAACACCGTCGTGCGCTCCAGCTTAACCTGGCCCAGGGCGGTACGGATCGCCGGCAGGGTATCGCCGTCGATGCTCTGGATGATGGAGTCGCGCACTTCCAGTTTCTGAATGGTGCCGCGTTCCCCCGCCACCTCGTTCTCGACAATGGGGCCGAGGATGGACGACTCGATGATCAGCTCTTCGACATTGCCGCGCACCAGCAGGGTTACAAACGGAATCACCCGGCATAAGTCGGGGTCGACGCGGGCCTGTTCGCCGCCCGGATCCAGGCTGCAGTGACGGATAACCACGCGATCGAACCCGCCTTGCAGCACCAGTGTCGCCATCACCGGCTCACAAGGTACGGGAACCGCAACGGCGCCTTCTTCCTCAATGCCAATCCACAGGCCGTCGAGCGTCAGTTGCCTGTCGTTCGCCGCGGGATCAGGTTCGTCCGGCAACACTTCTTCTTTGGGCAGCGCCGCAAACACCCACTCGCCGCCGGCCGCTACCGTACGTCTCAGGTAAGGCCGACGCTGATTCGCCGCCTGGAGGGTGAGCTGCTCGATAGCTTCAATGTCGCCGTCCGGCTCATAGGTCTTGTTGTTGTCGAACTGGAAGACCCCGGTAACCGGCGCCGCCGGGACGTTCCATGGAACAGGACCGGGATTGCCGTCGCCCCCGTCCGGCAGCACGCTGACATACCGGGTAACCAGGGTATCGCGCCGGTCATACGTTCCTGCCCCGATGTCGCCGGAGAAGACCCTGGTGATCGACCCCGAGCGCGGCCGGTTCTGGTTTCCTGTGCCTCCTCTGGAGCCGGTGTGGGTGCCGCTCTATCACTACGGTTTCTCCGGCG
>JAYEJW010000384.1:0-31384 GCA_034716535.1 Pseudomonadota bacterium
GTACCTTTTACCACGGGTTTGCCGGCTAATACCTCGGGGTCGGAAGCGATGTAGGTTCGCCAATTCATTGCGGTTCTCCGCTAGCTGGTAGGCTGCTCGCAGTATTTGATGTACCGTCAGTCTATCGTCGCGGGATCAAGCCTTTCTTCTTGCCTCTGCTCTCGCCAAAGCAACAGGACTCGCACGATCTTGCTAATGCGGCAGTAGTATAGGCCGAAGTTGCCGCCAATTTCTCAGAAGATGGGCTTATCAGGTCTAGTTTTGAAGCATCACGCCAGGCAGCCGGGTCGTGGCGTCAGGCGCAGTCTTGAAGAACCGTAGGTCGGGTTAGCGAAGCGTAACCCGACGTCCACACGGCACCAGTCGGATTACGGCGCACCCCAAACAATCGCGCCAAGACTCCGGCCCGATGAGAGCGCGCCTAACCCGACCTACTCTCTACTCCCTCTGATGCGGCGTGGATGGTCCGCCGATTTCTAGCCAAGCCAGGTAGGGTGATCCGCGCTCGCTGCGGACCAGATAGGCATCGAATCCTGCCCTCGTCCCGAAGGGTTCCCTTCGCCGGTGACGCCTGTATGATAGTCGCCTCCAATCGGCTAGACCGACCTCAACGAAAGCCTGAATAAGAAGGGGTGGCGGACATGGAAATCGTAGACGGTACTCTGCAAGTCGAAGCGTTCCTGGCGCTGACGCTCGGCATCGTCGTACTCTTCGTGGGCAAGCGGCTGAACGATGCCGTCCCGTTTCTCAGGGAGTTCAGCATCCCGGAGCCGGTGACCGGGGGACTGTTGTTCTCCATCCTGTTCGGGATCCTATACGCGCTCTCCGGCGTCGCCGTCGAGTTCGAGCTCGAGGCGCGCGACATCCTGCTCGTCTACTTCTTTACCACCATCGGGATCAACGCCAGCCTGAAGGACCTCCTCGCCGGCGGCAAGCCATTAGTGATTCTGCTTGCAATCACCATCGCCTACATGGTCGTGCAGAACCTGACGGGCATCTCGGTGGCCGCCATGTTCGATCTGCCCACCCCCGTCGGGCTGCTTGGCGGAACCGTCTCCCTGATCGGCGGGCACGGCACTGCGATCGCCTGGGCACCCCGGATCGCCGAGGACTTCGCGGTCGCCAACGCCATGGAGATCGGGATCGCCTGTGCCACCTTCGGCCTGATCCTGGCGAGCCTCATGGGTGGACCCATCGCCAAGTTCCTGATCACGCGCCACGATCTCAAGCCGGAGAAACAGCAGGTCCAGGACGTCGGGGTGTCGGATGATAAGCGCAAGGAAGGCATCGGCCACCTCGACTTCCTGGACGCCATACTCGCCATCCACATCAGCGCCATCGTCGGTCTGCTGTTGAACGAGGGATTGGCGGAGCTCGGCCTCAAGCTGCCGCTGTTCGTCACCTGCCTGTTCGCAGGCATCCTCATCACGAACCTGGTCCCGAGGAACTGGCCGCGTATCACGGGAACCGATTGGCCGACCCGCACCCCCGCCATGGCCCTGATCGCCGACATCTCGTTGGGCACCTTCCTCGCGATGTCCCTGATGAGCATGCAGCTGTGGACCCTGGTCGACCTCGCCGGGCCCATCCTGACGATCCTGGGCGCGCAATTCCTGGTGGCTATCGCCGTCAACCTGTTCATTGTCTTCCCCGCCATGGGGCGCAACTACGACGCGGCGGTGGTGTCGGCCGGATTCGGCGGAATCTCGTTGGGCTCGACCCCGACCGCAATGGCCAACATGTCCGCAGTGACCCACCGCTATGGGACCTCGCACCTGGCCTTCATCATCGTCCCGCTGGTCTGCGCCTTCTTCATCGACCTGGTCAATGCCTTGCTCATACCGTTCTTCCTCACCAACTTCTGAGGGCCTGCAATAGACTGTACACAATGCCTCCCGTTGCCGTGGCGCAGGTTCCGATGCAATCCCTATCCCGTTGCTGTCTGGTCCTCTCCGCCTGCGCCATCATCGCCGGCGGTTGCGCTGGACCCGAAGTGGCCCAGGAGCCGCGCCCCGCTCCGATAGCGAAGCCCGTTCGATTCGAGTCGACGGAGCTCGGGGTCAGGCTGCTGAAGACCCTTGGGGAGGGGGACGAGGAAACGTTGGTGCAGGACCCGGGTTGGCTCGAGTATGTACTCGAGATCGAGAACCGCAGCCGAGCGCCCCTGACCGTACGAAACGTCAAGCTTCTGAACCGGGACGGTCGTTATCTGGACTCCGCCTCGACCTATCAGGAGATTACCGCACCGCCGGACGCCGCATCCGAGTTGGCCGGCGATGTGGCGACACGCGCCGCGGGCACCGCAGCGGGACAGGTCATCCCTTACGGCGGGCATATCGTGAGCCTGATTACGGGCGCCGCGTCGATCTCGGCGGCGGAAGCGAAGACGAACGCCCAGCGTGATTTCGCCCTGCGGAAGCTGAAGAACGTCGAGCTCGCGCCCGCGGGCAGGGTGAAGGGCAGCGCTTACTTGCCCAACATCCAGAATCGGAAGGCCCTGGTTATCGACTATGGCCACGGCGACCGGTCGGAGCGTATCGAGCTCCCCTTGTCTTCGAGCTAACGCGCATGGCGGTGCGCCACCCGCGGAGGATGCAAGTGAGGTATCGCAGAGCCCCAGCTCCGCCCCTCTCCCCCGGGGGAGAGGGGGATAAGGAGCGCCTGCGGCGCGTATCCTCATGGTAAATTCGCTCAAGTCCGAACAGCGTCCTGTTTCGCCTGCACCGCCCCTGTTGACCCATCACAACCGACCCGAGATCAACCATGAAACGACTCTTACTCCCGATCGCCCTTTTGTTGCTAACGTTCCACGCCACCGCCCATGCGGAGAACGGCCTGGTATCCGTCAAGAGCTCCCACGACGTCCCAGCGACCGCCGACAGGCTCGTTGGCGCGCTGGAGGAGAAGGGACTGACGATTTTCGCCCGCATCGACCATGCCGCGGGCGCCGAAAAGGTCGGGATGTCCCTCGCCCCGACCAAGCTGATCATCTTCGGCAATCCCAAGTCGGGGACACCGCTGATGCACTGCAATCGCACCGTGGCCATCGATCTGCCCCTGAAGGCGCTCATCTGGCAAGACGACGAGGGAGAGGTCTGGCTGACCTACAACGACCCCGGCTACCTCGACCGACGCCACGAGCTCACGGGCTGCGACAAGGTGCTCGGAAACATCAGCAAGGCGCTCGCCGGATTCGCCGAGGCGGCGACGGGAAAGTAGCGCGGCCGCTACGGCAAGGTGTCGACGGGTTCCGACAGGGGTCCTTCGGCGGAGTAACGGCCGAGCACCTGGAGGAACTCGTAGCCGTACTGGGCGAGCTTGCGCTCGCCGACCCCTTCGAGCAGCGCGAGCCGGGCCAGGTTCTGGGGCCGATGCTCGACCATCTGCATGAGCACGGCATCGTGGAAGATGACGTAGGGCGGCACCCCCTGCTCTGCCGCCAACTCCCGGCGCTTGGCCCGCAGGGCCTCCCAGAGCTCCTGATCCACACCGCTGAGCCCAGTGGTCCGCTCCTCCCGGCGGCGGCGCTCCGGCTTTCGGTCCCGGCGCAGGTGTAGCGGCTGCTCGCCCCGCAGCACCGGCCTTGCAGACTCGGTGAGCAGCAGGGAACCGTGTCCCTCCACGTCCACGTTCAGCAGACCTCGCGCCACCAGCTGCCTGAAGACGGACCGCCACTGGACCTCCTCCAGCTCTTCGCCGATACCGAACACCTTGAGCCGGTCGTGCCCGAAGCGCCGGATGCGCCCGTCGTCCTTCCCCCGCAGGACAGCGACGAGATAGTTGACGCCGAAGCGCTGTCCGGTGCGATAGACGGCAGACATGGCCTGTTGGGCGGCGAGCGTGCCGTCCCAGGTCTCAGGCGGATCGAGGCAGTTGTCGCAGTTGCCGCAGGGCGCGGACAAACGGTCGCCGAAGTAGCGCAGCAGTGTCTCGCGGCGGCAGCTCGTGATCTCGCACAGGCCCAACATGGCCTCGAGCTTGCGCCGCTCGATGGCCTTGTGGCGCTCGTCCGCCTCCGACTGCTCCATCATCTGGCGCAGGGTCAGTACGCCCTGCAGCCCATAGGCCATCCAGGCGTCCGCAGGCAGGCCGTCCCGCCCTGCCCGGCCCGTCTCCTGATAGTAGGCCTCGACGCTCTTGGGCAGATCCAGATGGGCGACGAAACGCACGTCCGGCTTATCGATGCCCATGCCGAAGGCGATGGTCGCGCAGATGACGACCCCGTCCTCCCGCAGGAAACGCTCCTGGTGCCGCTGGCGGGTCTCTGCAGGGAGGCCGGCGTGATAAGGCAGCGCCGTCCAGCCCTTGGCGGACAACCACTCGGCAACGGACTCCACCTTCCGTCGGGACAGGCAGTAGACGATGCCCGCATCGCCGGGATGCTCCCGCTGCAGGAAGCGGTGGAGCTGGTTCTTTGCGTCCCGAGGCTGGCCGATGCGGTAGCGAATGTTGGGCCGGTCGAAGCCGCCGATGAACGGCCTGGCGGACTGGAGCGCCAGACGCTCGCGAACGTCGTTGCGGGTGGGCTCGTCCGCGGTGGCCGTGAGGGCGATGCGCGGAACGCCCGGAAACTGCTCGACGAGCAGGTTCAGCTGGGTGTATTCAGGGCGGAAGTCGTGCCCCCACTGGGAAACGCAGTGGGCCTCGTCGATGGCGAACAGACTGATGCGGATGCGGCCGAGCAGATCGAGCGCCCGTGCGGTGACCAATCGCTCGGGGGCCATGTACAGCAGCTCCAGCTCGCCCGCGAGCAAGGCCCGCTCGACGCGACGTGCCTCCTCGGGCGTCAGCGTCGAGTTCAGGAAGGCCGCCCGCACGCCGTTTTGGCGCAGGGCCTCGACCTGGTCCTGCATCAGGGCGATGAGCGGTGAGATCACCACCCCGACGCCGGGGCGCAGCAGAGCGGGGATCTGGTAGCACAGGGACTTGCCCCCGCCCGTGGGCATGAGCACCAGGGCGTCCCCGCCGGCGCCCACATGCTCGATGACCGCCGCCTGCTGCCCGCGAAACTCCCGGTAGCCGAAGACCGAGTGGAGGATTTCCTGCGCTGCGTTTTCCATGGGCGCGTAGAGTACGCCCTGCATGCCCGTCAGATCCAGGTCGCGGAGACGATGAGGACCAGCTTGGCCTGAGGCTCGAGCGCGGCGATCTCGAGTGTGGAGAACCCGGTTCCGGTCTGGGCGGAGAATGCCTGGGACAACGCATCGGCGGGTGTGAGCCGCCCGATCAGCCACAGCAACAGGACGACGATGCCGAGTCCTCCAAACCATTGCATCCACCCCCGGGTGAACAGGAAGGCATCGGACTTGGACGCCGGGTCGGAGACCAGGGTGAGCCCCGTTGTAGTAACGCCGGACACGGCCTCGAACCAGGCATCCAATAGCCCCAGGCCGCCCGCCGTCACGGGAAAGGTCATGAGCGCCGCCGCCAGCACGAACACCAGCACCGTGACCACCAGCGCCTCGTTGGCCCGCAGGGCCCTGTTGCCCGCCGGCATGCGGGCGCAGGCGCCCAAGACGAGGGCCGGAAGCAGAGCACCGAGCAGCAGGTGCATCCCCAGCTGCCAGTCGCTGCTCGCACCGGCGAAGAGCGTGGGCACCGCCACGAGCGCCGCCAGCATGAGGGAAAGCTGGCCCAGATGACGGCAGATGACCACCGGCCGCACCGGGGCCATGAGGGGACGGACATGCGGATACAGACTCATGGATCAGGTACCCCCACGGCCGCAGGGACGGAGATCGGCCACGAGACTCTGCTCGACGTCTCTTATGATGAATCCACGAAGCCCAGCCGCTCGGAGACACGTCTCCCCGCCTCCATCACCAGGGGCACCCAGTCGTCGCGCCGCCGATCCCTCGGCGCGGAGACGGAAAGCCCCGCCACCGCTTGGCCCTCTGCGTCACGAACGAGCACACCGATGCAACCGACCCCCAGCTCCGCCTCCTCGTCGTCGAACGCGTAGCCCTGATCGAGTGCCCTGCGCGCCTCCTCCAACAGGGTCCGCGTGTCCTTGATGCTGTTGCGCGTATAGGGCGGGAGCCCCGTGCGCAATGCGTAACCGCGTATTTCCGCATCCCCCGCGATCCCCAGGAACAGCTTGCCCACGGCGGTCACGTGCAGGGGAGCGCGGCTGCCCACCACCTGCTCCACCCGCATCATCTGGCTGGAGGCGACGCGCTCCACATAGACCACCTCGTCCCGGTCGCGCAGGCTCAGGTTCACAGTCTCTCCCACCTGATCGCGCAGCCATTCCATGACCGGCGGCGCCACCCGGCGCACGTCCAGCTGGGTGCCGACCTTGGAGGCGAGCTGCAGCAGCCGAACGCCGAGCTTGTAACGGCCGGAGCCCTCCCGCTCCACATAGCCGTGGGCCATGAGGGAGGTGAGGATCCGCGAGGCGGTGGACGGATGCAGCTGGGCATCCGCGGAGAGCACCTTGAGGCTGGCGAGGCCGCCGGACCGGGCCAGAGCATCGAGGAGGGCGGCGGCACGGTCGATCACCTGAATCGAGCTCTTGGTCATGGCTCCGACGATCTTTTCACGATGTGTCTGCAATTGTATATTGCGAAAGACTTATCGGCACCCGGTTGTTCCGAAGGATGCCGCCCCAAGGTTTTCAGCGGTGCGCCGACGACCCCCGTCTGCCGCGCGAAAAACCGTCTTCCTGTCCGAGGTAAAGCTTGAGCGTGCACCTGCCCCAGCGCCCTGATCCAGATCCCGCCGAGCGCTCGGCGCTGCTCATGGAGCTTCGTTCCTTTCTGCCCGACGACTCGGTGCTGGAACAGGAGGAGGAGCTCAGGCCCTACGAGTGCGACGGGCTCTCCGCATACCGCCAGCTCCCCCTGCTTGTGGTGCTGCCGCGCACCCTGGAGCAGGTCCGGCGCGTCATGCGCCTCTGCCGCGAGCGCAATGTGCCTGTCGTCGCCCGCGGCGCGGGTACGGGGCTCTCGGGCGGGGCCCTGCCGCTTGCCGACGGCGTCGTGCTGAGCCTCGCCCGCTTCAACCGCATCCTGGGCATCGATCCCGACAACCGCACCGCCCGCGTGCAGCCTGGCGTGCGTAACCTGGCCATCTCCGAGGCCGCCGCCCCCCACGGCCTCTATTATGCCCCGGACCCCTCCTCCCAGATCGCCTGCACCATCGGCGGCAATGTGGCGGAGAACTCCGGCGGCGTGCATTGCCTGAAGTACGGCCTTACCGTGCACAACGTGCTCCGAATCAGGCTGGTCACCGTCGACGGCGAGCTCCTTGAGATCGGGGGCGAGCGCCTGGACTCCCCCGGCTACGACCTTCTGGCGCTTGTGATCGGCTCCGAGGGCATGCTCGGGGTGGTGGTGGAGGTCACGGTGCGGCTGCTACCGGTCCCGGAACGGGCCCAGGTGGTGCTGGCGGCCTTCGATGACGTGGAGAAGGCGGGCACCGCCGTGGGCGAGATCATCGCCGCCGGCATCATCCCTGCCGGCCTCGAGATGATGGACGGCCCCGCTATCCAGGCGGCCGAGGATTTCGTCCACGCCGGTTATCCCACGGACGCCGCCGCCATCCTTCTGTGCGAGGTCGACGGCACCAACCAGGAGGTCTCGGAGCACATCCTTCGGGTACGGGAGCTGCTGCAACAGGGTGGCGCCACCGAGGTACGCACCGCTACCGACGATGCCGAGCGAATGCGCTTCTGGCAGGGCCGCAAGGCCGCCTTTCCGGCCGTGGGGCGGGTCTCCCCGGACTACTACTGCATGGACGGAACCATCCCCCGCCGCCGCCTGCCCGAGGTGCTGCGCCGCACCGCGGAGCTGTCCCGGGAATACGGCCTGGCCGTCGCCAACGTGTTTCACGCCGGCGACGGGAATCTGCACCCCTTGATCCTCTACGATGCGAACAACCCGGGCGAGCTGGAGCGCACAGAGGAGCTGGGCGGCAAGATCCTGGAGCTGTGCGTGGAGGTGGGAGGCACCATCACAGGCGAGCACGGCGTGGGAATCGAGAAGATCGGGCAGATGTGCGTTCAGTTCGACAAGGCCGAGCTGGAGCAATTCAACGCCGTGAAACGCGCCTTCGACCCGAAGGAGCTGCTCAATCCCGGAAAGGGGGTGCCCACGCCGCGGCGATGCTCCGAGTACCGGCAACTGCCGGATCGCAGGCACGGGTGCGATCACAGCACTCGGGGTCATTCCTAGCTCAGGCCCGTAGCAAGAGAGAGTCTCACGCGAAGCCGCGAAGGACGCGAAGCAGATCTCTTGGCCTGATGACTGGACTGTAAGTTAAAGATTTAGGCACTGCCATACTCGGCCGTGCGGGGCTCTTTCCGCGACGATGACGATGAGCGACAACCAAGCCGACAACCTGCTGGACCTGGTCCGCGCCGCCAGGGAGAGCGGAAAGACGCTCGAGATCCGCGGCAGCGGCTCCAAGCGATTCCTGGGCCGCACACCCAAGGGTGAGCCCTTGGACGTGACCGGCCACAAGGGCATCGCCAGCTACCAGCCGAAGGAGCTTGTGATCACCGCCCGTGCAGGCACGAGCATGGAGGAGATCGAGGCGGCGCTTGCAGAGCAAGGACAGATGCTCGCCTTCGAGCCTCCGCGATTCGGAGCGGGGGCCACACTGGGCGGGACCATCGCCACCGGACTGTCCGGTCCGGCACGGCCCTACGCCGGCTCGGCGCGGGACTTCGTGCTCGGCACCCGGGTACTGACGGGACGCGGCCAGGTGCTGCGCTTCGGCGGGGAGGTGATGAAGAACGTGGCGGGCTACGACGTCTCACGCCTCATGACCGGCGCCTACGGCACCCTGGGCCTGCTGCTGGAGGTAAGCCTCAAGGTCATGCCGCGGCCGGCGGCGGAGCACACCCTCGCCCATGAGCGCAGCCTCTCCGAGACCGTCCGGATCATGAACGAATGGGCCGGAAGCCCGCTACCCATCACCGCCAGTTGCCATGACGGCGATCGACTCTACATCCGCCTCTCGGGCGCCGGAGCGGCGGTCAAGCAGGCGGCATCCAGGGTCGGGGGCGAGTCCGTGGACGAGGGCGGTGAGTTCTGGCGCATGAAGATCCGCGAGCAAGGCCACGGCTTCTTCGCAGGAGATGGGCCGCTGTGGCGGCTGTCCCTGCCGGCAGCGACGCCACCCCTCGACCTGCCGGGCAAGTGGCTGGTCGAATGGGGAGGCGCTCAGCGCTGGCTGCGTGGCGATGCCGATCCCGAGGCGGTGCGGGATGCGGCGGCGGCCGCAGGCGGCCATGCCAGCCTCTTCCGCGGCGGCGACAGGGAGGGTGAGGTCTTCCACCCGCTTGCGCCCCCGCTGATGAGCATTCACCGCAAGCTCAAGCAGGCATTCGATCCCCAAGGGATCTTCAACCCGGGCCGTCTCTACCCTGAGCTGTAAGGATGCAAACCGCCATCACGAAAGAGCTTCTGGCCACGCCCGAAGGCCGGGAGGCGGATGCCATCCTGCGGGCCTGCGTCCATTGCGGTTTCTGCACCGCCACCTGCCCCACCTATCAGCTGCTGGGCGACGAGCTGGACGGCCCACGCGGGCGCATCTACCAGATCAAACAGGTTCTGGAAGGCTTTGTCCCTACCCGCACCACCCAGCTCCACCTCGACCGCTGCCTGACCTGCCGCTCCTGCGAGACGACCTGTCCCTCCGGCGTTCGCTACGCAAGGCTGGCGGACATCGGCCGGGGCATCGTCGAACGCCAGGTCGAGCGCCCGGCTCGGGAGCGGCTACTGCGGCGACTGCTGCGGGCCCTGGTCCCCTACCCGAAACGGTTCGGCGCCCTGCTGCGCCTTGGGCGGATCGCCAGACCCCTGCTGCCGGCACGCCTCAAGGAGAAGATCCCGGTCCCCCGTCCGGCAGGCGACTGGCCGGTCGCGGCGGGGGGACGCCGGATGCTGGCGCTCGCAGGCTGCGTTCAGGCCGCGGCCACCCCCCTCACGAACGCGGCCGCGGCACGCGCGCTGCACCGACTCGGGATCGATCTGGTCGAGGAGGAGAAGGCCGGCTGTTGCGGGGCCGTGGCCTATCACCTCGGCGCCCAGGAGGAAGGGCTCGACGCCATGCGCCGCAACATCGACGCCTGGTGGCCCCACATCGAGGCGGGCGCGGAGGCGATCCTGGTCACCGCCAGCGGCTGCGGGGCGCTGATCAAGGAATACGGTGAGCTCCTGGCGCAGGACCCGAACTACGCCGAGAAGGCGGCGCGGATCTCACAGCTTGCGCGGGATCCGGTTGAGATTCTCGCGCAGGAAGACCTGGAGCCTCTCGGACGGCCCGGAGATGGCCGCAAGGTCGCGTTTCACGCGCCCTGCACCCTGCAGCACGGCCAGGGCATCACCAACTTGGTCGAGCCGATCCTTGCCCGCCTCGGTTTCGAGCTCGTCCCCGTGCCGGACGCCCACCTGTGCTGCGGATCGGCCGGTACCTATTCGCTGACGCAGCCCAGGCTTTCCCGGCAGCTGAGGGACAACAAGCTGGCGGCGCTCCGGTCGGGGAATCCCGAGATCATCGCCACCGCCAACATCGGCTGCCAGCTCCACCTGACGGCCGGCGCTGACAGGCCGGTGGCGCACTGGATCGAGCTGATCGATGCAGGAGAGGGAAAACTTGGACGCTCCCCGCGTCTGTGATAAGGAAGAAGAATGCGCGCCAAGCTCACTGACATCTACTACCACCTGACGCTTGATCGGCCCCTGCTGGTTCTCCTCGGGGTGGCGCTGGTCGTCCTTTTTGCGGGTTACTTCGCCCAGGACTTCAAGCTCGACGCCTCCTCGGATTCCCTGGTCCTCGAGAACGATGCCGATCTGCGGTTTTATCGGGGGATTCGTGCCCGTTACGGGTCCGACGATTTCCTCGTGGTGACCTACAGGCCGCAGGCCGACCTGTTCTCCGACGAGGTCCTCGCGGATATCCGCGCCCTGCGCGATGAGCTGGCTGCGCTGGAGCGGGTAGAGTCTGTCACCTCCCTGCTGGACGTCCCCCTCATCGACAGTCCGCGAATGACCCTCACGGAGATTCAGCGGGAGATACGAACCCTCGAGGCCCCCGACACGGACCGGGAGCTTGCGCGCAGGGAGCTCACCGCCGGTCCGCTTTACCGCAACCTGGTGACGAGCCCGGACGGGCGCACGACGGCCATCCAGGTGAACTTCCAGCGCGACGAGAGGTATCTGTCGCTGTTGGAGAAGCGGGAAGCGCTCCGCCTCGAGCAGTTGCAGCGGCAGCTGACCCCCGAGGAGAGGGCCGAGCTCGCGACGGTATCGGAGGCGTTCAAGGCGCACAGCTCTCGGCTCCAGGACCAGGAGCAGACGGATATCGCCGCCGTGCGCGCCATCCTGGACCGGCACAGAGACAGGGCGCAGATCCACCTCGGCGGACTCCCCATGATCACCTCCGACATGATCGATTACGTCCGCAGCGACATTCGGGTGTTCGGAGTCGGCGTTGCGCTGTTTCTCGTCACCTTGCTGGCGGTGGCGTTCAAACAGGTACGCTGGGTGGCGATACCCGTTGTGATCTGTGTGGCCGCGGCGGTCTGCATGGTGGGCTACCTGGGGCTGCTGGACTGGCGGGTGACCGTGGTTTCTTCCAACTTCATCTCCCTGATGCTCATCACGGCCCTGGCGCTCAGCGTCCATCTGCTGGTGCGCTACCTGGAGCTGCAGGCCGAGAATCCCGGCAGTGAACAGCGCGCCATGGTCCAGGAGACCATTCGGTCCAAGTTCCTGCCGTCTCTTTACACCGCGCTCACAACCCAGGTGGCCTTCGCGTCCCTCATCATCAGCGACATCCGCCCGGTCATCGACTTCGGCTGGATGATGGTGGTCGGTGTCGGCCTGGCCTTCGTCCTGTGCTTCCTGCTCTGGCCGGCGAGCGCCGTGTGGCTGAAGCCCTCCAAGCCGGTCTTCCGTCGCCACGACGTGACCGCCGCCGTCACCCGCTCCCTCGCCCGGGTGATCGAGCGCTTCCGCACGCCGACGTTCCTTTTCTACGTCCTGCTCGTCGCCCTTAGCGTCGCCGGACTCTTGCGGCTCACCGTCGAGAACAGCTTCATCGACTATTTCAAGGAGAGCACCGAGATCCACCAGGGAATGCTGCTCATCGATCGGCAATTGGGCGGCACCACCCCCCTGGACGTGATCGTCGATCCCGACAAGGGATTCCTTGAGATGATGGCGGAGGAACCGGTCGAGGAGATCGACGAGTATCCGCTCTACGCCGATCAGCTCGCGGAGGAAAACAGCGCAGGGATCAGCGGCGACAGCTACTGGTTCAACATGTTCCAGCTGCAGGACGCAGACAAGATCCACGCCTACCTGGAAGGCCTGCCCGAGACCGGCAAGGTGCTCTCCATCTCGACCACCATGTCACTGGTGACGCAGCTCAACGGCGACGTACCCCTGGACAATTTCACCCTCGCCGTCATGCACAAGCGGCTTCCGGAGCACATCCGCACGAGACTTTTCGACCCCTACATGTCCCCCGACGGCAACCAGCTCCGTTTCGCGATCCGGGTCATCGACTCCGACCCCGATCTGAAGCGGGATGCGCTCATCGAGAAGATCCGCACCGACCTGGTCGGCGAGCTCGGGGTCGAGGAGGAGCAGGTGCACCTGTCCGGGATGCTCGTCCTCTACAACAACGTGCTGCAGAGCCTGTTTCGCTCGCAGATCCTCACCCTGGCCGTCGTGTTCCTGGCCATCATGGGCATGCTCCTGATTCTCTTGCGGGACTGGAAGCTTGCGGCCATCGGCGTGATACCGACGATGGTGGCGGCAACCGCCATCCTCGGGACCATGGGCTGGCTGGGCATCCCGCTCGACATCATGACCATCACCATCGCGGCCATCACCATCGGGATCGGGGTAGACAACACCATCCACTACCTCCACCGCGTCCGCGAGGAATTCGAAAAAGACCGCGACTACTGGGCCGCCGTGGAGCGCAGTCACGGCAGCGTAGGGCGCGCCATCTACTACACCTCGGTGACCGTCACCCTGGGCTTCTCCATCCTCGTTCTATCCAACTTCATCCCGACCATCTACTTCGGCGTCCTGACCGGCATGGCCATGATCATCGCGCTCATCGCCAACCTGACGCTCTTGCCACTCCTGATCGTG
The DNA here is from genome assembly GCA_034716535.1 of Pseudomonadota bacterium. Taxonomy (GTDB): domain Bacteria; phylum Pseudomonadota; class Gammaproteobacteria; order Chromatiales; family Chromatiaceae; genus JAYEJW01. The sequence goes on from JAYEJW010000384.1 coordinate 13,116, forward strand.
CAGTTCAAACCCTTGGGGGTTCCAGAAGATAGGATTCTCCCCTCGGCGCTCTCCGGATGACCTGTGCCTGTTTCCGTTTCCCCGCGCAACGCCTGGATCCGGCCGAGGGCGAGCTGCGATTGGTTCATCCGACATCGCAAGACGCCTCGACCGGCTCGGCGGTCGAGGCTGGAGCCAAAGGCGAGGGAAACGCGTAGTGAGTGCGCTGTGCCGCGCCGCCCGTCAACCACCGTCGGCCGCGACCTGAGCTTCCTGATCTCCTTGGTCCTGATCTCCATTCTCGAGCTTCCGTCCCACAAAGCCCGAGTACCTCAGACGCTCTTCGCCATCGACGGTGACCGCCCTTAGGGTCTCACCGCGGGTCCGGCCCAACCCGAGGATGATCGCCTCGGTATCGGATATCGGACGCAACGGCACCTGTATGGTCTTGGGAGACAGCAGCGGCATCTTGTAGCTCATGCAGAGCTGTCCGTCCCGGACCTTCAGCCTGGGCTCGGTCAGGGGGAACTTCTCATCCGGATTCAGGAGCTCGTACTCCCCTACCCGCTTCAACCACTTCTCCGATACCGCCGTCGGAGGGACCTTTTCTCCCAATATAATCTTCTTGTCGCCCTTTTCCGCCACGATCACTTCCTTTCCGTCGATCTCCTGTGTCTGGAAGCGCATCCGGGTGAGTGGCCTCAGCGACGACGGCAGCGATGCCATGGCGTCCCGACCGACGCCGAACCAGCCGTTCGGATAGGGAATCAGGTCGACCGTTTCTCCGACGATGCACGCACACAGCTTCGCACTCTTCGGGCGGATAGAGATCAGACCGAAATCGGTGGCGTAATTCCCCTCCATGTCCACAGGCTCGGGATCTTTCATCTCCTTTTCCAGCTCGTCCATGAAAAGGCCCGCGGACAACGGCCTCGGAATGGCGTCCAGGACTCTGGCCAGAATCTCTTCGGCCAGCCTGGATACGATGCTGCGGGAACCGTCGCTGTTCGCCAACACCGCGATGCCCAAGCCCTTTTCCGGCAGCATGATCACTTCCCCGCTGAACGCCAGGGTCGTACCACCATGCCGAACCACCCGTCCGCCGCCCGGAATCGTGCCATCCTCAAGGAACCAACCGAGCCCGTTCACGATATTCAGGTCGAGCTCGACGTCGGTATTCTGTGGCTCAAACATCTCCTCGAAGGTCTCGGGTTTGAGCAGCTGTGGGCGATTGCGGGACGTTCCGTCGAGCAACGCCCGCATCAGGCTCCCGAGATCGGCCGCGGATGTGTACAGGCCGTAGGCGGGGAGATCACGGATAGGAAGCAGCTCCACCTCGTTCCCATTTCTGTATCCTTTGGAAACGAGCCGGTCCCTGTCACGCGGGGGTCCCATGCTGCTCTTTCCCATTCCCAAAGGCTGAAAGACCCGGCTTTCCAGAAAGTCGGCATAGGACACTCCGCCGACCTTCTCGACCAGATGTCCCAGCAGGGTGTATCCCACATTGGAGTAAGAGAAAACCAGGTTCGGGGGAAAGGCCGTATATTCCTCTTCGAGCCGCGCAGCGACCTCCGTGTAGGGCTCCGTCGACCACATCCCTTTGTTGAGGTCGGTCGGAAGGCCCGAGTGGTGGCAAAGGATACTGCGAACGGTGATCGGCTCGGCCGTGGTATCGAAACGGCTGCGGATGGAGAATTCGGGGAGATAGCCGATGAGCGGCTGATCGATATCGAGCTCACCGGCCTCCGCCAGCTGCATCACGGCAAGTGCGGTAAAAGGCTTTGCAAGGGAGCCCGTACGAAATATGGTATCGGGGGTCGCGGGGATCTGCCCGGCCATGTCCGCGAAACCGAACCCTTCGCTCCAAAGCGTTTCCTGACCCCTGACCAGCGCTAAGCCGATGCCCGGCACCCGGTATTTTTCTTGGGCGGACCTGATCAATGGCGCCAGGTCCTCGCGTATCTGCTTGACCTCATCGCGGACGACGGTTTCCGCCGATACCGGCACTGGACGGACAACCTCACACAGCGCTTCTCGGGATGCGAACGTGCTTGTCGCTGTCAGCACAACCAGCGTCAACACATGGGGCAACCGCTCGGGACACAGACTCACCATTGGTTTATGACCTGTTGTTGCTAGGCGCGCCGCCTGGAAGACAGGGGTCCCTTGCCCCTGGTGCGAGCGAGGAGTGGGGGGGAGAATGTCGTCTCAAGTATGACTCATTTTTCGCTGGTTGGTTTCCAGAGCGATGCCCACGGGCATCCTGAGGTTGTCCCGTTTGGGACTGCGAAGGGATGGGAGAATCCGCCGCGCGGACTCGATCGCCCCGGCTCCACGCGCCTGGGAAATCGGTCCTGGTCACCCGCTTTGAGCCTGGACTGGGGGCGCCCCATCAGGCCGGCGGAGCCGGGCAGACCCCGGCTCCACAACGCCCGGAAAGGTTAGAACTGGATATCCGGATTCCGGCCGAAGCCCTCGTAGATGTTCGGGTCATCGGATTCGGTGAACTCGTGCGGCAGGGTCCTGAACAGATCTGGGTTGCCGTCGTCCCAACCCTGGTAACGATCACCGTCACCAATGCCGGGCTGGACTCCGCTCATCTCGTCTACGCCGGCCCTGTCGCCGGAAAGATCGGGGTTACCATCCTGGAAACCATAATAAATATTCGTAGCACTGGCGCCAGCCGCAAATAAGCCTGCTGCAATCGCTGCGATAAGCCTTTTCATCTCGCTCCTCCCAATTTGGCGGATTGCGTTTGACTCCGTCAGGTCCAGACCGAAATGGTTCACGACCTTTTGCGGCCTGTAAGAAAAGCGTAATACATTAATCGCAGTATATTACTCGGACTTTCTGTGGGTTTTTGACGGTGCCTCGGCCATCATTCTTCAACGGCCGGCTAGGTTTCGGGCGTCTTGATCCGCCGCCACAGGCGTCGGTCATTCTTCAGCAGATCCCCCGCCGCCTTGGGGCCCCAGCTACCAGCCGCGTAGTTGGGAAAGTCCCGCGGCGGCAGGGCGGACCACACGTCCTGTACCGACTCGACGATCTCCCAGCCCTTCTCCACCGTATCGGCATGCTTGTAGAGGGTGGCATCTCCGTTCATGCAGTCGTAGATCAGGGTCTCGTAGCCGGTGGTGGGGGCGTTGCCGAAGTAGTCCGCATAGCAGAAGTCCATGTTGACGGTACCGACGCGCATGCTGGGTCCAGGAATCTTGGCGCCGAAGCTGAGCTGTATCCCTTCGTTGGGTTGGATGCGGATCACCATCGTGTCGTAGGACATCTTCTCGACGGGGGTGTCCTTGAACATGATGAACGGGGCACGGCGGAACTGGACGGCGATCTCGGTGTACTGGACCGGCAGGCGTTTTCCCGTGCGCAGATAGAAAGGCACCCCCGCCCAGCGCCAGTTGTCCATGGTGAGCTTCAGGGCCGCGTAGGTCTCGGTCCCGGACTGCGGCTCCACCCCGGGGGAGGCGCGGTAGGGCGCCACCTCCTCGCCGTTAGGCAGCACCCCGGCGCCGTACTGGCCGCGCACCGCTCGGGTCAGCACCTCCTCCGGAACCATGGGCTGGATAGCCGCCAGGACCTTGTTCACCTCGTCGCGCACCGCATGGGCCTCGAAGGAATTGGGCGGCTCCATGCCGATGAATCCGAGCAGAACGAGCAGGTGGTTGGGGATCATGTCGCGCAGGGCGCCCGCCTCCTCGTAGTAGCTGCCGCGGTGCTCTACGCCCACGGACTCCGCCACCGTGATCTGCACATGGTCGATGTATTGTCGGTTCCACATGGGCTCGATGAAGCCATTTGCGAAACGGTAGACCATGATGTTCTGCACCGTCTCCTTGCCCAGATAGTGGTCGATGCGATAGATCTGCCCCTCGCCGAGGGTTTCGTGCAGGGCACGGTTAAGGACCTTGGCGGACGCCAGATCGTTGCCGAATGGCTTTTCGATGATGACACGGCGCCAGGTGTCCACCGTCTCGCTGGTGAGCGCCGCGCTGCCGAGCCGGCCGGTGATCTCGCCAAAAAAACTGGGCGGCGTGGCGAGATAGAAGAGGTAGTTTTTAGCCGTTCTCCTCTCTTTGTCGATGGCCCCCAGCCGGTCGCGCAGGGCGCGATAGAGCCCGTCTTCCCTGAAGTTGCCGCTCTGATAGAAGATGCGCTGGCTCAGCCGGTCCCACGCCTCCTGCGAGAAGGCGGACCCCACGTGGTCGCGGATGCTCTCTTCGAGGCGCTCGCGGAAGGCCTCGTCGCTGAGGTCGAGGCGATCGACTCCCACCACCGCAAATCCGTCCTGGAGGAGCTTGGAGTTACCCAGGTGGAACAAGGCAGGGATGAGCTTGCGCCGGGTCAGGTCGCCGCCGGCGCCGAAAATGATCATGACGCACGGCGGGGCCGGCGAGGCGGTTTCGTCTGCGGTATGTTTCAGGGACACTTCTTGTCTCCGTAAGTGTTTGTTCTCGCCTGCTCTATCGCAGGACTCCCCAGCCGATCTCTGCGGCGGCCGCGTCCGCCGACTACTCGGATTTTTCGTGATGCCCCCCGAACTGAAAACGCATCGCCGACAGCAGGCGGTTGCCGAAGTCCGCCTCGCCGCGGGAGGTGAAGCGCTCGTATAACGCCGCCGTCAGGAGCGGCGCCGGCGTGCCGGTCTCGATGGCAGCCATGGCCGTCCAACGGCCCTCGCCGGAATCCGATACCCGCCCCCCGAAATCCACGAGCTGGGGACTGTCGTTCAAGGCATTGGCGGTGAGGTCGAGCAGCCAGGAGGCCACGACGCTGCCCCGGCGCCAGACCTCCGCCACCTGGGCCAGGTCGATCTCGTACTGATAGTACTCCGGGTTGGCGAGCGGCGCCGTTTCCGCGTCCCTGGCGTGGTCCCGGCGGCCGATACCGGCGTGCTTGAGGATGTTGAAGCCCTCCGCATAGGCAGCCATGAGGCCGTACTCGATGCCGTTGTGCACCATCTTGACGAAGTGTCCGGCGCCGCTGGGACCGCAGTGCAGGTAGCCCCGCTCCGCCGCAGAAAGCTCACCGCTGCGCCCGGCCGTGCGCGGGACGTCCCCCACTCCCGGGGCGAGGTCGGCGAAGATGGGGTCGAGGCGCCGCACCGCCTGCGCCTCACCGCCGATCATCAGGCAATAGCCCCTCTCCAAGCCGTGGACGCCGCCGCTCGTACCCACGTCGATGAAATGGATGCCCGAAGGGGCAAGGCGCTCGGCGTGGCGGATGTCGTCCTTGTAGTAGGAATTTCCGCCGTCGATGAGGGTATCGTCCGCCTCCAGGTGAGGCGCGAGGTCCTCGACCACTGCGTCGACGACGGCGGCGGGGACCATGATCCAGACCGCCCGGGGCCTTTCGAGCCTGGCCGCAAAGTCCGCGACGCTGTCGCTGCCGACAGCCCCTTCCCGCACCGGGCCTTGCACGGCCTCGGTATTGCGGTCGTAGACGACGCAGTCGTGGCCGGCGCGCAGAAGCCGCAGCGCCATGTTGGCGCCCATGCGGCCGAGACCGATCATTCCAATCTGCATGGCGGGAATCCTCTCATTACCTAACCTTTTCAGACCGGGCCGCTCTCCAGGACCACCACACTGCGGCCCTGCACCAGGCAATGCCCTTCAGGGACCCGAGGCTGATCCTCGGGGTCGAACACACCCGGTCGCCGGGCGGTGTCGACGGCCAGGCGCCAACAGCGGCCGGGAAGATCCAGTGTGGCGGGCTCCAGGTCCTGCTCCCCCATGTTGAGCACGACATGCAGGGGCGGCTCCTGGGGCGTCAATCCCGCGAGGGTGAAGGCCAGCAACCTTGCGTCGGGATCGTCCCAACCCGGGTCGTCCAGGGCAAGCCCGTGCCAACTGATGTCGGGCAGGGACTGGCCTTCTTCGGGTTCGCCGGTGAGGAAACGCTCCCGACTGAGGGTGGGATGCCGGTGGCGGAACGCGATCATCGCTCGCGTAAACTCGAGCATCTCGCGATTGCGCTCCATGAGCTCCCAGTCGAGCCAGCACAGCTCGTTGTTCTGGCAATAGCCGTTGTTGTTGCCGCGCTGGGTGCGCAGCACCTCGTCGCCGCAAAGCAGCATGGGCACCCCCTGGCTGAGCATGAGGATGGCGATGAAATTCTTCGCCTGGCGGTGGCGGAGCGCGAGGACGTCCGGGTCGTCCGTCTCGCCCTCGACTCCGCAGTTTGAGCTCAGGTTGTGGTTGTGGCCGTCGCGGTTGTCCTCGCCGTTCGCCTCGTTGTGCTTCTTCTCATAGCTGACGAGGTCGTTGAGGGTGAATCCGTCGTGACAGGTGACAAAGTTGATGGAGTTGATGGGGAGCCGCCCGCGCGGGGCGTAGAGATCGCTGCTGCCGGCGATGCGGGTGGCCACCTCGCCGATGAGGCCCTTGTCGCCACGAACGAAACCGCGCATCACGTCTCGGTAACGGCCGTTCCACTCGGCCCACCGGAACCCGGGGAAGTCGCCGACCTGATAGAGACCCGCGGCATCCCAGGCCTCGGCGATGATGTGGGAGCGGCCGAGGACCGGAGAGAGCTCGGTACTCCAGAGGATCGGCGCGTGGTACTGGGGTTTGCCGTCCTCTCCGCGGGCGAGGGCGCTCGCCAGGTCGAAACGGAAGCCGTCCACGTGCATCTCCCGGACCCAGTACTGCAGGCAGTCGATGAGGAATCGGGTCACAAGCGGATGGTTGCAGTTCACCGTGTTGCCGCAGCCCGTGTAGTCCCTGTAGAGGCGCCTGTCGACGAAATCGAGGTGGTAGAAGATCTCGTTCCCCAGTCCCTTGAAGCAGATGGTTGGCCCGTCCTCCCCGCCCTCGGCCGTGTGGTTGAAGACCACGTCCAGGATCACGCCGATGCCTGCCTGATGAAAGGCCTTGACCATGTCCCTGAACTCGTCGCGGGCGCGGGAGGGCTCAACGCTGTAACCCGGGTGGGCAGCGAAGAAGCTGTGGGTACTGTAGCCCCAATAGTTCTCGAGCCCCAGGTTCGCGGTCTTCAACGGCACATCCTGGGGATCGAACGCCATGACCGGCAACAGCTCCACGTGGGTGATGCCGAGCTCCCGGATGTAGGGGATCTTTTCGATCACGGCATGGAAGGTGCCGGGGTTCCGGACTCCGGAGGATGGGTGCCGAGTGAACCCGCCGACGTGCATCTCATAGATCACGGCGTCGTGCAGAGGCACATGCTGAGGCTCGTCGCCTTCCCAGTCGTAGTCGTCGCACACGACCTGAGCGCGCATGGCGGCGCCGGTGTTCTCCCCCGGGTGCTTGGCGCGCTCGCGGTCCCAAAGGCGGTCGCTGACGGTCGTCGCCCAGGGATCGAGCAACGCCTTCTCAGGGTCGTAACGGCAGCCGCTGTGCTCGGTGTCGCCGGGACCATGGGCGCGCCAGCAGTAGTAGGCCCCGTCCGGCAGTCCTTCCACAAGCAGGTGCCAGAAGAAGAAGGTTCGGTTGACCTTTGGGTCCAGGGGGATGATCTGGAAGGGTGCCTCGCTGCCCTCATGCTCGAAGAGCAGGAGCTCTACCTGTTCCGCAAAGCGCGTGAAGACACAGAAGTTGACGCCTTCCGGCAAGCGGGCGGCGCCCCCTTGTTCCCAGTTTCCCGGCTGTACGCTGTAAGTGCGAGGGGACATCCGCTCTCCTCCGGCGCTGAAGTACAGATTGTTTCGCCGCGAGCTCGCGCCTGACCCGGGAATGAGTCAGGCGTCGGCCCGAAGGGCCAAGGCTACACGCACCACACGATTCGGCAAAGACGAAACGGCAAACCTGAGCACCGCGCTACAAGCCCGCGCGGGACGAACGCTCCTGCCAAAGGTCAAAGGCATCCGTTTCGCCACGCTGGACGCTATCTGCCGGGTACTCGACTGCGAGCCGGGCAACATCCTCGAGTATCGCCAGACGGACGGCGCGGAAGAGCCGGAGATCGCGAACCCTGTTCGCGCCTTTCGCTAGTACAGGCGCTCATGAGACTCGGTGGCGAGATAGAGAGGGTCTCACGCGAAGCCGCGAAGGGCGCGAAGAAAATCTAATGGCATGAGGACTGTTGCGGAAACTCAAGCGCGGCTGCATTCGCGTCCGTTTCCCCATGGAGAGTTCCGGCGCGGCCAGCTTCGGCTAGAGTCCTTGACCAAGAACAATGCGTCCACGGAGGGCAATCGTGTATTAATCGGCGTCATGGTGAAAGACCGCGAGCGTTTTGCCGACACCGGCGGCTGGGGCTTCGAGGCCTGGGCGGGAGACAGCCGCGACGAGCGGCTCGTGAAGGACGGCGGGGCGAGCTGCTACGGCTGCCACACTGAGAAGCGGGAGCGGGATTTCGTCTTCACCGAATGGCGCGACTGACGTCCGCGAGCAAACCGCCCAGACCCCGCGCGCCGGCTTGAGCCGACGCTTTGCCGGTGCGCGGGGCGTACACTCCGTTTTTTTTGATAGACGAGAGCAACAGAACGCCCGATGGCTGTCATCCAGATCGAAGCACCTTCCCGACAAAAGCGCTTCCCGCTGCTCCAGCTCGGCTTCCGTCCCTTCTTCCTCCTAGCCGCCCTGTGGAGCGCCTGCGGTTTGGCCCTTTGGATCACCGCCCTCAACCAGGGTTTTCCTTTTGCCGTCGACTATCCGCCCCTGACCTGGCACGCCCACGAGATGATCTTCGGATTCGCCACTGCAGTGGTCACCGGGTTTCTTTTGACCGCGGCGCGCAACTGGACCGGTACCGACACCCTGAGCGGAGCGCCGCTCGGCGGCCTCAGTCTGCTCTGGTTGGCCGGGCGCCTGGCGCCCTTCTCCGGTATTCCGCCGTTCTGGGTCTCCTTGGTCGATCTCGCCTTTCTCCCCCTCGCCGCAACGGCAGTGGCGCTGCCGATCATCCGAGCCAGACAGCGGAACAACCTGGTGTTCGGCCCCCTGCTATTGGTGCTATTTCTGGCCAATCTCCTGGTCCATCTGGAACTGCTCGGGATGGCATCCGGAACCGCACAGATGGGGCTTGAGCTCGGGATCTGGCTTCTTGTGTTCCTCATGACCCTGATGGGCGGACGGGTCATTCCCTTCTTCATCGAGCGCGGCCTGGGACTGACCTCGCCCCTGCCCCGGCGCCCGCGGCTGGACGCGGCGAGTCTGATCGCGGTCGGCGTCGCCGCCGCTGCCGATCTTCTGCTCGGAGACAGCCTATTGTTGACCGTCCTCGCCATCGCGGCGGGGTCCTTGCTCGCGGTTCGGGTCGCCGGCTGGCACAGGCGTGAGATCTGGCGCAACCCGATGCTCTGGATCCTCTACCTGGGCTACGGGTGGCTAGCCGTCGGATTCCTCCTCACGGGGGCCGCGTCCTTCCAGCTGTTGCCGCCGAGCCTCGCCACCCATGCCTTCACAAGCGGGGCCCTGGGCCTGCTCACACTCGGCATGATGGCGCGCGTGTCCCTGGGTCATACCGGCCGAAACATCACAGCCGGCAGGGCCCTGACGGCCGCGTTCGTCCTCGTCAGCGCTGCCTCGCTGGTCCGGGTCGCGGGTCCCCTGATAGTGCCGGCATCCGACTACCTCCTCGTCGTCAGCCTGGCCGGAGGTCTCTGGACCCTCGCCTTCGCCGTCTTGTTCATCGTCTTGCTGCCAATCCTGACCAGCCCTCGGCTGGACCGTCAGCCGGGATAACGGACGAAGCCGTTGAGCAGCCCTCGACGCCAGCAAAGACCCTGGCAGTGCACCCCGCTCCCGCGCGTGGCGAGGACACCGTCCAGTCGGTAGGTCGGGTTAGCGCAGCGTAACCCGACGCGTGCCGCGGTAAGCGTCGGGTTAGGGCGCGCATCGGCGTCAACGCAGCGGATCGGCGGTATCCCAGGCGCGCCAAACCCGACCTACGCGGTTCCAGGCGAACTTGAATCAGGGCTGCACATTAAACCGCAGGATCTATGCGGAAGTGCACCCTCAGCCGCCGACCCCTGTGCTTCAATCTCGGTGGGAGAGGAAAAGTCTCAGCAGGTCGGGATGGGTATCGGCCAGCTCACGGCGCAGGGAGATGTCATCTTCCCCGCTGACAAGCCGGTGCAGCAGCCGGTAGCCGGCACCGCGCTCGTCCGCCGGCGCCGCATCGGGCGGGACAACGGCGGCCGCGCCCGAATCTTCGACCAGCAGCCATGCCGGAAAGTCCTCTGTCTCGAGCCCCAGCTCGGCGTCGCCGAAGCGGCTCCACAGGTCGGACAAGCGGCGATCCGGAAGCTCCCGGGAACCCAAGGCGTGCTCAGCCTCCAGCGGATCGTCCCAGCAAAGCCACATCCAGTCCCGGCGCGCCGCCGCCTGTTGCCGGGTGCGCCAGCAGGCCTCGGCATGGATCAGCAAGAGCACGGGCTGACGCTGCCAGTCGGGCTCCGCCTCCACCGCCTGGCATGCCGCCTCCCAGCGCCCGGCCCGGCCCCAGAGGAAGCTGGCATGAAGCCTGGGCGCGCCCGGGCTGAACGGTAAACCTGCAACTGATTCCGCCAGGTCCGCCCACAGGGGCGCCAGGTAATCCCGGGCGCGGTACCCAAGGAGCTCCCGGGCCAGGGGCTCGACGGCCTCCAGCTCCCGCAGACGGGTCTTTGCGTTCAGGGAACCCGTCTCGTCGATGGCCTGAATCAGGCGTAGGAAACCCCGGAGTTGACGGTGCCGAGAATCATGCTTCATGAGCCGCGCCACCGTCTCCCGCGCGGCCTCGGTGTTCCGTTCCGCCAGAGACTGGCGGATCTCCTCCTCCAGCAGGAGGCCGGTGCTGTCGTGGAAAAGATCCAGCTGGTGCCTGTCAGCAGGCGGCGCAAAGGCCGTAGAGCAGCCGCGGATCAGACCCGCGTGGGCGCCGATACGCAGGGTTTGGTCCCGACCACCCCAGGCCCGGTGCTCCAGGGTCGTCGCGGCCAGCCCCTGGGCGCGGGCATAGACCGCGGCCCGCTCCAGCAGGTCAGCCGCCTCCTGCGGGGGAAGGTCCAGCAGACCCTGAAGGTCCGGCACCCGACCGAGACGCCAGGCCTCGTAGTTGTCGTAGGACAGAAGCTCTGCCGCCAGGAACAGCTCCAGGGGGTCGAGCCGCCCCTGCTCCAGCAACAGCCGATCGGCCAGGAAAGAGAGGTCTTTGTCGGACAATGGATCGTTCATTCCGGATTCGGTAATTCCCGTTCTCAAGGGCTCCTATTGGAGGACGCCCGAGGCTCGGCGTCGCCAGTACCTCGTTCCGTTCAAAGTTATAGTTTCTCGGTATCCCGTCATCCCGGCTGGGATGCCGGGATCCAGCGCCATGGATGGCTATGCGGCAATCCGCAGCATAGAAGGTTAGGTGAAACGAGGTACTAGGTCACCGGTGCGAACAGCAGCTCCAGGTCCTCGGCGCTCAAGGAGCCGGCCGCCGCACCGCCGCCGGCGAGCATGGCGTCGGCCAGGGCCTGTTTGCGCGCCTGCAGCTCGGCCACCTTCTGCTCCACAGTGCCCTCGGTGAGCAGCTTGTAGACGAACACCGGCTTGTCCTGGCCGATACGATGGGCGCGGTCCGTGGCCTGGCGCTCCGCCGCGGGATTCCACCAGGGATCGTAGTGGATCACGGTATCCGCGGCGGTGAGGTTGAGTCCGCTGCCCCCGGCCTTGAGACTGATGAGGAACAAGGGCACCTCGCCGGACTGGAACCGGTCCACCGGAAGGTCCCGGTTGCGGGTGCGGCCCGTGAGCTTGACGAAGCCATCGTTCTGACGCATCCCCATCTGCATCAGCTCGGCCTCGATCAGATCCAGCATGCTTGTGAACTGGGAGAACAGTAGGATGCGCCGGCCTTCCTCCAACAGCTCGGGCAGCAGGGTCATGAGCAGGTCCAGCTTGGCGGAGCCCTTGACCTTGCGGGCGCTCTCCAGGGCGACCAGACGGGGATCGCAGCAGGCCTGACGCAGCTTGAGCAGGGCGTCGAGGATGATGATCCCGCTTCGCGCCAGCCCCTTGCGCTCCACCTCCTTGCGCACCTTCTCGTGCAGGGCAAGGCGCAGGGTCTCGTAGAGGTCACGCTGGTCGCCCGCGAGGGGGACCTCACGCAGGATCTCGGTCTTGGGCGGCAGCTCGGTGGCGACCTCTTCCTTGGTTCGGCGCAGCAGGAAGGGGGCGACGCGGCGCCGGAGTTGATCCTGACGGGCATCGTCGCCGTAGCGCTCGATGGGAGTCCGGAACAGGCGCTTAAAGCGCCGCTCGTCCCCCAGCAGGCCCGGCATGAGAAAGTCCAGCAGCGACCAGAGCTCGCCCAGGTGGTTCTCCATCGGCGTCCCGGTGAGACACAACCGGTGGCGGGCATCGATGGCGCGGACGGCCTGCGCCGCCTTGGCACGCGGGTTCTTGACGGCCTGCGCCTCGTCCAGGATGAGCAGGTGGAATTGCTGGGCCGCCAGTACGTCGAGATCCCGGGGGAGCAGCGGGTAGGTGGTCAGCACCAGATCCTGCTCGTCGAGGGCATCGAAGTCCTTGCGGCGGCTCGGGCCGTGCAGCACGAGCACACGCAGCGCGGGGGCGAAGCGCTCCGCCTCGCGTCGCCAGTTGAACATCAGACTGGTGGGGGCCACAACCAGGCTCGGACGGTCGGCTCGGCCGCTTTCCTTTTCAAGCAGCAGGTGCGTGAGCGTCTGCACCGTCTTGCCCAGGCCCATGTCGTCCGCCAGGACGCCTCCGAGCTCGTACTCGCGCAGGAACTGCAGCCACTCGATCCCCTGCTGCTGGTAGGGGCGCAGCTCCGCCTTGAGTCCGGCGGGCGGCGAGATCTTGTCGATACCGGCGAAATCCTTGAGACGCCGGCCCCATTGGCGTACCGCGTCGCCCCCGCTCCAGGTGAGCTGCCGATCCGCCCGCTCCAGCTCCGCCAGCTCGGCAGCCTGAGTCCGTGCCAGGCGCAGACTTCCGTCGCGCTGAAGGGCTTGAGGATCGTACAGCTCCACCAGGGTCGAGAGGATGGGACGCAGGCGCCCCGCCGGCATCGGCAGGAGGCGGCCGTCATCCAGTCGCACCGGCAGGGTCGCCTCGTCGTCCAATTGCGCGAGCGTCCGCGGCGACAGGTCCAGGTCGAAACGCTGGAGCAGATCCACCAACAGGGGCAGCAGATCCAGGCGCTCGCCGTCCACCTCCACGCCCAGCCCCAGGTCGAGCCAGTGCCCCCCTTCCGACTCCGCGATCTCCAGCTGCCAGTCGCCGAGCCGCGCAACTCGGAAACGAAAGCCCGGCTCGATCTCGATGCGCCAGCCCTCGGCCTTCAACCGCGGCGCCTGGGTCTCCATGAACCACAGCCAGGCGGGGTCTTCGTCCGGCAGCTCGAAGCGGAGCTCCGCGCCTTCGCCCAGATCCGGGGTCCGCTCGAATCCAAACGCCTCCAGGGCCTGGACCGCCGCCGCTTCCGCCTCGAGGTTGCGCTCGCTCTCCACCAGCCCGCCATCCTCCACACGCAGCAATACCCGGCTCTCGTCGCGCGGATCGACAGGGATGCCGCCATAGTCGAAGCAGAGTGCCGCAGTGTCCGACCAATCCGGTTCTAGCCCGTTGTTCCAGTGGTGTCGCCGCAAATCCGCCATCAGATCTTCGCTCAGCAACCGCAGGCAGGGGACGGGCCTGTCTGCCTTGGCCCGGCGGCGCTTGGGGCGCGGCGGCAGGGGCAGATCGAGACCTCGCAGAGTCTGCGGGGCAGTTTCCGCCAAGGCGGCCGCCGTCTCCGGAGTGAGGACCGGCGCCGCGGCCAACAGACCGGCCTCTCGCTCCCCCAAGCCAGTATCGAGGGGGCCGCAGGCCCCGGTCTCGGGATCCAGATAACAGGGCGGCGCCAGGGGCAGTAGGTCCAGCCCCGGTGAGTCCGCCTCCAGCACCACGCGAAGCCGGGCGTCCTCCCCAAGCCGCCATTCGAGTCTTCCCGCGCGAATGCCGTCCCAACGTAATACGGGGCCATCCTGGTCACGCCAGTGACCACGGCCGGTCGAGGCGATGGCCTGGAGAACGTCCGTCCCCGCTGCATCCGCCAGCACGGCCTCTCCATCCGCGATAGACGGTCCATGGCTGGCCTGCACCAGCGCCAGGATGCGATGATCCTCAGCGGTGAGGAAACGGGCCTGAGATTGGCCCGAGATATTGAAGTCCTGCGCCTTTCCATAGCCTCCGTCTGCGAGCGCCCGAACCTTGGCCGCCCGGACCAGAGTCCGCTGAAGGCCGGAACGTTCCTCGCGCCGGACCAGAAAGAGCAGCCGATGGGGGTCCTCGCGGGATAGGTCCGCCGCCAACCGCTCCGCCCGCCTCAGCCAGTTGCGCACCTCCAGCGGCAAGGCCGCGGATATCGACGCCTCCGGCTTACTACCCTCCTCGCCCAGCTTCAACAGGACCGCAGCCACGTGCTTGCAGTTGTAGCCCACGGGGCAGGAGCACTGGCCCACCACCATCGCTGAACCGTCCGGTTCGTGCCCCAGGTGGACGAGACACTGATAGACCCGCCCCCCCGAGCCCCTGACCCGCCCCGTCGCCTGACCCTGAACACCGTTGTAGTCCGCAGTGAGCACCCGCCCCTGCTGCAGGTAGCGGCGCGCCCGCTCAAGGTATTGGGGCGGAAAGGCGCCCCTTAGATCGCCGGGCTGAAAACCGAAGGATGTCAAGGTCATTGGAAGTCTGTGGAAGGGGCGCAAAAAAGTGTAAAGGGTAACCTGATCGCCCTGTCTGGGGGAACGGATCTACGGCCATCAGAGCAACGAGACGGTTGCCTCTTTGACGATACCAGGATTTCTGGAGGCTGCGGTGCGCGCGGAGGCGGACCTTTTCGACCAAGGGCAGCAACGGGGACTTGATCGATGGCTCCGCTATAATCGGAGCGCTCACTTAGAAGAAATCGGGGTGAATGACTTGAATTCGTCGCAGGACTCGACGACAGGACCGGGGCAGGCCGCTCCCGCACTGAAGCGGTACTTCGGATTCGATGATTTTCTTCCCGGACAGCGGCAGGTGGTCGATCAACTGCTGGCGGGCCGCTCCGCAGCGGCCGTGTTCCCCACCGGGGGCGGCAAGTCTCTATGCTATCAGTTGCCTGCCCTGCTGCTGCCCGGCATCACCCTGGTCATCTCCCCGCTCATCGCCTTGATGAAGGACCAGATCGACGCCTTGCGACAGCGGGGCATCGCGGCTGCCCGGCTCGATTCCACGCTCAACGCCAACGAGTATCGCGACGTGATGGACCGGGCGCGGCAAGGGCAGTTGCGGCTGCTCTACGTCGCGCCGGAGCGCTTCAACAACGAGCGCTTCCGAGAGGCCATCCAGCCGCTGCGCATCAGCCTGTTTGCGGTGGACGAGGCCCACTGCATCTCCGAATGGGGTCACAACTTCCGGCCGGACTACCTCAAGCTGGCGGGTTTCGCCCGCCGGTGCCGTGCCGAGCGCATTCTGGCCCTCACCGCCACGGCCACCGAACGGGTCCTGTCGGACATCTGCAAGGCGCTGAGCATCGACCCCGGCTGTGCAGTGCGTACCGGCTTCCACAGACCCAATCTCCGGCTCGACATGATCCCGGTAACGGCATCAGAGCGGGATGCGGTACTGCTCGATGCACTTGGCTCAAACCCGCCCGGCCCGACCATCGTCTACGTCACGCTGCAACGCACCGCCGAGATCCTCGCCGAGCGGCTGCGGCAGGCGGGCCTCGACGCCAATCCGTATCACGCGGGCATGAAGGACGAGGAGCGCGCCGGGATCCAGGACGCGTTCATGGCCTCGCGCCGGTCGATCGTCGTCGCCACCATCGCCTTCGGCATGGGGGTGGACAAGGCGAATATACGCTACGTCTACCACTACAACCTGCCCAAGAGCCTGGAGAACTACTCCCAGGAGATCGGCCGGGCGGGCCGCGATGGCGAGCCGTCCCTGTGCGGCATGCTGGTCTGCCCGGACGATCTGAACGTGCTCGAGAACTTTGTCTACGGCGACACCCCGGGCCAGGCCGCGGTACAGGGCCTCATCCGGGACCTGTTCGACCGCGACGCTGAATTCGACGTCAATCTCTACAGCCTTTCCGGTGAGCACGATATCCGCCCCCTGGTGCTGCGCACCCTGCTCACCTATCTGGAGCTCGAGGGATTCTTGGAAGGCGGCACGCCTTTCTATGCGGAATACAAGCTCAAGCCCCTGACGAGCTCCCGCGAGATCCTCGCCCGCTTCGAGGGCGCGCGGCGAGAGTTCCTGGCGAATCTCTTCCGTCAGACGACAAAGGCCCGCACCTGGCTCCACATCGATCCGGCACAAGCCGCCGCGGCGCTCGGCACCGAACGGGAACGGATCATCCGCGCACTGGACTGGCTGGGCGAGCAGGGGATGCTGGAAGTGCAGGCCGCCGGTGTACGCCACCGTTACCGCCGTCTCACCGCACCGCAGGACACCGGGGCGCTGGCCGATTCGCTCTACCAGCGGGCCATCCTGCGGGAGACCGGAGAGATCCACCGCCTGCACCAGGTGTTGGAGCTTGCCGGTCTCGACGCCTGCCAGAGCGCGTACCTCTGCGCCCACTTCGGTGAGAAGCTGGAGCAACCCTGCGGCCATTGCTCCTGGTGCAGAAACGGAAAGGCGAAGATCCCGACTCGCCACGCGCCGGAAGTGCCGCCAGACTTGTGGTCCCAGGTGGAAAGGGCAGTGGCCGAGAACGGCGGAGTCCTCGCTCATCCCCGTTCACTGGCGCGTTTTCTCTGCGGGATCTCCTCCCCCAGGCTGACCCGCGCCCGCCTCGGCGCTCATCCCCTGGCCGGTGCCCTGGAGCATGTCCCCTTCAAGGACGTGCTGGGCTGGGTCGAGCGGCGCGTCGACGCCACACCAGGAACCGGCGAATCCGCCGGATAGGCCCGCAGCCTTACGGCAATCCGTCCAGCGGACTCATCACCCCTTTGCCGCCGCAATTCAGCACATGCGTGTGGATCATGGTTGTGGATACATCCAAGTGTCCGAGCAGTTCTTGTACGGTGCGGATGCCGTAGCGGGCCTCGAGCAGGTGGGTGGCGAACGAGCTGGAGATCGTCCTCGCCGAACTCGCGCCGTACCGCGGAGAGAGCCTGGGGCCAGCCTGTAGGTCGGGTTAGGCGCTCCTGGCACACCGCCGACCCATCGACTTGACGCCGATGCGCGCCGTAACCCGACCTACAGGGTGGGCGGCCGCCGTTCCAAAACGCACCCCTCCGCCATTGCGACGACTTCTCCCTCTTCAAGCGGCCACCAGGCTTCATCGGTCAGAGGCACGCTAGCCACGAGCACCAGGGTCTGCTGGATCGGGGTCAGAGTCACGCCCGCACCGGTCAATCCATGTGAAACCTCCGAGCAACTACGCGCCAACATGTGCAGTCCCGGCGGGGCTTCAACACCGTCCGGCTGCTGGCGCCGGTGCGCATGCACAAAGAGTGCATCGGCGTCGGAATAGAGAAAATTGGCCGGCCCGAAGCGGCGAAGCTCAGCGGCAAACGCCGCAATCACCTCCAATCTCGCCGCGAGCGGTGGTACTCGGTCGAGGGCCCCCGCCCACAAGGGCGCCAAGCGTTCGAGCAGGCCACAGAAAATCAGCTCCGAGTCGGTATCGCCGATGGGGAGAAAGCGGTCATGCACCAGGTCCCATTGGCGTTCGATGCCGCCGAGCTTACCGTTGTGGGCCAACACATGGGTCCGTCCGCCGAGCTCGCGGCTGAACGGTTGGGTATTGCGCAAGGCCCGGTCGCCATGGGTCGCGAGCCGAATATGGGAGACTACCAGCGAGCTCGGGGGTGGATGCTGCTCGATGAAGCGAACCAGATTGCTCTCGCTGGCCGCGCGCGGCTCCCGCAGAATGAACGCGTCCCGCCCCTCATAGAAGGCGACTCCCCAACCGTCGCGGTGAGGACCCTCGCCCCCTCCTCGACGGGCCAGACGCTCCAGCGAAAACCCCACCGTCGTGGGCACCCGGCTCGACATGGCGAACAGCTCACACATCGGGGCCCTCCGGGGGCTCTGCCCTAATCGTAGTAATCGTAGCCCCGACAGCGGCCGTGTTTCCAGTGCCCCGGCGGGCAACGACCGCTGGCGTAACGGTTTCCGCCCTGCCTGTATCTTGGATAGCGGCTCGTGGTAATCGCCGCGCCGGCGGCCGCACCCACGCCGCCACCGATTACGGCCCCGGTCTGACCGCCGAGCTCGGATCCGATAAAGGCGCCCAGCGCCCCACCCACGCCGCTGCCCAGCACCGCACCCGTGTCAAGGTCCAGCCCGAAGGCCGGCGCCGCGGTCATCGCCAATGCGATAGCCATCGCCTTAACCTGTTTGGACATC
>JAYEJW010000385.1:0-1908 GCA_034716535.1 Pseudomonadota bacterium
CCGCCCTTTGCCGTTCCCCACCAGCCGCGCTTGGACTACATGCTCTGGTTCGTGCCCTCGAGTCCCTTTTTCCTCGACTGGTTGGATCGGTTTCTGCACCGGCTGCTCGAAGGCTCGCCGCCCGTGACCGGTTTGCTGGCGGACGTGCCATTCGGCAAAGAGCCACCACGCATGGTGCGGGTCGATCGCTACCGGTACCGATTCACAACCCCGGAGGAACGGGCAGAGACGGGAGACTGGTGGCGACGGGAATACCTCGGACCCTTCTATCCCCTGCCGCTCGTCGAGCGATCGCGTTGAGCCTGCGCCTCGGCGGCTGGCGACGGCGGAAAAGCGGCGTTTTCCGGGACCTCTGGTGTTTCGCCCCGGCAACGAGAAGCGACGTTTCCACACCCGCTGGCGAGCGCGGATCCATTGGACTGTTTTCGCGGCTCGCAGACCATCAGCCGCCAGCGTGCCAAGGGATGCGCGGCAGTTGCCCTAATCGAGTGCAGGTTTCAGCCAATCTGGCTTACGCCTGGAGGTCTCAGCGATTAGGTCGGCTACTCTCCATTTCGATCGGGCAGGTAAACCGAGGGTGTCTACACTAAGAATTGTGTTTAGGCACTAGCGAGCCGAGATTGACCACCGAATCGACGAAACCATGCAGTAGGAGGAGACCATGACCGAGAGCAACCTGTTCGAGATCGAGGCGCTCGACGAAGACCACCGCTCAGAAGCACATCCGACGACCTGGCTGAAATCCTTGCCGGTCGCTGACCAGCTAAAGAAAACACGCCACTATTTGAGCGAGCTCCAGGGCGAGTACGACATGGTGGCCGATGGCGCGGAGCGGGCGCACCTCGCGGTGCTCATGGGCGCAGCAAAGCACCATCTGCACGAGCTCGGTGCTTGAGCACAAGGACCGTTGGCCGTACCCGAGGACTCCGCCAGACTAGATCGTCGATGGCTATGTCGCCTTACCCTGAAGATCAAGCATCGCCATAAGGTCTGGTGATGATCTCCAGGAAATGCCCATTGGGGTCCTCGAAGTACAGACCGCGACCGCCGTCACGATGGTTGATCGCGCGTGGGCGGCTCCGACCCGGGTCCGCCCAGTAGGCGAGGTCGCGCCCGCGGATCCGAGCGAAAATCTCATCGAACTCTGCTTCCGTGATCAGGAAGGCGTAGTGCTGCGACGCAATCTCCGCGTCGCTCTCGGCGAAGTCCAGACCCACTCCATTATCCAATTCCACCACGAAAAACGGACCGAAGCGGGTTGCTTCGGGCAGGCCGAGGATATCCGTGAGAAACCGTGCCGACGCCTCCCTATCGTGCGTTTTCACGATGGTGTGGTTGAGCTGCACGGGCATGGGGATCTTCTCCTATCTCGATGACACGGGCTGCCGCTTCCGGTCAGACGGTTCTGATCTCGCCTCAGATCACCCTTTGCGCGTCGCACGTGTGACTGCGCTTTCGGGGTCGGGCTTCTCCTTGCTCATTGCGCGCTCCAACTCTCTCTGCGCGAAAGGTTGAGGGCGGGGAACACAGCTCATGAGTCTCTCGGCCTACATCGTTCCGGGTTGGCACGGGCGTCGGAACCGTTGGGCCAAGTCTCGTCCTTGTCGATCTGCGCGGCCGAGACCTCCGCCCGGAGCAATATGGTCTCGCAACCGTTGCCTCAGCTCCCTGATACCCGGAAATCTCCCCTGCTCTTTGCGAGACCAGACCAAGACGCCATTTGCGCGGATCTCAAAGATGCCACCCGTGCCTGGCTTCAGCATGAGCCCGGAAATCTCCTGATCGAAGGTCGAGAGCAGCTCCTGTACCATCCAAGCCGCTCGCAGTCGCCAACAGCACTGGGTGCAGAACAGGATCTCGATGCGATTCTCCACCGTGCTTGGTCTCGACGAGAACGATGTAATGTCC
>JAYEJW010000386.1:0-31323 GCA_034716535.1 Pseudomonadota bacterium
GCAGGGCAAGCTCGACCCGGTGATCGGCCGCGACGACGAGATCCGCCGCACCATCCAGGTGCTTGCCCGGCGCACCAAGAACAACCCGGTGCTGATCGGCGAGCCCGGGGTGGGCAAGACGGCGATCGTGGAGGGTCTGGCCCAGCGCATCGTCAACGGCGAGGTGCCCGAGGGGCTCAAGTCCAAGCGCCTGCTGTCGCTCGACATGGCCGCCCTGATCGCCGGGGCCAAGTTCCGCGGCGAGTTCGAGGAGCGTCTCAAGGCGGTGCTCAACGACGTCGCCAGGCAGGAAGGGAACATCATCCTCTTCATCGACGAGCTCCACACCATGGTGGGGGCCGGCAAGGCGGAGGGGGCCATGGACGCGGGTAACATGCTCAAGCCGGCGCTGGCCCGCGGCGAGCTGCACTGCATCGGCGCCACCACGCTCGACGAGTACCGCAAGTACGTGGAGAAGGATGCGGCCCTGGAGCGGCGCTTCCAGAAGGTCCTGGTGGACGAGCCGAACGTGGAGGACACCATCGCCATCCTGCGGGGGCTCAAGGAGCGCTACGAGGTGCACCACGCCGTGGAGATCACGGACCCGGCCATCGTGGCGGCGGCGACCCTCTCCCACCGCTACATCACCGACCGTCAGCTGCCGGACAAGGCCATCGACCTGATGGACGAGGCGGGCTCCCAGATCCGCATGGAGATCGACTCCATGCCCGAGGAGATGGACAAGCTCGACCGGCGGCTCATCCAGCTCAAGATCGAGCGCGAGGCCCTGAAGAAGGAGTCCGACGAGGCATCGAAGAAGCGGCTCAAGGACCTGGAGGCCCAGATCGAGCGTCTGGAGCGGGAGTTCTCGGATCTCGACGAGGTCTGGAAGTCCGAGAAGGCCGCCGTGCAGGGCACCGCGCATATCAAGGAGGAGCTGGATCGCGCCCGGGTGGAGATGGAGACCGCACGGCGCGCCGGCGACCTCGCGCGCATGTCCGAGATCCAGTACGGCCGGGTCCCCGGGCTCGAGAAGCAGCTCGCCGCGGCCGCCGAGGCGGAGCAGGCCGAGACCAAGCTCCTGCGCAACAAGGTGACGGCGGAGGAGATCGCGGAGATCGTCTCCAAATGGACCGGCATCCCCGTCTCCAAGATGCTGGAGGGGGAGCGCGAGAAGCTGCTGCGCATGGAGGAGGAGATCGGCAGGCGTGTCGTCGGTCAGGACGAGGCGGTGCGCGCGGTGAGCGACGCCATCCGCCGCTCCCGGGCGGGGCTCTCCGACCCCATGCGACCCATCGGCTCCTTGCTCTTCCTCGGGCCGACCGGCGTGGGCAAGACCGAGCTGTGCAAGGCCCTGGCGGAGTTCATGTTCGACACCGAAGAGGCCATGGTCCGGATCGATATGTCCGAGTTCATGGAGAAGCACTCCGTGGCCCGCTTGATCGGCGCGCCCCCCGGCTATGTGGGGTACGAGGAGGGCGGCCACCTCACCGAGGCCATCCGGCGCCGGCCCTACAGCGTGATCCTGATGGACGAGGTGGAGAAGGCCCACCCCGATGTCTTCAACGTGCTGCTGCAGGTCTTGGACGACGGCCGCCTCACGGACGGGCAGGGCCGTACCGTGGATTTCCGCAACACGGTCATCGTCATGACCTCGAACCTCGGCTCGGACGTGATCCAGCAGAAGGCCGGTGAGGAGCACTATGCGGAGATGAAGGCCGCGGTGATGGAGGTGGTGAGGGTGGCCTTCCGCCCCGAGTTCATCAACCGCTTGGACGAGATCGTGGTGTTTCATCCCCTGCGCCGGGAGCAGATCCGGGCCATCGCCCGCATCCAGATCCGCTTCCTGCAGCGGCGCCTGGCGGAGCGCGACATGCGCCTTCAGGTCAGCGACGCCGCCCTGGACCACCTGGGCGAGGCGGGCTTCGACCCGGTCTACGGAGCGCGGCCCCTGAAGCGCGCCATCCGTGCCCAGTTGGAGAACCCGCTGGCCCAGGACATTCTGGCCGGCAAGTTCGCTCCGGGCGACATCATCGAGGTGGAGCTCAGGGAAGGGCGGCTGGATTTCGAGCCTGTGGTCGAGGGCGAGTTGGTCGATTAGCGGGTAGCGGGTAGCGGGTAGGTCGGGTTAGGCGTGCATCCGGTGGCGCCAGCCTGTTGCGAAGGGGGATCTGCACGCCGTAACCCGACGAAGCGCGATCGTGTCGGGTTACGCTGCGCTAACCCGACCTACGGAGGGCGGAAAGCGAGTAGGTCGGGTTTGGCGCCCACGGGTTTGCGGTTGGCTGTCGCGACAGGCATGCGCGCGCCGTAACCCGACAATGGGCGATGCTGTCGGGTGTCGCTCCATGCCTCATCCGCTCGCTGGGCGATTTCGTAATCAAGTTCGGGAATCTTCCTACAATGCCCCCCGGCTCTCCTCGCTAAGCTTCCTTCAAGACAGACGCGAGGGGGTGGCGATGAAGACCATTTTCCTGTTCCTATTGCTCGTCGTGACTTGTCCACTGCCGGCGGCGGACGTGAGCGAGATCGAGATGCGCCGCCTGTTCGAGCCGACAGACAACGAGCTGGCCGTGGAGCGTGCGGGGCGCATCTACATCTATGAAGGCCTGCGGACCACCGACATCGCGCGGGCGATGGACGAGGAGTTCGATCGGGTCGAGAGCATGATGTTCATCCGCACCAAGGTGGTGGATGAAACCGGCGAGGCCGCCAAGGACGCGCGTACGGGTGAGGATCTGGTGGAAGACGACGGCTGTTGACCGGGGTCGTCGACCCCGGAAAAGGCGGCTAAACCTTTCGCGCAAAAAAGATTGCGTTTCCCGTAGGAGCGCCGCCCCCGGCGCGATTCGGCGCTAGCCGCTGCAATGTCGTTTGATCGCGGCGAGGGCGCCGCTCTCACCCGTGCGGCCGAAACGAAAAAGGGGCCCGCGAGGGCCCCGAGAGGGAGAGTTGAGGGCGCCCGCGATGGAGCGCCTTCTTGTTGTTAACCGAAGATATCCTGCACGATATTGTCGTACCAGCTGTAGGCGTACTCCACCTCGCGGCGATGGGCCTCGTCGGAGGCGTCCATGGGCGTGAGGCCGCCTGCGCCCTTGACACCGGCGATGGTGCTGCCGTCCTGGGTCAGACGGTAGACGGCGGCAACCGAGATGCCCCAGCCCTCCGCAACAATAGAGTAGCAGGTGTTGACGTAGGACGGTGTACCGGGCTCCTCGCCCTTGAGCATGGCCGCCACGGCCGCGGCCGCCACCTTGCCCTGGCTGTTTGCCGCATAGCCGGACTTGGGCATCTTGGTGGCGATACAGGCGTCGCCGATGACATGGACGCCCTTGTGGAGTGTGGACTCGAAGGTCTTCTTGTCCACCGGGCACCAGCCGCTGTCATCAGCCAGTCCGGACGCCTGAGCGATCTTGCCCGCGCGCTGGGGCGGGATGACGTTCATGACGTCGGCCTTGACCTCGTCGCCGAAGTTGGTCTCCGCCGTCATGGTGCTCGCATCGACCTTGACCACGGCTGCATCCGGACCCGGCTGCCACTCGATCATGCTGTCATCGGTGCCGTAGCCGTAGAACTTCTCCCAGCCCTGGGTGAACAGGCCCTGCTTGGAGAACTTCTGCTTGGAGTCCAGGATCAGGACCTTGGACTTGGGCTTGTGGTGCTTGAAGTAGTGCGCGAACTGGCTGGCGCGCTCGTAGGGCCCGGGCGGGCAGCGGAAGGGGTTCGGCGGGGCGACGATGACCGCGGTGCCGCCGTCGGGCATGGCCTCGAGCTGCTTGCGCAGGATCTCGGTCTGCGGGCCGGCCTTCCAGGCGTGGGTCAGGGTCTCGGCGACCTCGGCGGAGTAGCCCTCGATCTTGTCGTAGAGCAGCTCGATGCCGGGTGCGACGATGCAGCGGTCGAAGGGATAGTCCTTACCGCCGGCCTTCACCACCTTTGCGGCCGGGTCGATCATCTCGGCGGCGGCATGGACCACATTGATGCCGCGCGCCTTCAGGCCATCGTAGCCCTGCCTGATGGAGTCCATGGTGCGGTCGCCGGCGAGCACCTCGTTGCTCATGTAGCAGGTGTAGTAGTGCTCGTTGGGCTCGATGATGGTGACGTCGACGGAGTCATCGGCCATCTTCAGGTACTTGGCCGCAGTGGCGCCGGCGGTTCCGCCGCCGACCACGACGACCTTCTTGCCCGCGCCGAATGCCAGGTGGGGGACGCCGACCATGCCGACAGCGGTTGCTGCGCCGGCGGCTTTTACAAAATCGCGACGATTTATCTTCACAGGTTTTCCTCCTCGTTCCTTATTGCTGGCTGGCGTAGAAGGCGTAGAGCGCCTCGAGGCCCGCGTCGCCCTCTTTCTCGATCATCTTGTCGAGCTTCTTTTTCATCTTCTTGGGCATCTCGCGGCGCTTTTCCTGGAAGTCGGTCATGGCATACTGCAGATAGGGTGTCCATTGCCCGGCGAGGATGTAGTACTCCTCGTCTTCTTCTCCACGGACGGGCTTGCCGCCCTCGGCGTGACACTTCTCGCAGTACTTGTCGTGCAGCTTCTGACCCTTCTTGACCGAACCCTCGTCGAAGGACTGCTTGGCGGGTATATACGTCTGTCCGGAAAAGTAGCCGGCCATCAGCTCGATTTCTTCTTCCGTGTAACCCTC
This sequence comes from Pseudomonadota bacterium, assembly GCA_034716535.1. GTDB lineage: Bacteria > Pseudomonadota > Gammaproteobacteria > Chromatiales > Chromatiaceae > JAYEJW01. Next base: position 4,632 of record JAYEJW010000386.1, read on the forward strand.
GGCGATGCGTCCCATGATGGTGCTGTAGATGGCGCCGGTCTTGAAGCCCTCCATCGTTTCGATAAAGGCCTCCTTTTCCATCTGGGCGATGGTCGGTGAGGCGGGGCCGACACTGTTTCCATGTTCGCCGTGGCAACCGGCACAGGTGTTGGACAGCATACTTGCGGTCGGGCCGGCGGCGGATGCGGCCGATGCGATGCCGAGCGCGGCGGCCCCGGCAAGGAACGCCAGCTTCATTGATGTTTTGGCCATGTTACCTCCTTCGGTATAAACAGGCTTTCTTTAGAAATTACGGAGCATACAGCCTCCGCCACACAGTGAGGCCAATACTTCCCAACGGCCCCATGCATCCGATGATGCACGCGGTACCCTATTGACTTTCGCAGGGCAACCGCGCGATCGATTATTCTTTGTTCCAGCGCTGCGTCAGGAACCCGACGGCTTCGTCGTTGCCTTTTTGTTTTGCGATGTCCGTGGCGGTTCTGCCCCGACTGTCTTTGAGGGCAGGATCGGCACCGTGTTTCAGAAGAGTGCCGATGAGTGCGTTGTGCTTTGTCGTCACGGCCTCCATCAGCGCGGTAACGCCATCGACGTCCTGGACATCGGGGTCCGCGCCCCGTTCGAGTAGCAGGTCGACCAGGTTCCCCCGGCCTTGGCCGGCGGCCCAGATCAGCGCCGTGGCGCCCTGCTTGTCCTGTGCGTTGATCTCGGCGCCCTGATCGAGCAGGGTCTGGACTACTCCGGCCTGATCCTGGTCGGCCGCGAAAATCAGGGCCGTCGCGCCCTGCTTGTCCCGCGCCTCGATGTCGGCGCCTGCCTTAAGAAGCAGCTCGACGGTCTGCGCGTGGCCCTTCTTCGCGGCCTGCATAACAGCGGTCCGGCCGTCCTTGTCGGCGGCCTTGGGGTCGGCTCCCCGGAAGAGCAGCTGCTCGACCATGTCTGAAATGCCGTAACGAGAGGCGATCATCAGTGAGTCCCAGCCGGCCCGGGTGCGGTCGTGTACGTTGGCGCCACGCTCGATGAGAAGGGCCGTGATGCCGATGTGGCCATTCTCCGCCGCGAAGGTCAGCGCGCTGCAGCCGGCTACGGTTCTGGCGTTGATCTTGGCGCCGCGTGTCAGCAGCAGGGCGACCGTGTCGAGGTTGTCGCCCTCCACGGCCATCATGAGGGCTGTCTTTCCGAATTTGTTGGCCGCATTGACGTCCGCTCCATTGTCGAGCAGCTGCTCGATGGACTCGGTGTCGCCGATAGAGGCCGCCACTCTCAGCTCTTTATCGAGCGCCTCGTCCGCGGCCCGTAGGGGGGAGGCGGTGGCCAGCAGGGCGAGCAGGACGAGCAGGCGGGAGAGGTGTCTCGGTCTCATGCGGCTGGGTCTCGGTCGGGTCGGTTTCGAGAGGGTCATGCGGAGCCGGATTCCTCTTACTCCGCCAAGTCGTCAGGCTCGTCCGGCTCCTCGTGGGCGACGCCCTTGTGGCAATCGATGCAGGTTTCTCCCTTGTCCTCGGCATTTCCGTGGCGACTGCGGGCGCTGCGGTCCTGTTCGGTCAGGTCCATGTTCTCGTAGTCATGGCAGGTGCGGCACTCGCGCGAATCCGTGGCCTTCATCTTGGCCCAGACACGGCTGGCCATGTCCCAGCGGTACGCCTCGTACTTCTCCGGCGTGTCGATGGTGCCGAGGATCTCGTGGTACACGTCCTTCGCCGCCATGACCTTGGCGATCATCTTGGGGATGAAAGGTTCGGGGACGTGACAGTCGGAGCAGGTGGCCTGAACGCCGGATGCGTTCTTGTAGTGCAGGGTTTCCTTGAGCTCGTCCAGGTTGACCTTCATGGTGTGGCAGGAGGTGCAGAACTCCGTCTCGTTGGTGTAGGCCAGGCCGACATTGAAGAGTCCGGCGAACAGGATGCCCGTGAGGAAGACGATACCGATGATGACAAGGGTCCTCGCGCGGGAGGAACCAGTGGACTTGGCCATAGAAATCCTCGTGCAGTGGTACTTTAATTGTCGGGGTCGCACAGGGGGCGGATCCCCAACCAACCTGAACGACTTGGTCGTCGGGCAGAGTTCTAATTCTGATTTTGTCCGCGGATCTTAAGGTATCGGGGACGCTTTGCCAAGAATGGCGCGGACGGTCTGTAGTGCGCTGCTCAATCCGCAGTGCGCCGCGCCCCGATGCCTTGCTCGCGGGCAAAATCGAGCATGCGTTGGATCGGCAGGATCGCGCGTTCCCGGATCGCCGACTCGATGTGAATCTCCTGGTCACCTTTGATCAGGACCTGCTCCAGGTTCTGTAGCGCGTTCATGGCCATCCAGGGGCAGTGGGCGCAGCTCTCGCAGGTGGCGCCGGCGCCGGCGGTGGGGGCAGCGATCAGCTTCTTTCCCGGGGCGAGCTGGTGCATCTTCCAGAAGATGCCCTCGTCGGTGGCGATGATGAACTCCCGGTTCGGCATGTCTGTCACGGCCTTGATGAGCTGGGTGGTGGAACCCACCACGTCCGCTTGGTCCACCACCTCGTCCGGGGATTCCGGGTGCACCAGGATGGCGGCGTCCGGATGCAGCCGGTGCAGCCGGTCGAGGGCGAACCCCTTGAACTCCTCATGGACGACGCAGGCCCCCTGCCACAGCAGCATGTCGGCACAGGTCTGACGCTCGACGTAGTGTCCCAGGTGCTTGTCCGGCGCCCAGAGGATCTTCTCGCCCCGTTCGTGAAGGTGCCTGACCACCGGCAGGGCGATGCTGGAGGTCACGACCCAGTCGGAGCGGGCCTTCACTTCCGCGCTGGTGTTCGCGTAGACCACAACCGTGCGATCGGGGTGCCGGTCGCAGAAGGCGGAGAACTCGGTCGCCGGGCAGCCTTCGTCGAGGGAGCAGGTGGCCGCGAGATCCGGCATCAGCACGCGCTTCTCCGGATTGATGATCTTCGCCGTTTCGCCCATGAAGCGCACGCCGCAGACCACGAGCGTCGTCGCCGGACTCTCGCTGCCGAAGCGGGCCATCTCCAGGGAGTCGGCGACGAATCCGCCGGTCTCCTCGGCCAGGGCCTGCAGGTCTCCGTCCGTGTAATAGTGCGCCACAAGCACGGCGTCCTGCGCGGCGAGGAGGCGCTTGATGCGCTCCTTGAGGTCATCCTTCTCGGTGGCGGAGAGCGTCGGCCATTGGGGGTGCTTCGGGACCTGGATCGGGTGCTGGGCGATGGTGTCTGGGCTGAGGGTGGACATACCGGTCTTTCCGTCTATTTGAGGAGGTCTACGCGCTCCCGGTGCGTGAGCCGATAGACGCGGGCGGGCCTGTGCCTGCCGCGCCGACGCACCTCACCGGTTTCCTCGATCTGTTCCAGGGCCAGGGCCCATTTGCGGAAATTGCGCTTGTCGAGCTCGGCGTCGAGCAGGATCTCGTAGACCTCCTGCAACTCTCTTAAGGTGAAGGTTTCCGGCATCAGCTGAAAGGCGATGGTGGAGTAGTCGAGCTTGGCCATGAGGCGCTCATGGGCGATGCGGATGATCTCGCCGTGGTCGAAGGCCAGCGCCGGAAAATCGCCGACGGCAAACCAGGCGGCCTCGGCGGCATCGCTCGCGGCCTTGACGTTCAGCCGCTCGGAGGCGACCAGCGCGTAGTAGGCGACGCTGACGACCCGCTCCCGCGGGTCGCGCCCCGGCCGTCCAAAGGTGTAGAGCTGCTCCAGGTAGACACCCGTGACACCGGTCTCCTCTTCCAATTCACGTAGGGCACAGCGCTCCAGGTCCTCGTCGATGCCGAGGAAGCCCCCCGGTAGTGCCCACTGCCCTTTGAACGGCTCCTGTCCGCGGCGGATCAGCAACAGCTGTAATCTCCCGTCACGGATGGTAAAGGCCGCCACGTCCGTGGTAACCGCGGGATGGGGGTACGAATAGCAATACTTGCCGGGACCCATGGTCGCTTCCACCGCCTTCCTGTTTAAAGCATGGTGTCGTCACTACACCAAGTCAAGGCGGCGTTCAGCTCTGCTCCTCGGTCTGCTCGGGCGCCATCTGTACTGCGGCCAAGTCGTTTCCCGAGGGGCTGGTGAAACGGTCGTTGAGGGTCTGCACGTAAGAATCGCAGTCCTCCCTGACCTTGTGCAGGCGCCGCTTCGCCCCCGATCCCCAGCCGACCGGCGAGCGCGCGAAGATCGAGCGCCACAGGCGCGTGTTGCGTCGGAATGCCTCGACGAGATCACCGCGCAGGTCTTCCTTCGTCTCCTGCTTGCGGGTCCAGCGGTTCAGGCTCTTGGCCGCCAGCCTGCGGATACCGAAGTGCGCGGCCACGGCGATCAGGATCAGGAGCGTCGCCAGGATCTCGGGTCCCCAGGGAAGGGTTTTCAACGCCAGGAGCCATTGCGGCTCGTAGACGAACCCCTTCCAGTGACCGGAGCCGATGCTCCAGACAAGGAAGAGGGCGAGCAATAGTCCGAAGACGATTGCGTCGGCGACCAGCGTGCGGTTGCGCCAGAGGCGCATGGCCTTCTGCAGGAGCGGAAGTGCACTGTCGGAGATATCCGCGGCGGTCTTCTGCAGCGCGCCCACAATGCGGTAAGCACGTTCGACCTCCACTTCCTGCAAGCGGCCGTGGATCTCCCCCAGGTCCTCGTCGCGCTTGCGCTCGAAACGGCGGCGTTTGGCTTCGTCCTCGATGGGTGTCGCGGCGTCCGGGTTGTAGATGGTGTAGAAGCGGCCGGCGGTCAGGCCCTCCTCGCCCAATGCCCGCTGCCAGGCGGCGACCACGTCCTCCGGGTTGTCCTCGCGGGCGGCGGTGTCGAGCTGGTTGAGTATGTAAAGGAACTTTCCGGAGTCTGTCCGCTTGATGGTGTCCGTGACCAGGTGCTTGAGGGTGTCGCGCATGGCGCCCGGCTCGGGGTGGCGGGCGTCGAACAAGACCAGTACGAGGTCCGAGAGGTCGATGATGTGATCCGTGATGCGCAGGGTCGCGGTGCGCTGGGCGTCCGCGTCGAATCCGGGGGAGTCGATCAGAATCTTTCCCCGCAGGCGCTCGCTTGGGCAAGTCTTGAGCTGAAGGTACGCGTCGATGCGCTCCCCCTCGCCGTTCGCGACCAGGTTGATGTCCTTGGAGATCTGGTAGAGAGGGAAGCGGGGGTCGGAGTCGAGCGCGACACCGGGCAGCGCATGACCGGTTGCTTCGCGGCTGTAGCAAATGACCGTGAAACGGTCGTCCACCGCCTGGTTGCCGGTGCGTTGCAGCTTGTGGTCGAGGAAGTGATTGATAAAGGTAGACTTGCCCGCGGAGAAGGTCCCCAGAATGGACACCAGGGGCCACCAGGGGATCTGGGTGGCAAAGGATTGGTCCTTCGCGAGCAGGCCCATGCCGTAGGCGACGCGGTCGAGGGTGCGGAAACTCTGCACCGTACTGAGTAGGACAGGGTTTTCCTGCTCGAGGTGAGATTCGAGGTTCTTCAACCGTTGCTCGACGACATCTGCAGCAGGGGGCATTGCATGGCTCCTCAGGTTCGGACGGTTAGTAGATTTTCTTCGCGTCCTTCGCGGCTTCGCGTGAGACTCTCCCTATCTTGCTACGGTGTTTTGGGCGCGCCTGTACGAGTGAGCCATCTATTGACGAATGGGCTGTTTTAGAAGCTCCCGAGATAGGGCGGGCGTCCCCGTGCGGCGAATGGGCCAGCATGGTATACCCATCCAAGCTGGGGCGGTAGTCTCATGGCGAGCCGCCGGGCGGCGTATAATCGGCTTACCACTTGCTGCCTGTTGGTACGCGAGGCGGCGGGCGCGGCGCCCTGAGCCTTCGGAGATGTGGGTGTCGGTATGCTGAGAAACCGACATTATGCCCCTGATTTATCAGCAATAATCAGCGTTTGCGCTTGAAATGTTCGCGCGCGTTGGAGATAATCAATCGATTGCCGATTCGCAATCGCAAAAAATTACTTTGCCGGAATAATTTTGCTTTCCCAGGCTGTGGCGTCGAAGAAGTCGCGACATGCTTCCGTCACGGGGGTTGCAACGGCTGCGGCGCTCGTTCGCTCGGCAAGCCGGATCGGGCGGTTCGCCCAGTCGATTTTCGAACACAAGCTCAGGTTAAGTTCAGGTGGCTAGGCTCATGGGAATTCCAGTGAATCGCGGGTTGTTTGCGGCGACCTTGATGTTCGTGACGGGCGCAAGCTCGGCGATGCCGACAAGTGAGGCTTTCGTCGTGAAGCAGGCGGAGGGCGCGCCGACCGTTTCGGTGGGCGGAACCGTCATTCCCTACAAGGAGGTTACTCTGGCAGCTCAGCTGCCCGGGCGGGTGAAGTACCTTGCAGGCATCGAAGGCGACGCCTTCGAAAAGGGTGATCTGCTGGTGGCCATCGACGAACGTGAGCTGCTGGCGAATCGTCAGGCGCTGCTGGCGCAGATGGCGAGTGCCGATTCCCAGTTGCGTAACACCCGCATGCAGTACAGCCGCGAGATCTTTGCGCCTCGCTCGCGCACGCCCCCCGGCGGTATGGCCATACCGAATCTGTTCGATCAGATGTTCACTCGCCCCATGGAGGACATGGTCGGCGAGCGCTCCCGGGGTGCCGAGCTATCGGCGGACCTCTACTCCTCCGGTACCCAGATCGAGCAGGCGCGGAACGCGCTCGTGCGCCTTCAGGCGGAGCTTCAGGCGTTGGATTCCAAACTCCGCGATGCCCGCAGCATCGCGCCCTTCGACGGCGTTATCGTCAAGAAATTCATCGAGGTCGGCGATACGGTACAGCCCGGGCAGCCCCTCCTGAAATACGCCGACGTCGAGTACCTCCAGGTTGAGGTGGACGTGCCGGCACGGCTGCGGCCCGGCATGCGCGAAGGCATGATGATCCACGCCGAGCTCGACGTGAACCGTCGCCGGGTCCCGGTGCGCGTCGCCCAGATCTTCCCCATGGCCGATCCGCAGCGCCACACGGTCAAAATCAAGCTCGATCTTCCCCAGGGCGTGTCCGAGCCCGGTATGTATGCGAAGGTGATGGTGCCCGATTTCAACGCCCCGGCACGCTCCAATCCCGTCATCCCCCAGTCAGCGATCCGCTATAACGGAAGTCTCCCCGGCGTCTACGTCTACGACGAGCAGGGCAATGCGCAGCTTCGGCTCATTCGCGTGGGCGAGCCGGTTCCGGGCGGGTTGATCACGGTGCTCAGCGGACTGCGTCCGGGTGAGCGGATACACCCCGATCCCCCGGCTGGGATCGCCGCCGGCTGGTCCACCCAAACCAACGAAGGCCGTTAACCCGGGAACGGCGTCGCGTCGGCGCGCGGCCGGCGCGCTCATCCAAGATTTCGAGCCAGTTTTGATTGGCGCAGGTAGACCATGAATCAAGACGAGACCCCAATCAAGCCTGAAGGGCAGGAGCCCAAATATACGGAGGAGAGTCTCGGAATCGCCGGGCGAACGGCCAGATTTTTCATCCGCTCGCCCTTGTCCCCTCTTTTTTATATCGCCATGCTCCTGATGGGTCTGCTCGGCCTGGTGATGACGCCCCGTCAGGAGGACCCGCAGATCTCGGTGCCCATGATCGACGTCATGGTGCAGTACCCGGGGGCGTCCGCCCAGCAGGTCTCCAGCCTCGCCATGCAGCCCCTGGAGCGCATCATGAGCGAGATCCCGGGCGTAAAGCACGTCTACTCCGCCGCGCAGCGCAACCAGGGCATCGTCACCGTGGAGTTCAAGGTCGGCGAGGAGATGGGCCCGTCCCTGGTGAAGCTGAACGACAAGATCGCCTCGAACATGGACAAGATCCCACCCGGGGTCATGCCGCCGCTGGTCAAGACCAAGGGCATCGACGACGTGCCCATCGTCACCCTCACCATCTGGTCCAAGGACCTGGACGACGATGGCCTGCCGGATGTGGACGATGGCCAGCTGCGCCTGCTCGCCCAGGACGTGCTCCAGGCGGTCAAGGAGGTGAAGGACACGGGCAATGCATTCATCGTGGGCGGGCGGCGCGAGCAGGTGACCGTGGACGTCTATCCGGAGCGCCTGTCCGGTTACGGGATCAGCCTCGACCAGGTGGCCCAGACGCTACAGACCGCCAACGCGGAGACCACTGCCGGCGGGGTGGAGACCAGCGGAGCCCACTTCTCGGTGACCACCGGGGCCTTCCTCAAAGGGATGGACGACATCAACCGCCTGGTGGTCGGGACGCGCAACGATGTGCCGATCTACATGCACGACGTGGCGCGTGTCACCCAGGGACCGGAAGACGCCACTCAGCTGGTCGCCTTCTACACCGGCCCCGCCGCGCCGGAAGGTATCAAGGCGGACGGAGTTCCGGCGGTGACTATCGCCGTCGCCAAGAAGGAGCTCACCAACGGCGTAACCGTTGCCAACGCCATCATCGACCGGGTGGAGGAGATGAAGGGTGAGCGCATTCCCAACAATGTCGAGGTCAGTATTACCCGCAACTACGGCGAGACTGCCGACCAAAAGGTCCGCGAGCTGATTTTCAAGCTCTTCGTGGCGACCGGCTGGGTGTTCCTCCTGGTCTGGGGCGCCTTCCGGGCGCTGCGTCCGGCCATCGTGGTGATGCTGGTCATTCCCGTCGTGCTGCTGATGACCATCTTCGTTGCCTGGGTTTGGGAATACACCATCGATCGCGTCAGTCTGTTCGCGCTCATCTTCTCCATCGGCATCCTGGTGGACGATGCGATCGTGGTGGTGGAGAACATCTACCGGCGCTGGCTCGAGGAGGGGCGTACCGACGACGAGACCGCGGTGGACGCGGTGCGCGAGGTGGGCAACCCCACCATCCTGGCGACCTTCACCGTCATCGCGGCGCTGCTGCCCATGGGATTCGTCAGCGGGATGATGGGGCCCTACATGGAGCCCATCCCGGCGTTGGGCTCGGTGGCCATGTTCATCTCCCTGTTCGCCGCCTTCGTGTTTACCCCTTATCTCGCCATTTCCAAGTGGCTCCGGCCCTCCATGCACTATCTGGAGACGGCGGAGAAGCGTGAGCACAAGGAGGCGGAGAAGCTCGAGAAGCTGTTCCGCAACATCCTGACCCCGCTCATGGAGAGCAAGCGGAAGCGTCTCATCTTCCGCCTCGTGCTGTGGGGGGCCTTTGCTTTCACCCTGTCCTTCTTCTATTTCAAGTGGGTGGCCGTGAAGATGCTGCCCCTCGACAATAAGCCCGAGTTCTCCGTGGTGCTCGACATGCCGGAGGGGACGGCGCTGCCGGTTACCGCCAATCTGGCCCACCGCATGGCAGAGAAGATGCGGTCCTTGCCTGAGGTGACCGCCATCCAACTTTACGCGGGTACGGCGCGGCCCTACGATTTCAACGGCATGGTGCGCCACTACTACCTGCGCTCCGACCCCTGGCAGGGCGAGCTCCAGGTGCAGCTCACGGACAAGCACGATCGCGATCGCTCGAGTCACGAGCTGGCGGTCGAGGCACGCGAGATGCTCAAGAAGCTGGTCGAGGGGACCGGCGCCAAGGTCGCGGTGGTCGAGATGCCGCCGGGACCGCCCGTTCTGCAGTCGGTCGTGGCCGAGATTCACGGTCCGACACCGGAGATCCGCCGCCAGTTCGCCCGCGACATGACGGAGACCTTTGAGCAGGCCCAGAGCACCCGCGACGTGGACAACTACCTCCGGGATGCGTACGACTATTGGCGCTTCGACGTGGATACGGAGAAGGCCGTTCGTCGCGGTATCTCGGTCGATACCATCAACCGAAACCTGGCCATGGCCCTGGGCGGCGCTCAGATCGGCGACGTCAAGCGGCAGGCGGGGCACGAGCCGATCGAGATCGTCATCCAGGTGCCTCTGGCCGAGCGTTCGGAGATCGAGCGCCTGGGCGACCTCCCGGTCCAGTCCAGCGCCGGCTTCACCATACCGCTGCGTGAGCTCGGGACGTTCCAACGGGTCCCCGAGGAGGACATCATCTACCGCAAGGATCTGCGCGCGGTCGAGTACGTCGTGGCGGACGTGGGCGGCCAGCTGGCGGCGCCCGTGTACGGCATGTTCCAGATCCAGGACCTGCTCGATGAGTCGGGGTACGAGGCCCCGGACGGTGTGGTGCCCGAGGCCTACTGGAGGAAGCCGCCCCCGAACGACCGGCAGTCGTCCTGGGAATGGGCGGGCGAGTGGACGGTCACCTACGAGACGTTCCGGGACATGGGTGCCGCGTTCATGGTGGCGTTGGTGCTCATCTACATCCTGGTGGTCTGGGAGTTCGGAAACTTCCGCATCCCACTGGTGATCATGGCGCCCATTCCGCTCACGCTGCTGGGCATCATTCCGGCGCATTTCATCATGTTCGAGCTCGGCCTGGGCGGGGAGTTCACGGCGACCTCCATGATCGGATGGATCGCGCTGGCGGGCATCATCGTACGCAACTCGATCCTTCTGGTGGATTTCTCCGTTCACGAGGTGCAGAAGGGCGTACCGGTCGCAGAGTCCGTGATCCGGGCGTGTAAGACCCGTACCCGGCCCATTCTGATTACGGCCCTGGCCCTGGTGGCGGGCGCAAGCGTCATCTTCACCGACCCGATCTTCCAGGGGATGGCGATCTCGCTGGCGTCGGGAGTGCTGGTATCCACGGTGCTCACTCTGATCGTCATCCCGCTTGGCTGTGTTGCGGCAAGCAAGGATCTGTGCGAGGTTGCCGTGGCGACCGCGCCACGGGGGATGAACGTGCCCTGTTCCGTCGAGGAGGCGGAGAAGGCGACAAAGGCTCGGCAGAAGCCGAAGGGCGCGTGGCTTCGCGCAGCATGGGGGCATGCCGTTGAAGCGTTTATCCTTGTCTTCTACGCCATCCGCGGTATCTTTCTGCTGCTGTTCGATCTGGTCAAGAACCTGGTCAAGAAGAAGAAAAAGCCCGCTGCGCAGCCGGCGTCCACGACCGTTGCCCCGGCGGTTCCCCGCGAGGCTGGGGGAGGTGGGGGCGGCGCGGGCTCGCCTTCCGTGCCGACCTCGGGTTCCGGTTCGCCGCCGGCGGGTGGTTCACCGCGAGGGCAGGCCCGCAGCAGTGCCGCCGCTGAGCAAGAAAAGGCCGCGTCCACCACCACGGCTGCCCCGCAGCGGCAAGAAGATGTGGTGGCGGACGATATGGCGCCCGTCGAGACGGCGCCGAGGCAGAATCCAGAACAGGCGGCGGCGCGAGCGGCCTCTTCCTCGACCCAGCCGGTTGCGCCGAAGGGAGAGGTCGAGGGGCCGGTATCCTCCCCGACTGCGCCGACTACTCCGACTGCCGACAAGACGACCAAGACGAAGACGAGCCCCGAGAGCCGGACCACCGCGAAAAAGCGCGCGGGAAAGAAGAGGGCAGCCAAGAAGATCGCCGCGAAGAAAGGCGATACGAAGCCCACGCTGGTGCAGAAGAAGGCGCCCAGGCGCGGCATTCGCCTAAAAGTGGACGGCGGACAGGGGCCGAGCTTCGATTGACGCGGCTGAGCGGTTCGTTCAGAAGCTCGCGTCCGTTGTTTCGGGAAAGGTTCGGCGGGCATCGATGCCCGCCCAAGGTTAAAGGATTGGGCTGCGAAATGCGGCCGTTACACGCCATTGATGAAACTACCCGCCCTGCTTTTCGCACTCCTGTCCGTCCCGTTGGTCGCCGTCACTGGTCCGGCAGCTTCTCGCCAGGAGAGCGGGTTCGATGCTTATTCTCTCGCCCCTGAGGTCTACTACGACCAGCCTCCCCCGTCCGGCGGCCGCGGCGGCCCGTTCGACTATCCGTACCCCGGCTCCGATGAGCAGGCCCGTTTCCAGGACGACGAGCCGGGTTGGGTTCGAGAGCCGTATCAGCCACCGCCCATCGGAAGTCGGCTCAATCAGTCTCCCGGGGGCGCTTATCCCCCGCCGGCTTGGTCGCCTGATGATGCGACGATGTACGGGCCCTATGGTTATCCTGGGATCGATGCGCCCCCCGAGAGAGCGGAACGGGGGTACTCGGACCGGCCTGCGCTCGGTGGGCTGCCGCCGGCGGTGCCGAGGGGATATCGTTTTCGTGGTGATTCGGGCTCAGGCGGGGCCGGCTCTTGGCGAGGGGGGTACCGGTTTCGACCGCTGACCGAGCAGGAGCAGCAGCGGATGAGGTCGGATGACGGGTGGCGTCCGTCGAGCATCGGACGCCCTGTTGATCGCCAGCCCCGTCCGAGAGCGTTTCCGGCGCAGGAGGCGTATGGCTACCAGCCGGATAGCTGGTTCCGCCGCTACTACGGGGAAAGGCCTTGACGGTTTCTCGCCGCCCCGAACCGGAGCGGCGAGATGCGATTCGGTTTGATAACAGATGGAGGATGAGATCTTATGAGTAGATCGCGATTTTCGACTTGGTGCTCTGTAGCCGTCGGGCTTCTGACGGCCTTGTCCTTGAGGGCAGAGCCAGCGGGGCAGGAGTTCTCCGCAGAAATGGTTCAGCGGGGGCCGAAGGGACAGCTATCGTCCGGTAAAATGTACGTCGGCGGCAAGCGTGTTCGCTCGGAGATGAAGCACCAGGGCCAGGAAGTCATCCGAATCACGGATGAGAACCGCAAGGTCGAGTGGATCCTGTTTCCTGAGCAGCAGAAGTATATGGAGCGGCAGCTGTCGGGCCCGGGGGGCAAGCTGTCCGGCGCCAAGCCCTCGGCGGAGGCGGATCCTTGCGCCGGCATGCCTGACGTGACCTGTCGGAAGCTCGGCGAGGAAACGGTGGCCGGTCGCCCGGCGGTCAAGTGGGAGATGGTCGCGTCCGTTCAGGGACAGTCCATGAAAAGTACCCAGTGGATCGACAAGGAGCGGGGCGTTCCATTGCGTCAGGAGATGCCGAACGGTCAGACCACGGAGCTCAAGCTCGTGGGCACGGAGACCCTTGACGGTCGCGAGGTGGAGAAATGGGAGGTGGTCGCGACCCAGCCGGATAAGCCCGCGATCAAGACCTTCCAGTGGTACGACCCGGAGCTGGAGCTTGCGGTTCGTCAGGAATTTCCCGGTGGATTCGTCAGCGAGCTGACGAACCTTCGCGTGGGGGAACAGCCTGACCACCTGTTCAGCATTCCGGCGGGCTACGAGCGAATCACTGCTCCAACGGGGATGCCCGGGCAATCCCAGGGTGCTCCGCCCGAGCGCTGATCCACGCGGATTCCAGGCGGCGACCTTCCTGGCTCGCCGCGTTGGCTCTTGTGGATGCGCTGCCGCCCCTCTGGTGGTGGACGGGTCGTGTCTGCGGGCACGAAGAGACGGGGTGCCATCAGGGGGCTTTCGCCGGTTTTCGGTGGATTCCCCCCGGGGCGCCTTGGTCAGCATAGTCGTCAGATCGGAAGGCTCTGAAAGTCGCCCATGGTTACCATTATTGGAAGTCTGAAAGGGGGGTCGGGCAAGAGCACCGTCTCCTTCAACCTGGCCGTTTGGCTCGCGATGGCGGACGTCAAGGTCCAGCTCATCGACGCCGATCCACAGGCAACCTTGACCGACGTCGTCGACGTTCGCTTGGAGGAGGGCTTCGATCCTCCGCTACGGGTCGGCGATAAGTCAGCCTTGACTCCGGAGCACTTCAGCGCCGCCGACGAGACGCTGATCGACGTTGGTACCTCGGACATGGATTCCATGCGCCGGGCACTTGAGCTCTGTGATCGCGTTGTGGTTCCGGTTCCGCCGTCCCAGGCGGACATCTGGTCCACCCAGCGCTATATTCACCTCGTGCAGTCGACGGAACGGGAGGCGCCGCCGCAGATTCTGGGATTCATCAACCGGGGTGATACCCATCATGCGGTGCGCGAGACCAACGAAGCGGCCGCCGCGCTCGTCTCCCTGCCCGGCATCAGGTTCATCAAGTCGCGTCTCTCTCAGCGCACCGTGTTTCGGCGCTCCTTCAGCGAAGGGCTGGCGGTCTTCGAGCTGGATCCCCGTGGCAAGGGGTCCCGGGAGTTCTTTGCCCTGGCGGCGTCCCTTTATCCCAACCTCGTCAGCTGAGCTTGGCGGCCTGCAGTCCAGCTTGTTGGGGCCCTGAGGTCGCGGGTGTCGGCAAAACAAGGAAATAAGCTTGGCTTGTGTATGCAAAAAATTATGTTAACCTTTGAAGATTGTTGCGATTCTGTGAACGGCAAGTCCCTGGCGATCCGATGACGGAAAAAAACCAACCCGATAGCGGTGCGCAGAACTCCGGCCCAAAGGAGCGTAACGGGGCCGAGGAATCGGCGGACACTCAGATGAACGCCTATGCGATCGATCGCCTCTCGCAGGCTTTCGAAACGAGCGCAAAGCGCTGGGAGCTCATCGTCTACCCCTCGCTGTTTGCGTTCATCATCCTCGCCGCCTATGGATTCTACCTGGTCTTCAGTCTTGCAAAGGACGTGCATTATCTAGCAATCAGCGTGGATTCGAATATGACGGTGCTGGCCAGCAATATGCAGTCGATGGCGGACAACGTCGGCCAGATGAGCGCCAATGTCCGCACCATGGCGGTGAGTGTCGAGTCCATGGCGCGAGACGTCAGTACCCTGGAGCCCATGTTGACGAGCATGGAGACCATCGATCAGGCGATTCAGTCGATGACCCATACGACGGCCTACATGCGGGATGACATGGCCGTCATGAACCGCAGCATCAGTCGGCCGATGACCTTTATGAACTGGTTCATGCCCTGGTGACCCCGGGGCGCAGGGGCGCGGCGCGCGGCTCCGCCTTTGATACCGGTTGCGGCAGGCTCGACGATCGCTTCCATGCGTTTCGCGACCCGTTGAGCGTACTGAATCGATCGAGCGTCGATTCAGCCTCCCGATCTTCGCGTATGTCGTCACCAATCCCTTCGAGCGGCTCTAGCTGCCAGGTGCGTACCCGCTGAGTACGAAGCGCACACCGGGCGTCAGGCTGGTCGTCGCCATTTCCTCCAGGGCGCTGTTCGACCTTAGCGCGTCCCACCGCGTGTTCGAGAACGATGGCGTCGAGGCCTATTGCCAGTACCAGATCGCCCATGAGGACGACCCGCTGGATCCTGGCGTCGCCTTCCCTCTTGCCAAGAAGCTCCTCTCGCTCAACGAGCGTCTCGGTGAGGACGGAAAGGTGGAGCTGATCCTCCTGTCGCGAAACAGCTCGGATACGGGCCTAAGAATCTTCAATTCCATTCGCCACTGTGGGCTGGACATCACCCGGGCCGCTTTCACGGGGGGGTGCAGCCCCTATCGGTATGTATCGGCATTCGGTGCCGACCTGTTCCTCTCCGCCGATCCTGGCGACGTGCGAATGGCGCTGGAGGCCGGTTGCGCTGCCGCCACCATCCTTCCGCTCCAGCGTCGCCTGTCGACCAGCGACGAGGAGCAATTGCGCATCGCATTCGACGGGGATGCAGTCTTGTTCTCCGACGAGGCGGAGCGGGTGTATCGAGCTCATGGTCTCGAGGTGTTCAACGCGAAGGAGAAGGCGTCTGCGCACGAGCCCCTGCCGAGTGGCCCATTCAAGGGTTTCCTCGTGGCGCTGCATCAGATTCAGTCCCTATTCTCCGCAGAAGACTCCCCCTTGCGTACGGCCCTGATAACGTCCCGCGGTGCGCCCTCTCATGAGCGCGTCGTGCGGACCCTTCGCGCCTGGGGGATCAGGATCGACGAGGCCCTTTTTCTCGGCGGTCTCACCAAGGGTCCGTTCTTACAGGCCTTCGATGCGGATATCTTTTTCGATGACCAAGAGGTGCACTGCGACGCCGCTCGTGGTTTGGTGGCCACAGGTCACGTCCCACACGGTGTGGCAAACGACGGTTAGGTTCCAGTCGAGGGGCCTGGTTTTTGCACGAAATATCCCTGGACGTAATCGATTCCCGCGCTCCATAGAACTGCCAAGGCACGGGCGTCTTCGACGCCGGTAACGACGCTTTTCACGTCGGCCTCACGTGCCAGCTCGGCCAGCTCGAGGAGGCGCCGTTGCTTGGGATCGTCATCCGCGAGCCCTTGGATCAGCTCCGGAGCGAATCGTACGAAATCCAAGCTCAGGTGACTCAACAGGATCTCCGGACTTGGCCCTTGTCCGAAACGGTTGAGTGCCACGCGGCACTTGAGCTTCTTCAGGCCCTCGCTCAACCTGCTGAAGGCGGCCGAATGGCGGCGCACGTGCTCCTCCTGGATCTGAAAGATGAGCCGATCCCCTTGGGCCTGAAACTCTCGGAGGGCGTCGCCGATCCAGTTAAGGAGGCCTGCTTCCTGTAGCGTTTCCTCAGCAAGATTCACGAAGAAACGAATGGGCTTTTTCCGCTGACGATTCGCCGCCAGCTCTGCAACGACGTGGCTTATGACCCAGCGGTCGATGGCCACCATACTGCCTGAGCCTATCGCCGCGTCGAGGAACTCCTGCGCCGTAAGTAGCGACTGATTCTCGTCGCGCAGACGCAGGAGGACGTTGTAGTTCTCTTCGCTGCTCTCCGTCAGGCTGACGATCGGCTGATAGAACAGCTGGAAGCCTTCTCCGCGCAGCGCCTGCTTGATCCGGGAAACCAGCCGATTGCCTTCGTCGTGGAAGCCGGAATGCTTGCTGTTCCCCGGCGCAACCGCTGTTCCGGTCGGCTTTCCTGGGGCATCGGACGCGAACGCCCCGAATAAATAGTCCCGGTAGACCGTGTTGAGTATGTCCGAGACGGAATCGGCTCCGGGCTCCGCGAGCATCATGCCGGTTACACACCCGGGTGAGTTGTCCCCCTCCGCCCCACCGTGCAGCGGAATATGGACCTCTTTCCCGACCTCCGAGGCCAGTTGCATTGCCTCCCTATGCTCCAGGCCATCGACCAGCAGTACGAAGCCGTCGTCGCTGATGCGGGCGAGAAAAGAGTCCGGCGGCACCGCTTCGCGGAGGGAGACCCCGCAGGCCGCCGCCGCTTCCAGGGCCGCGCACAGGCCCCCTTGCTGCACGACCTTGGTGAAGCCTTTGATGCCGATGTAATAAACGGCGAAGCGTCCGTCGTCCCGGTTGTGCGCCTGAAGACGCGCCCCGAGCTCCTGCATCAGGGCGGTACGGTTTGGCAGCCCGGTATCGGCGTCGATGGGGGCCGGCGCTCCTTCTCCTTTCGGTTCCGTCTGTTCCCGGATCAGGATGCGCAGGCAGGGCTCGCCGTCCAGGTTTGAGGGGGAGACGCTCACTCTGGCGTCGAAGCGGGTGTCGTCGGCGCGGACACACTGCAGGTCGAGCGTCGGTGACGACTGATCCCCATGCCCGCCCAGCTCACGCAGGCACTGCCTGGTTTCGTCCCGATGGTCTGGGGCTATCAGGTCGAGCAGGGGAAAACCGTCCAGGTCCTCGAGAGAGCTGAAGCGAAACAGTTGCTGATAGGCGGGATTGGCCTGAACGTGCATGCCCTCCTTGACGTAGGCGACCGCATCGACACAGGAATCAACCAGTGCCGTTGCCCGCTTCTCGCAGTCATCCAGTTGTTTGCGGAGATGGCGCTCGTTGCGGCGATGTGCGAGGTCGGAAAGCTCCCTGGCCACCAACAACCGCAGATGTTCCGTATCTCCCCGCTGGGCCAGATCTCTGACGCCGCCCCGCATTGCGTCCAGAAGCCGTGTTGAATCGGCTTCCTCATCGGCGACCACGATCATGGGCAGGTCGGCGTCGATCTCCTTGTAAATGGCCAAGGCGGCGTTGAGGTCAATGCCGGGATCGTATTGGCAGCAAAGAATGAGATCGAAGGCGCCCGCCCCGACGAGCTCGCGCAACCGCTCCGGTTGGTCCGCCTGTCTGCCATGTACGGCCAAGCCGCCGTTGCGCAGCGCCGTGATCAGATCCTGCGCTTCACTCTCTTTGGAAGTGAGTATGAGAAGGTTCGATGGATCGGACAGAGAATCCACGTTGCTGGCTAGGGTGCTCGGACGGCTGTCGAGAATGGTGCGAGGAATTTAACCCAGATCCCGCGGTTTCACCACGAAGAACACGAAGGCGGGCGAAGAGTCGACACCTCGATCAGTCACGCTCGCTCGCCGAGTGGGTGAGAGGCGGGCTCTGGGCGCTTGGCGTTCTTCGTCTTTTCCTTCGTATTTCTATATGCATTACGTGGTTTACTGTCCTTTCGCGGCTTAGATTATCGGTCGTCTTGCTGGGCCACACATAGTGGCTTACTTCACAGTACGGGGATTTTGTACGGCCGACCCGCCTCCTCTTTCACGAGCCTCGGCACCAGGTATCCGGGCAGGCGTGTACGTAGCCGATCCATCAGCTTTACCGCAGATTCTTCGGGTACCTCGAAATGTGCGGCGCCGCTGACCTTGTCCAGCAAATGCAGATAATAGGGTAGGACGCCGCTATCGAAGAGCCTTTCGCTCAGATCGACAAGGTCCTCCGCACGGTCGTTGACTCCACGCAGCAGAACGCTCTGATTGAGCAGGGGGATACCGGCGTGCCGGAGTCGCCCCAATGCCCGTCGGACGTCCTCCCCCAACTCTCGGGCGTGGTTGGCGTGGACCACGACAACGGCTTGCAGTCGGCTCGTCGTGAGGGTATGGCGCAATGTCGCGGTGATGCGGGCGGGGAGTACGATGGGGAGCCGGGTGTGCAGGCGAAGACGCTTGAGATGTGCAATTCCCTCCAGATCCTTTATCAGAGCGGCGAGCGGCTCGTCATCCAGCATCAAGGGATCGCCACCGCTCAAGATCACCTCGCTGATGTTCGAATCTGCGGCGATCTGTGCTGTGGCGGCCGCTGCCCGGTCGGCGATCGTGGCGCTCTCGGCGTACGGAAAATGACGGCGGAAGCAGTAACGACAGTGGATCGCGCAGGCACCGGTCAGGACCAACAGGGCGCGCCCCTGGTACTTCTGGAGCAGACCGGGTGCCCGCATCGCGGAGCGGTCGCCGACCGGATCGGGGGAGAAGCCGATCCGGTCCTCGAGCTCTTGCGCAAGCGGAAGCGCCTGACGCAGCAGGGGGTCATGCGGGTTGCCCCGCTCCATGAGTGCGGCGTAGCCGCGCGGAACCAGGAGGCGAAACCCTGTCGCCGCCTCTTGTGCCGGGGCCAGGAGTCGGCGGTCGAGATTCAGGGCCTCGAGCAGCTCCTCCGGTCGGGTGAAGGCGGCTGCGAGCTCCCGCTTCCAGCGGTGGGTCTGACAGCCGGCGCTTCTTCGCGCTACCATTGTACGTTTGAGCCCCACGTGATGAGAGGAAGACATGGCAAACTACAGCACCAATGAGTTTCGGGGTGGTCTCAAGGTCATGCTCGACGGCGATCCGTACGTCATCGTGGAGAACGAGTTCGTCAAGCCGGGCAAGGGTCAGGCGTTCAATCGGGTGAAGGTCCGAAACCTCAAGACCGGGCGCGTGGTGGAGAAAACGTTCAAGTCCGGCGAGTCGGTCGAGGCGGCGGATGTCCATGATACTCAGATGCAGTATCTCTACAACGACGGCGAGCTCTGGCACTTCATGGACCCGGAGAGCTTCGAGCAGCTCACGGCCGACGCCAATGCCGTCGGTGAGACGGTCAAGTGGATCAAGGAGCAGGACGTCTGCGGCGTAACCCTGTGGAACGGCGTTCCTCTGAGTATCGAGGCGCCCAACTTCGTGGTGCTCGAGATCACCGAGACCGACCCCGGCCTCAAGGGCGACACCTCCGGCGGCGGCGGCAAGCCGGCGACGCTCGAGACCGGTGCGGTGGTGCGCGTGCCGCTATTCGTGCAGACCGGCGAGCTGATCAAGGTCGACACCCGCACGGGAGAATACGTCTCCCGCGCCAAGGACGGGTGACGGAGGCCTCCTGGCGGCCCGCCGCCGAGCTTGGGACCCTGCGCGCGCGCGCCGACCTCTTGGCCCGCGTCCGCGGTTTCTTCGCCCGCGCCGGCGTGATGGAGGTGGAGACGCCCGTCGCGTCCCGCGCTGCAGCCACGGACCCCGCGTTGGAGAGCCTGCGTACCGCCTGGGCCGGGCCGGGTGCGGCCCCCCAGCCCCTGTACCTGCAAACCTCCCCGGAACTTGCCATGAAGCGCCTGCTGGCGGCGGGCAGCGGGCCCATCTTCCAGGTCTGCAAGGTGTTCCGGGACGGCGAGCGCGGGCGCCTGCACCACCCCGAGTTCACGCTGTTGGAATGGTACCGGCCGGGCTGGGACTACCGGCGCCTGATGGAGGAGGTGGCGGAGCTGGTGCGGACCGCCCTGGAACGCCCCCGGCTGCCGGTGGAGACGCTGAGCTACCAGGAGCTCTTTCAGACGCCCCTCGGCTTGGATATCACGGGGCTCGATGCGGAGGATCTGTGTCGGGCCGCCTTGCGGCAGGGCATTGCGGGCGCAGAGGACCTGGAGCTTTCCCGGGACGGCTGGCTGGACCTGTTGCTCACCCACCGCATCGAGTCAGGCCTGGGCCGCGGCTGTCTGACCTTCGTCTGCGACTATCCACCGAGTCAGGCCGCCCTGGCACGCGTTCGCGACGAGCCCGAGCCGGTCGCCGAGCGTTTCGAGCTCTATCTGGAGGGCATGGAGCTGGCAAACGGGTTTCAGGAGCTTACGGACGCCGCGGAGCAGCGCCGGCGCTTTTCCGCGGACCTGGGGCGGCGCGCGGCGGTGGGCATGAGCGGATCGCCTCCGGACGAAGCCTTTCTCGCCGCCCTGGAGGCGGGCATGCCCGAGTCGGCCGGAGTCGCCCTGGGGATCGATCGGTTGCTCATGGTGGCAACCGGCAGGCGGCACATCGACGAGGTGCTGGCCTTCCCGGTCGAACGTGCCTGAGGAAGTCGGGTTAGCGCCCATGCGCCCAAATGCGGCCAACATCGAGCAGACAGGACGCGGATGGTATGCTCGGGCGTTGTGGGGGTTTCACGCTTCGCGTGAACCAACGAGGGGCTGAGTAAGGATGTCAGAATTATTCGGGCGCAGTTGTACTAGCCCCTGAAACGAGCGATCAACGACAGGGTGCTAGTGGGACGCGCTGGTCCCTTTTTTAACGCGGCCGATGCCCTGACCCATGCGCAGCGTATCGCCGGGCTCGAGCGACGGGTCCCACTCCACAGAATCCGGCGGAAACAGCAGGATCACCGTGGAGCCCATGTTGAAGCGCCCCATCTCTTCCCCCTTGGCGAGCCGAACCGCGTCCGAGCCTTCGTAGCACCGGCTGAGCGTGCGCCCCGCGCTCGGCGTGATCTGGCCCGCCCAGACGGTGTCCATGCTGCCGACGAAGATGGCCCCCACCAGGATTACCGCCATGGGTCCGGCGTCTCCCTCGAACAGGCACACCACCCGCTCGTTGCGTGCGAAGAGACGCGGCACCAGGCTGGTGGTTACCGGGTTCACGCTGAACAGACGGCCGGGTACGTGGACCATCTCCCGCAGGGTGCCCGCCCGAGGCATGTGAACCCGATGATAGTCGCGGGGGGAGAGGTAGATGGTGGCAAAGGCGCCCCCGTCGAGGCGGTCCGCCCAGTCCCCGTTGCCGCCGAGCAGCTCGATCAGCGAATAATCGTGGCCCTTGGCCTGAAAGATGCGCCCGTCTTCGATGATCCCAAGCTGACTCAGCGCCCCGTCCGCCGGGCAGGCCACCGCATCCTCCTGGGGGGCAATCGGGCGCGCTCCGGGGCGCAGGGCGCGGGTGAAGAACCCGTTGAAGCTTGCGTAAGCGTCCAGGTCCGGCCTCTCCGCCTCACTCATGTCCACGCCGAAGTGATGGATGACGCGGCGGATGATCAGGTCCTTGAGCGGCCGCCAGCGTATCCGGGTGGCTCGGTACATCAGGGCCGAGAGCGGGTGGTGGGGGAGCAGATACTGCATGCCCACGTAGAGGCGGTGGTACCACCTGGTTGGTCGATCATTCATCGATGTCGGGAAACAGGGATTCCGGGTGATCCGCCAGGGCGGTCAGGTCCTCGGCAATGGCAGCGGGCCCCTGCGTGCTCGGAAACAGGGCGACCAGCCGGCCCCGGGGGCCGATCAGATAAAAGGGTGCACCGCCGTCGTCTGCAGTTGTCGTGGCCCCGGGCGGTGCTGCGCCCAGTGCCGCGCGCAGGCGTTGGAGCTCGCCGGCCTCGCCTGAGAGCAGCTTTAGCGCCCGCGACAGGCGGCTGAAGTCCCGCGCCAGGTTCGGTGCCTGTGTGTCGGCCGCCAGCGCGAGCTGGAGATCGGCCTGTAGATCCTGCCGGTCCGCAAGGCGGTTGCTTGCGTCGATCATCCGCGTCACAGCCAGGTGACCACGGGCCTGGGTCAGGTCGCCGAAGGCCAGGAGTGTCCAGTGTTCCCGGAGGTCCTGTGCGGTGAAGGTCAGACCGTCCGTATCCTGGAGCTCGAAGTCCGGAAGCTCCCGCGCCGGCCGCACCAGCACGCCCTCGATGGTCGGGGGACCGGCATTGCCGAGCTTGTGCTGGTTCCCCCAGTAATACCCGCCCAGGAACAGGCCGATGGCCGCCGCGATGAGGACGAGCCGGACCAGCGGCCCGCGCGGATTTCTGACCAGCATCCGACCGCGGCCTGCGGCTCAGCCGTACAGGGCCGTGTGGACTCGGGACAGGGCCTTACCCGTGTCCACCGGCGCACCCGCGTCGTTCAGTGCCGCGCCGAGGGCGCCCACGCATAGCAGGATGTTCTCCGCCCGGCTGCTGTAGCCCATGAGCCCGATGCGCCAGACCTTCCCGGCCAGAGCGCCCAGGCCCGCGCCGATCTCTAAATTGTACTCGGTAAGGAGCCGGGATCGGATGGCGGCGTCGTCCACTCCGGCGGGGATGGTCACCGCGTTGAGCTGCGGCAGACGCTCCGCCTCCGGGACGATCAGCTCAAGACCCATGGCCTCGAGGCCTGCCCGCAGGGCCAGGTGGTTTCGGTGGTGGCGCGCCCAGGCGTTCTCGATCCCTTCTTCCTGCAACATGAGCAGCGCCTCATGCAGTCCGAAGAGGGAGTTCACCGGAGCCGTATGGTGGTACGAGCGCTTCTGCTCGCCGCCCCAGTAGCCCATCACGAGATTCAGGTCCAGGAACCAGCTCTGCACCCTGGATGCCCTCGATCGCACCTTCTCGAGCGCCCGCTCGTTGAAGCTGATCGGCGCCAATCCCGGCGTGCAGGACAGGCACTTCTGGGAACCCGCGTAGACCGCGTCCAGATCCCATGCGTCGACTTCCAGCGCGCAGCCCCCCAGGGCGGTGACTGCGTCCACGATGGTCAGGCAGTCGTGACGGTGGGCGATCTCCACGAGGGTCTTTACGTCCGAACCGGCGCCGGTGGATGTCTCAGCCTGGACGAAGGCCACGATCTTGGCATCCGGGTTTGCCTTTAGCGCGTCCTCCAGCTTGGTCGGGTCTACGGCGCGCCCCCAGGGGTCCTCCACAACCAGGGCCTCGCCCCCGATGCGCTCCACGTTCTCCTTCATGCGTTGGCCGAAGACACCGTTGATGCAGACCACCACCTTGTCCCCCGGCTCCACCAGGTTGACGAAGCAGGTCTCCATGCCCGCGGAGCCCGGTGCGGACACCGGCATCGTCAGGCGGTTCTCTGTGCGGAAGGCGTAGCGCAGAAGCTCCTTGAGCTCGTCCATCATGGCCACGAATTGCGGGTCCAGGTGGCCGACGGTGGGACGCGAGAGGGCCTCGAGGACGCGGGGGTGGACATCGGCGGGGCCGGGCCCCATAAGAGTACGGACGGTCGGATTGAAGGAGCGGATGGTCATGGTCGATTCTTTGTGATCCGTCAGCGGCTTAGAAAGGTTGCGAGCGAATCAAACAGTATACGGGGGGGCCAACCGCGCCTCAAGGCGAGCTCCTCACCCCGAGCCCGAATTTTCGGATACCGAAAGGCCGCGATACCGAGCATCTTGACGAGGCGTTTATGACCGACAAGATCAAGAAGAGCGACGAGGAATGGCGCGGGGAGCTGACCCCCGAGCAGTACCATGTGTGCCGCGAGAAGGGCACGGAGCCGCCCTTCACGGGGAAGTATCACGCACACAAGGACGCGGGCCTCTACAAGTGCTCCTGCTGCGGCGCGGAGCTCTTCAGCTCTGCGCACAAGTATGACTCGGGGAGCGGATGGCCCAGCTTCTGGAAGTCCGCGGTCGACGATACCGTGGAGACCGAGACGGACCTGAGTCATGGAATGCGTCGGGTCGAGGTCCGCTGCGACGGCTGCGGCGCCCACCTGGGGCACGTCTTCGAGGACGGTCCGCGCCCCACCGGACTGCGCTACTGCATCAACTCCGTGTCCCTGGATTTCGAACCCGACTCGGGCGAGGATTGACGGCGCTCCCGATCGGGCGTTTCCAATGCGCGCCGATTGTCTACTTTCGTTTTTCGCCGCAGGGGTGGGAGCGGCGCCCTCGCCGCGATCAAGCGTCACTGCAGCAGCTAGCGTCCAATCGCGCCGGGGGCGGCGCTCCTACGGGAAACGCAGTTTTTTTCGCGAAAGACGTACCTATCTGCGCCTGGAGCCCTCCGGAAACACCCGCGTACTGAAGGAGTCCGCCGGAAAGCCCCAGACCCCGAGCTCGTGCGTACGTGCGATCTTCTCCAGGGCGTGATACTCGAAGGGCGCGTTCGGCAAGGCGAGCGCCCAGCCGCGCTCGATGAGGTAGGCTGCCAGGTCTTCCCCCGGATCGAAGCTGGTGCGGTCCACGTAGCAGACCGCATTCAGGCTGCGGTCCTCATTCTCGCTCTGGGGGAAACAGCGGATGAACCCCTTGACCTTGAAATCCAATGCCAGGACGGTGCGCGAATCACAGCGTACCGGGCGGATCCAGTCCCGGCATTGCCGATTCGTGGGCGGGATGTAGATGCCGTCCAGGTGTACCACCCGTCCCTTGATCAGCATGCTGCCGTCGCTGTGTACGATGGCGTGGCCAACGAGCTCGCGCGCCGCCGCCGCGTTCCAGTAGAACAAAAGGAGAAGAAGCATCAGGGTCCGAAAAAGCACGGCGTTTCCTCGATTCGAAGCGTTGGACGTTCTCGTTATGGCGCCATTCTAGCAGCCGTCGCCCCAAGGCTCCTCCCGAGTGCTCACTGGGGTGCAAGCTTGCCGGCCGCGCCGCACGGCGTCCGACCTAGTGTGCCTTTCGGTATGCTGCGGGGCATCCCCCATCAGGCGTCGGACCAACTAGCAGAGAAAGACCGGTAGCCGGCCGGTTTTCTTGCACACCAGGAGGCATGCGTGACGGAGTTGGCTAATGCTGAGGGGGTAAGAAGGGGGGCTTCACCGACGCTTCCCGTCGTGCGGGTCCGGTTCGTCTGCCAGGCGGCAGCGTCCCCGCGTACGCCGGATCCGATTGGCGCGGTCTGATCGGGCACGGCCTGCGCCGCCTCGCTTGCGTGACGCGACAGCCGACGTGCGAAGGATGCCTGCTGCGCAGCAGCTGCACCTATTCGGTGTTCTTCGAGACCCCTCCGGCGCAAGGACAGCCATTGGGAAGACGTTACACGGCGCTGCGGCACCCATTCGTGATCGAGCCTGACGTCGGCGTCGCGCGTGAAGTGGGCGAGGGTGATCCCCTGCGCCTGTGCGTCGTCCTTCTCGGTTCCGCAATCGAACAGGCGCCTTATCTCATTCACGCCCTGAATCTGGGCGGTGAGAGGGGGCTGGGGCGTGCCGGGCCGCGTTTCTCGGTGGCCGCGGTGGAGCGGGAGGGAGGCATTTCTGGGCAGCAATCGCTGGGAGCAGTCTATGCGGCCGGTCAGGGGGAGTATCGTCGGCTAAAGGTTCGCCCCCCGGTCGTACCGCCACCGCCCGAGATGGTTCGGGTCAGGCTCGTCACACCGTTTCGCGTTAAACGCCGCGGACGTTTCGTCGGCGCGGGCGAATTCGAGGTAGCCGATTTGCTGCGCAATCTGTGCGCACGCTTGACCATGCTCTCCGATCTCTACGGCGGCGATCCGCGGCCATTCGAGTGGACGCGCCTCGCGGGCGAGACCTACAGCGTCCAGCTCGCTGACGTTCGACTGCATTGGCACGAATGGACCCGCTATTCCTCCCGCCAGCAGACGCGGATGCAGATGGGCGGACTGCTTGCCGTTACCGGACTCTCGCCCCAGGTTGTCACCGAAACGCTATACGCTTTAGCCGTCGCGCGCCGGCCCGCCTTCGTTCCCACCGAGATCCAGCTGCTTACAACCGCCGAGGGTGCCGAACGGGTGGGCCTCAGCTTGCTCTCGCCCGACCCCGGCTGGTTTGCGCGCCTCCTGAGGGACTACGCGCTTCCGCCGATCGCCTTCGGAAGCGCGAACATCCACGTCCTGCGGGACGTTGCCGATCATGCTTTGAATGACATCCGCACCCTCGCGGAAAACGAGCGTGCCGCCGACGTCATCACCGGGCAGGTTCGTAGCTTGACGACCGATCCGGACAGCGCCTTGCACGTCTAGATCGCCCGCGGCCGCAAGACCATGGGGTACTATCTGGGATACG
This sequence comes from Pseudomonadota bacterium, assembly GCA_034716535.1. Taxonomy (GTDB): domain Bacteria; phylum Pseudomonadota; class Gammaproteobacteria; order Chromatiales; family Chromatiaceae; genus JAYEJW01. Next base: position 30,874 of record JAYEJW010000386.1, read on the forward strand.
CGCTGAGCCTGTTCGGCCGACCGCAGGACCGCCTCTCCCACGTACTGGTGGCGGAGCCCTTCGAGTCGAGCTGGGAGTTCTTCTATCCCACCCCCTCCAGCCGGGTGATCACCACCCGCGACAACAAGCTGGCGGATACCGACGACGCCCGCGTCACGTTGGCCGAGATCCCGTTCGTGCGTCTGCGCGATGGCCTGCCGGACCGGCTTGTGAAGGGACAGGCGAGCTTCGGTCAGACCGTGGCCGCCGCCCAGCGCTCCCTGGAGCCCCCGAAGCTGGTCATCGATCTCGCCGGGCAGCGCATCGAGGCGGGGGGAGAGGTTGTTGTCATGCGGCCGGCGTCGCTCACCTCCTACAGCATGATGGCGCGGCGCCGGCTCCAGGGAATGCACGCGGCCCGCTGGGACACCAACGGCCTGGACCGCCAATTTCTCGCCGAATACCGCCGCA
>JAYEJW010000387.1:0-9609 GCA_034716535.1 Pseudomonadota bacterium
CTTCGCGGACAATGAACGCAACTGCTGCTCTGGTAAGCTCACCAGATAGCCTTCGTCGAGTTGGGACAGATCGTATCGAGACAGCTGCACGTCGTTGGACAACTTGCGTGTGCCAGCATCTTTGCGCCGGCGTCGGTTGCCGCGAGATCTTGCCATATCAGATTAAGTTTGTCTCGTAATACTGTGCTTTTTCAGGGCAGGGTCTGAACGGTTACTCTTCGGTCTGCCGGGCGATCCTTTCCAGGTCCGTCTTCCGAGCATCGCCGCGATCTCGCGCTCGAACCGGTCGTAGCCGAGCACGAATCCCCCATTGACACTCTCGCGAATGCGCGCGAGGAGGTCGTCGTTCAAGGCATCGGCGAAGAGCCTACGGTAAGCGGACTGCCGCTGCTCGGGGGAGTTGCCGAGGGTAGCGTAGAGCGCGTGGGGCAAGACGACAGCATCGGCGACACCGAGCGCATTTGCACGATAGCTCGACCAGTGATATTCGGCCGGCGCTTCGACCATGCCTGCACGCACGGGGTTGGGCTCGATGTAGCGCTGGCAAGCCAGCAGATAGGGATCCGCTTGCACGAGGGAACAGCGGAAGCGTCCTTCGAACAGGGTACCAGTTCGGTGGTAGGCGCGATTTGCCATTGATCGGGGTCAGCTAAATGGTGACCCTGTGACCCTTGGCCCTGACCCTTCCCGGACCCCGGACACCCTTGGTGTCGATTACCACGATCCCGACAAGTCCCATGAAAAACCCTTGATCTCAGCTGTCATGCGGCTGGTTGCCTAATGAAAGGCGGAAACTTCAGCTTTAATCACCAAGCGCCTTAATCATCCTTCAGTCTCGCCTCGTCTGGCAATGTCGCACGTATCGTGTCCTTCAGGCGCTGAGCCGCGCCGTCACGGTCGTCGCGGTCCCAGACAATCGTAAGATGGTGGTTCGTGTCGAAGTGCGGACTTCTGTCGGCGTCATCGAAAACGGCTTTGTCACACGTGTAGATAACCGGCTTTCCCAACCCCTCGGCGAATCCCGCTTCCCAGTATGCCCCCTTATTGCCATGCGATAGATCGGAGATAAGAAATCTGGATTGGCGTATCTCAACCCTCATCCTATCGTCAATCAATCCAGCCTTTGCCGCGTCTGGGTCGTCCAACTTAAATAGGTGGAAACCTGTGGCAGTAACAGCTGGTCGAAAGACCTCTTCGACAATACTGTCCAGTTCTTCGTCTCCGTATTTCATTGCCATAAAGGCGCGCCTACTCGTGCCTATGCCCCGCTTAAGTTCCTCGTAATAACTCCATCCTTCCATCGACAATGTTACGTCCGCACTCATTCCACGCCGAAGCGTTGGCGGTATGTTTCCGTTTATGAGTCGACTTTCGAGAAGATACTCAGATACAAATCGCAGTGCTTCAGGAGTTTTCGCACCAATTATTCCAAGATGAGCAGGTGCGCTTAATGGGTGACGCTCCCCTGCTTCGGAACTGATCTCCCAAAGCCATAGAATAAGGTTGTCAGCCTGCTCTTTAGGTGAAGGGAGTATCGTATGCTCAAGAATGCTATCTACGGTGTGGGGATCGATGAACGGAGGTGCGCCTTCTCTTTTCATTTTTCTTATCGCGTGACTAAGGATGGCGCGCTTATCGTCTTCCCCATCAAGCGAATGAGGAAGCGTAGTTTCTGCTCTCCCCGAAAGGCAAAAATGTCCACATCGCGGACATCGAAATTCGACTCCACCACGATTCTGACACACCGCGTCCCTGTCGCGGTCTAGAACGGATTCTACCGCGCTCAAGCAAACAGGACACTCAGCCATACTTTCGACTCCTTTCGATACTTTCACCGATTCGAAGCGAACTTACCGCTTCTGGTGGAGATCGACCACCTCGAAGCCCCGCCCACGGCCGTACCTCACTCTCACAGAATTTCCCCACCGCGAACCGGCACCCTCCCAGCCGTCACCGCTCGGGGTCATCGCCAGAGGGCGCGAGGATTTAGGATCTTACCATCGGTGCATGCGCCAATGCGGCTTACGATGAGCGGAAGATCCTCTTGGCCCGGACGGATCTGCCCCTACGACACCACCGAAAGCTCCCCCCCTTCCGTCCCCGGCGACGGCGCATCGGTCGGAAAGACCACAAGGTGCTCCATCTCCAGACGGATGCCGATCATCTCGCCCGGCGCGTGGTTGTGATGGCTCTGCACCAAGCACAGGACGCGGTTCCCGCTGTTCAGGCGCAGGGTGTACAGGTACTCTGCGCCGCGGAAGGCCCGGCTCACGACCTCGGCCCGCAGGGGGCTTGCGTCGTCGTGTATCAGGTCGTCCGGACGCAGGAGGATCTCCGCTTTTCTGCCGGCCGTCAGTCCGTGGGGAAAGCGGCCGCTCACAAACCCCAGCTCCGTTTCGACGCGCATGTCGTCCACCACGCACCCGGGGAGCATGACCCCCTGACCGATGAAGTCTGCCACGAACCGGTCCACCGGCTCGTGGTACAGGTCGAAGCCGCTGCCCCACTGGCGGAGCCGCCCGTCGCCGAGAACGCCGATCTGGTCGGCCATGGCGAAGGCCTCCAGTTGGTCGTGGGTGACCAGGATGGCCGTGATGCCGTCGCGCTTGAGCAGGTCGCGCACCTCCCGGGCAAGCTGCTCCCGCAGCTCCGCGTCCATGCTGGAGAAAGGCTCGTCCAGCAGCAGGATGTCCGGCCGTGGCGCCATGGCCCGGGCCACGGCGACGCGCTGCTGCATGCCTCCCGACAGCTCGTGAGGATACTGCTTGCTCGCGTGCTCCAGCTCGACCAGACGCAGAAGCCCTGCAACCCGTTCCTTGCGCTCGGGGCGCGGAAGGCGACGCAACCCGAAGCCCACGTTGCGCTCGACCGTCAGATGGGGAAAGAGGGCGAAGTCCTGGAATACCATCCCCACTCGACGCTGCTCCGGGACCAGGGTCTCGCCAGGCTCCGATACCCGGCGCCCGTGAAGGACGATCTCCCCTGCGGTTACAGGCTCGAAACCCGCGATCGCGCGCAACAGGGTCGTCTTGCCGCAGCCGCTCGGTCCGAGGAGACAACCGATGGAGCCGGTGCCCAAGGTGAAGCTCACGTCACGGACCACCCGAAAGGTGCCGTAGGCGACGGAGACGGCTCTGACATCAAGCTGTCTGGGCATGGCGGGACCGGGTGATGGAGCGGCTAACGAGGATCACGGGCAACAGGCCGGCGAGGACGATGGTCAGGGCCGCGGGGGCTGAGTCTGCGAGACGCTCGTCGGAGGCCAGCTCGTAGGCGCGTACCGCGAGGGTGTTGAAGTTGAACGGCCGCAGGATCAGGGTCGCGGGAAGCTCTTTGAGCACGTCGACAAACACCAGCAGGAGGGCAGTCAGCAGGCTGCCCCGCAGCATCGGGATGTGGATGCGCCGCAGCACCTCCGCCGGCCGGAATCCCATGGATCGACCCGCCTCGTCCATCGAGGGGCGGATCTTACCCAGACCCGCTTCCACGGTCTGCAGAGAGACCGCGAGAAAACGCACCATGTAGGCGAAGATCAAGGCGGTCAGTGTGCCGCTCAACAACAGCCCGGTGGAGACATCGAAGGTCTGGCGCATCCAGGAATCCAGCGTGTTGTCGAACCAGGCGAAGGGAATGATCACGCCCACCGCGATTACGGTACCGGGCACCGCGTAGCCCATACCCGCCAGGCGTACGGAGAAGGACACGCCGCGGGTCGGATTCAGGCGACGTCCATAGCCGAGGAGCAGCGCTAGGATCAGGGCGAGCAGCGCGGCGGTGGCGGCAAGCTCCAGGCTGTGAAGGGCCAGGCGCAGGAAGTTCGCATCGATCGGCGTCTCCGCGATGGTCATGGCCCAGGTCGCGAGCTGTCCGGCCGGCAGAAGAAAGCCGAAGGACAGCGGGATCAGGCAGAACAGGACCGCCGCCGCGGCCCGCCAGCCGTGCAGTCGATACCGCCGGATGGCCTGCTCGCGCTGGCTGGTGTGGTGGTAACGGGCCTGGCGTCGGGAGATCCGTTCCACGGCGATGAGGACGAAGACGAAGGCCAGCAGCAGGGCGGAGAGCTGGGCTGCCGCGGCGGCGTTGTCCAGACCGAACCAGGTGCGGAAGATCCCGGTGGTAAAGGTGGAGACTCCGAAATACTGGACCGTACCGTAGTCGGCGAGCGTTTCCATGAGGGCGAGGGAAAGCCCCGCCACGATCGCGGGCCGTGCCAGGGGCAGCGCGACGAGTGAGAAGGTTCGCCAGGGGCCGTTGCCCAGGGTGCGGCTCACGTCCAGGACGCACAGGGATTGGCTCAGGAAGGCCGCCCGCGAGAGCAGGTAGACGTAGGGGTAGAGGACCAGGGACAGCATGACCGCCGCTCCCTCCAGGGAGCGGATCTCCGGAAACCAATAGTCCCCGTATCCCCAGCCGGTCCACTCCCGCAGGCTGCTCTGCACCGGCCCGGCGAAGTCCAGCATACCCGTATACGTATAAGCGATGATGTAGGCGGGCATCGCCATGGGCAGCAGCAGGGCCCACTCGAACAGGCCGCGTCCCGGAAACTGGCACATGCTGGTGAGCCAGGCGGTGCCCACACCGCCGATGAGGGTGCCGAGGGCGACCCCGAGCATCAGCAGCAGGGAGTTGGTGACATAGTCCGCGAGGACGGTGTCGGCGAGATGCCGCCAGACCTCGCCGGCGGGCACGAAGACGAAGGCGACCACGACCAGCACCGGCAACGCCAACAGGAACGCTGCGGTGATCACGGTGGCCGGCCAGAAGCCCCGACGGGCGAAGGGTCTCGTGGTTGTTGCTCCCCTCATCGGGGAATGCGGTTCGGAAACATACTTCTTCTTCCTTCCCCACTTCGGAAGGAACGGCAAATCCCGCCCTTCGGTGGCGAAGGGCGGGAATTATCCCTGTTACGGGCGGGTTTCGTCTATTTCCATCCGGCGCGGTCCATCAGGCGGACCGCCTGTGCGTTGAGCTCGCCCAACTTTGCCAGGTTCAGGTCATCGGCCTCGAACTCGCCCCAGGCCGCCAAGGTGGCGCTCACGGGGATACCCGGCCGTATCGGATACTCCCCGTTGGTCTCGGCATACCATTGCTGGGATTCGTCATTGGCCAGGAACTCCACCAGCGCGACTGCGCCCGCCTTGTTCTTGGCCGAGCGGGTGACCGCCGCGCCGCTCACGTTGACGTGGGCGCCGCGCCCGTCCTGGTTGGGCCAGAAGACTGCCATCTTCTCGGCGGCGGCGCGTTGAGCCTCGTCTTTCGACGCGAGCATGCCGGCGAGGTAATAGGTATTTGCGATGGCGAGATCGCATTGTCCGGCCGCAGCAGCCTTGATCTGATCACGATCGCCTCCCTTGGGCGGACGGGCCAGGTTGCCGACCAGCCCGCGCGCCCATTGCTCCGTGGCCTCGGTCCCGTCGGCGGTGATCATCGAGGCCACCAGGGACTGATTGTAGATGTTGTCCGAGGAACGGACGCAGATGCGCCCCTTCCACGGGCTGTCCGCCAAGGCCTCGTAGGTGGACAGCATGGCCGGGTCCACTCTGTCCTGCACATAAAGGATCGGACGCGCCCGCAACGAAAGGCCGAACCAGTGGCCGTCGGGATCGCGGTAGCTCGCGGGAATCGACGAGGTCAGGATTTCGGACTGCACGGCCTGCGTCACGCCCGCCTTCTTGGCGCGGTGGAGCCGGCCCGCATCGGTGGTCAGCAGCAGGTCGGCGGGGGAGTTGATTCCCTCGCTCTGTAGGCGCTTGAGCAGGGCGTCCGCCTTGCCGGTGACCAGATTCACCCGGATGCCGGTTTCCTCTGTGAAGCGATCGAGCAGCGGTTTGATCAGGTCTTCCTTACGCGCGGAATAGAGATTGATCTCCTCGTCCGCCAGAACGGGGGCAGGGAGCGAGAGCAGGGCGGTCATGAGGGTGGCGACCAGGGGACCAAGGACTCGGTTCACGTGGGTTTCTCCAGAGTCGTTTGAAAAACAGGGTAATTGCTGGGATGCGATATTAATGATAACGATTCGTATTCACAAACTATTTTTTCCATTTGGCTCGTTGCTCGCATGGAGCCCGGGCGTCCGCCGAGCGCTCGGATCTGGTCCAGCTTCTCAGCGGCCCAGTCGAATCCACACGAACCCGGGTATTGAAACCACGCGCAAACAACGTATATTGATTCCTGAGTAAAACGGTCAGGAAATCGGAGCCAAGCAAGATGAGTGGAGCACCAGCGGTCGAGAACTTCGTCCAGTCGGAGTACGCGCACGGGTTCGTCACCGAGATCGAATCGGATACCCTGCCGCCCGGTCTGGATGAGGACGTTATCCGTGCCATCTCTGGTCGCAAGGGCGAGCCCGAATTCATGCTTGAGCGGCGGCTCAAGGCCTATCGGCATTGGCTGACCATGACGGCTCCCAAGTGGTCGTCGGTGCACTATCCGCCGATCGACTACCAGGCCATCTCCTATTTTTCAGCCCCGAAGACGACGGACGGCCCCAAGAGCCTTGAGGAGGTGGACCCGAAGCTGCTCGAGACCTACGAGAAGCTGGGTATTCCCATCGAAGAGCAGAAGGCCCTGGCCGGCATCGCCGTGGACGCGGTGTTCGACAGCGTCTCGGTGGCCACCACCTTTCGCGAGAAGCTGGCCGACGCGGGCGTGATTTTCTGCTCAATCTCCGAGGCGGTCCGGGACCACCCCGAGCTGGTTCAGAAGTATCTGGGCTCGGTCGTCCCCCACACGGACAACTTCTACGCGGCGCTCAACTCCGCCGTTTTCACCGACGGCACCTTCGTCTACGTGCCTAAGGGCGTGCGCTGTCCCATGGAGCTCAGCACCTACTTCCGCATCAATGAGGCCAAGACGGGGCAGTTCGAGCGCACCCTCATCATTGCCGAAGAGGGCAGCTACGTGAGCTACCTGGAGGGCTGCACCGCCCCGATGCGCGACGAGAACCAGCTCCATGCCGCGGTGGTCGAGCTCATCGCCATGGACGATGCCCAGATCAAGTACTCCACGGTGCAGAACTGGTATCCGGGGGACGAGGAAGGACGCGGCGGCATCTACAACTTTGTGACCAAGCGTGGGGACTGCCGCGGGGCGCGCTCCAAGATCTCCTGGACCCAGGTGGAAACGGGCTCGGCCATCACCTGGAAGTACCCGAGCTGTCTCCTGCGCGGCGACGATTCGGTGGGCGAGTTCTACTCGGTCGCCGTGACCAAGGGGCGCCAGCAGGCCGACACGGGCACCAAGATGATCCACATTGGCCGCAATACCCGCTCCACCATCGTCTCCAAGGGCATCTCGGCCGGGCGGGGCCAGCAGGCCTACCGCGGTCTGGTGCGCATCGCCCAGCGGGCGGAGGAGGCCCGCAACCACACGCAGTGCGATTCGCTGCTCATCGGAGATCAATGCGCGGCCCATACCTTCCCTTACATCGAGGTGAAGAACCCGACCGCAAAGATGGAGCACGAGGCCTCGACCTCGAAGATCGGCGACGATCAGCTCTTCTACTGCCGAAGTCGCGGCATGTCGGAAGAGGACGCCGTGTCCATGATCGTCAACGGCTTCTGCAAGGAGGTCTTCAACGAGCTGCCGATGGAGTTCGCGGTGGAGGCCCAGAAGCTCTTGAGCGTGAGCCTCGAAGGGGCCGTCGGATAATCAACCCGTTTTTCAATTTGTGCGGAGCTCGCGCAGCGGAACCCGCAATCGGAGGCATTTGAGATGTTATCGGTCAAGGGCCTTAGGGCCAACGTAGAAGGCAAGGAGATCCTCAAGGGGCTGGACCTGGAGGTCGGCGCGGGCGAGGTTCATGCCATCATGGGGCCCAACGGCTCGGGAAAGAGCACGCTCGCGCACGTTCTGTCCGGTCGGACGGGCTACGAGGTCACCGGTGGATCGGCATTCTTCGAGGGAGAAGACCTGTTGGCGCTGGAGCCCGAGGAGCGGGCGCAAATGGGCCTGTTCCTCGCCTTTCAATACCCGGTAGAGCTACCCGGGGTGAACAATACCTATTTCCTGAAGGCGGCGCTGAACGCGATCCGCACGGCCCGCGGCGAGCCGGAGCTGGATGCGGTCGCCTTCATGCGCCTTATGCGCGAGAAGCTCAAGGTCCTGCATCTGGACGACAGCCTCTTGAAACGCGCCGTCAATGTCGGTTTTTCCGGTGGAGAGAAGAAGCGCAACGAGATCTACCAGATGGCCCTGTTGGAGCCCAGGCTCGCGATTCTGGACGAGACCGACTCGGGGCTCGACATCGACGCGCTTCGTGTCGTCGCCGACGGTGTCAACGCCCTGCGCAATCCAGACCGCTCGATGATCGTCGTGACCCACTATCAACGCCTGCTCGATTACATCGAGCCGGATTACGTGCACGTTCTCGCCGAGGGTCGTATCGTCCGCTCCGGCGGCAAGGATCTGGCCCTGGAGCTTGAGGAGAAGGGCTACGGCTGGGTCGCCGGCGAGGAAGCGGCATGAGCACCGACGTCTCCACCCCGACCAACCTCGATGCCTGGCTCGATGGCGGGACGGAGCGACTTGCCGGAACCGGGCTCCCTTGGCTGGACGCCAAACGAAGCAGCGCGCTGGAGCGCGTGCGCTCCCAGGGGTTCCCGACCTCGAAGCAGGAGGGATGGCGCTATACGGGCCTGAAGCCACTCACCGAGCAGCCGTTCCTGCGATACGCGGAGCCGGTGACGGGGGTCGAGGACGAAGACCTCGACGAAGTTCTGATCCCCGGGCTCGACGCCCACCGCGTCGTGCTGGTCAACGGCCGCTACGTCCCGCACCTTTCCGGATTGCAGGATCTGCCGGAGGGCGTTCGGGCCGCTGGTCTGCGGACGATCCTGGAAGCGGATCCGGATGCCATCGCGGACCGCCTGACCGAGGTGGCGGGGGACGGCGCCAATGTCTTTTCCGCCCTCAACACGGCCGGTATGGATGACGGTTTCGTGCTCTTGCTGGACCGGGACGCGGTCGTGGACAGGCCCATCGAGATCATCCACCTCTCCGTCGGCATGGACGAGCCGCGGGTCGCACAGCCCCGACATCTGGTCGTGTTGGAGGAGGGCGCCCGGGCAACGCTGATCGAGCGTTATGTGAGCCTCGGCGCGTCCGTCTACTGCACCAATTCCGTTCTGGAGCTCTCCCTGGGCCCCGATTCCGGGCTCACCCACTACCGGGTCCAGTCGGAGAGTCCCAACGCCTTCCACATCACGGGCCTGTATCTCAGCCAGTTCGCAAACAGCCGCTACCGGGGCGTCAACCTCGGTCTCGGGGCGAGCTGGGCACGCACCGACCTGGTGGTGCGCTTCTCCGGCCAGGATGCGTTGTGCGACCTGCAGGGCCTCTATCTCGCGGGCGACAAACAGCTCATGGACTACCATCTGGACGTGGATCACGGGGTACCGGGTTGCGTCAGCCGGGAGAACTTCAAGGGTATCCTCCACGGAAGGGGCCGCGCCGTGTTCGACGGGCGGATCTTTGTCGCCAAGGACGCCCAAAAGACCGATGCCCAGCTGACGAACAAGATCTCCTACATTTAAAGATATTGTTTTTAAACTACTCCAAAATCATATGTATTCTTTTTTAGATAAAAGTAAATGTGAGTTAAATAAAGAA
>JAYEJW010000388.1:0-1900 GCA_034716535.1 Pseudomonadota bacterium
AAGACGATGCTGGTGTCCACGCCGCGGTACGCGCTTGCGCAGAGTGCGTTCTGCATGGACTCGTCGGGTACGTAATAGGGGGTAGTGATGACGAGTTCGTGCCGGGCTGCGTGCATAAGCGACTCGAACAGCTCGGGCATGGCCGAGTGGCGCAAGGTCGGGCCGGTACCTATGACCTGTGCGGCAAAGCCCGCCCGGGGGGCCGGGACCGGCTGACGCAGCAGCTCATCGAGGTCCTCGTCCACGCAGGTCATCCAGTCGCTGGCGAACAGGCGCTGGTTCTGGGCGGCGATGGGCCCCTCGAAACGCATCATGGCATCGACCCAGGGGGCGTACTTCGGCTTGATGCGGAATTCCGGATCGGCGCAGTTCTGGCTGCCACAGTAGGTGATGCGCCCGTCGATGACGACGATCTTGCGGTGGTTCCTCAGATCGATGCGGCCTTTCAGCGGCCGCAGCAGCGGGTTACCGATGGGAAGCGCCACGGCCAGATTTACCCCGGCATTCCGCATGGCCTGCCAGTGCCCGGAATGAATCATGATGCGCGAGCCGAGATCGTCGGCCATGGCCCGGCACGTCACGCCGCGGCCCGCGGCGCGCTTCAGTGCCTCGACAATCTTGCAGCCGTTGCCGTCCGGCAGCCAGATATAGAACAGCAGATGGACGTGATGCCCGGCCGTGTCGATGTCCGCCACCATGGCGTCGATCGCGGCGTTGGAGTCCGCGAGCAGCTGTGCCGAGTTGCCCCCGACGGGTTCGAAGCCGCTGATCGACCGCCCGACGCGGAACAGATGCGCGTACTGCTCAGGTACGCTCGCGGTGATGTTCGCTTCGTCCCCGGGCGCGGCCGCGGGGACGTCGGGCATCTCCTCGAGGACCTTGCGCAGCCGGGCCACGCGACGGCGACCGATGTTTACCTCGCCGAACAGGAGGTAGGCAAGAATCCCAAAGACCGGCAGCGTGACGATGACGACGATCCAGGCGATCCGTGAGGCCGGATCCCGATGCGGTCGGAGCAGGACACGCACGATGAGCGCCAGCTCGACCAGCACGTGCAACGCCACAGCGATGGCCGTGCCATAGGGCGCCAGGCTCATGGGGCTGCCCTCTTCCGGCTGGCAACAGGCAGGGCGGAATCGAAGTCGGAGATCATTTGGTAAACCGCGGCCGTTACTTTGCCTCTTCACCCGTGTGCTGCTGATACGCCTTCACGACGTCCTCCAGCGTGTCGTAGAAGGCGTCCTCACCGAACAACCGGCGGAACTCATAGTAACTGTCGTCTTTGACCTCCTCCAGGACCTGCGCCACAACCAGGCGGATCCCCTCGACGGCCCTTCATGATCAGCCGTGGGAAGATGTAACTGACGCTCGCTGCGCCAAACGCGGACAATCCTCACCCGCTGAGGGTCACGCCGGTACACGACACGAAACGGCGGATGGATAAGCTCCCGCAAAAAGGACTGATCGAATTCAGGCACCAGCCGCCCCATATCAGGATGGTCGGCGAGGGCCTGAACTCGTTGGAAGATCTCCTCCACCAGCCTTGTCCCGACATCAGGTACCCCTTGCTCCGTGTACCAGATCCGCACCTCCTCGAGATCGCGGAGTGCGGATTCGGCAAAGCTGATGACCATTGGGGGCATGGCGCTATTTCAGGCCGAGTCGCACTCTGGCCTCGTCCAGGGAAACCTCGTGCTCTGCCTCCAGGTCCGCCAATCCTGCGACCACCGCCCGCATAAAGATCCGCTCTTCCTCGGCTTTTTCGTAATCGCTGACCGACCGGACCACGGCGACACCCCGGCCCCGGCTCGTGAGTAGCACGGACCGGTGCACCTCGGTCACGTGTTTCACCACACGACCTGGATTCACCTTCAGGTCCGTCAGGGGAATCAAATCCTCG
>JAYEJW010000389.1:0-1895 GCA_034716535.1 Pseudomonadota bacterium
TGGTACTTACGGCACTGGCCCAGGGCGCGTTGGCCGGGCTGGGCTATTGGGTCGCCGGCGCCGGCGCGCCCGTATTGCTCGGCGCACTGACCGCCCTGCTTGCGCTGGTGCCATTCGGGGCTCCGCTGGTCTGGGGCTCGGTGGGCGTTTGGCTGCTGCTCACGGACGCCTTTTGGCCCGGTGTCGGTGTGCTGCTCTGGGGCGCCTTGGTGGTGAGTATGATCGATAATCTGGTCCGGCCGCTGGCCATCAGCAGCTCTACGCGGATCCCGTTTCTGGCGGTGTTCATCGGCGTGCTGGGCGGCCTGCAGGCCTTTGGCCTGGTGGGACTCTTCATCGGACCGGTGATCTTGGCGGTGATGCTGGCCGTGTGGCGGGAATGGCTGGAGGGACAGGTAAAGGAAGACACTGTAACGGGAGGGTAGCCCTGTGAATTGCGGTTTTCTCTTGAATCACCGATGGTTCGCCACTGGAACGCTGACGATCCTGGGGGTTGTGAGCACTTGTTGGCGCCCGGAGCGCTGCTGTTGTCCGTCGTCGGGCTCCAGCTCTGCCCCAGCCTGATCTGTACGCAGGGGCGGGTCGTGCTGGGGATCGGCCTGATTCACGTGGCCGTGACCCCCGTCTTGGGCTGTGGGCTGGTCCTGGACGACGAAGGGTGGATGCATTGTTTATCTTTTACCATGGGTCCTTGTGTTACCGAGCGCCGCCTTTTTGTTGATGAATTCAATCATCATGCCCGCGATATCCTTGCCGGTCGAGCCCTCGATACCCTCCAGACCCGGAGCGCTGTCCGAGCTCGTCGAGCGGCAGCTGGGATTACTTGCGGTTTCTGGACAAGATGCAGATTTTCATTTGCGACTCCGCGGTCTGATGATGGGCTTCCGTATATTCTGAACGCGACTGGTCGCCTCCCTGCGTCGCGGGGCGCCTACTCTGAGCTGACCAGCTTGTAGTTTCGCTCCCGAGCCCCCTGAACCAGCATTTCGACTTCCAGCTGTGGGACGCTGACGAGCTGCAAGGCGAGGCTTGCCAGGCACAAGCTGCTCTCGATGACATCGGGAACGGCGTCGGTTGCTCCGGCGGCGAGCAATCGGGTAACGGTGGCGAGGTCCCGCGCGCGGGCAATGATCGGTACCCCTGGGAAGCTCGTACGAATATGTGCGACAGCCCGTCGCGCTGAGGCCGCTTTATCGATGGTCAGCACGACCAGCGAGGCATTCGCGACACCGGCGCTGAGGAGCAGTGCGGGGTCGCCGACATCCCCATAGTAGACCTGCAGACCGTCCTTGCGCCCGTGCGCGACCCTGCCGGCATCTGTATCGAAGACCACGAGCGGCACGCCGCTGGCGTGCAACAGGGTGGCCACCGTGTGTCCCACCCGTCCATAGCCGCCGATCACAACCAGCTTGTGCGGTGATTCCGGCACGCCGGGAGCATAGCGCTCGGGCTGCTCTCCGCCTCGGGTCTCCAGAAGCCGAGAAAGGGCGTCTCCTGCGCGGACCAGAATCGGCGTCAGCAGCATGGTCACGGAGATCACGCCGACCGCCTGGATGAAGGTGGTTTGGTCAATGACCCCCAGCACCTGCGCCGACCCGAACAGCACGAACCCGAACTCGCCTCCTTGGGCCAGGTAGCAAGCGACTCGGAGCGCAACGTCCCGGGAATAGCCGAACGCCAGTACAAGACCCAGAAGGATTCCAAGCTTCAGAAGGATAAGAACGGCCGTATGCTGCGCAAACAGCAGGGGTGCATCGGACAGCGCACGTACATCGATCGACATCCCGACGGCGACGAAAAACAGGCTCATCAGCACACCCTTGTAGGGCTCCAACGTCGCTTCAACCTGTAGGCGGTAGCGTGATCCTGACAGCAACATCCCCATGACGAAGGCA
>JAYEJW010000390.1:0-9544 GCA_034716535.1 Pseudomonadota bacterium
CTGTGACTGCCGGTTTCGTCTATTTCAACGATCATCTTCATGGGCTACTTCGCAGACTAAAAATTACTACGAAAACCTCGCGCTCCAACACTTGGAACGATGCGTTCGTAACCCAAGACCGTTATGTCATAGTAACGCTGAAAGACGGGCGCAGAATAAGGGGATATCCGACAATGTTCTCGAACGATCCAGCGGAAGGGTTCGTATATCTTTATAACCCCGCGTGGGTTAATGACGATAAATCTGATGATGCGGAGCTAGACTATTATGAATCGAATTGTCACGGCTTCCTACTAAACAGAGATAATATCGACCTAATTGAGTTTACGTTGGACCCTGGAGAAACCCTCACTGCTGGACCATAGGTGTGTCTTATGAGAGAACCGAAGCCAGAGAAACCGACTGATCCAAGAGAAAACGTAAGAGGCGACGTAAAGCCTATTCGCTATGAGCGGCCGACTGAACGTCCGAAACCGACGCCAAACCCTCCGAAGAAGAAGTAGCGCATAACAATTGGCTCAGACCGCGTAGGGCGCAATAGCGAAGCGTATTGCGCCGAATGAAAACTCTCACAAGCTGCAAGCTGAAAAATACTCGCATGATTTCGCCTCGCTTCAAAATGATTGCCAATGGTAACGCCATGCTGGCGAGGCGAGTCACTTTCTTTGTGCGGACAAAGAAAGTAACCAAAGAAAACCGCCCCATCGTCTTGACGACTCCGAGCGACCGGCCGCTAACACCGGGCCGGCTCTACGGGGCATCCCTGCCCCGGAGAGCCTCAAATCGCCGTCCAGGCGATTCGTCCCGGCACGCGTCCGCTCACTCGGCAAGACGAGAGGGGAACACACCGCCGCCAACCGCTGGCACCTTTCCTGGTCCCCTCTGTCGCGCCGAGCATCGCAGGGATTTCCGGACAGGCCCGCAGGGTGCGCGCCTGGATGGCGCGCATTCCGTCGTGGGCGTCATGGATGTGCCCTCGGCGGAACCCCGGAAATGCCGAGAAGCGCAGGGGATTTCGCGACAACGGGTCGTCTTTTCTTTTGGGTACTTTTCTTTGGACGAGCAAAGAAAAGTATCCCGTCGCAGGGGGCCGGCACCCCCGACCAGATCAATCTGTCGCAAAGCGACACAAAGCCCGTGTAGGGCGCAATAGCGGAGCGTATTGCGCCGGATGAGATGGAGCCGAAATGCCCGACTATCGCCGCATCCGAATACCGGGCGGCACGTACTTCTTCACCGTGAACCTGCTGGAACGCTATCCGAATGATTTGCTGGTCCGACATATCGCTGAGCTCCGAGACGCCGTTCGCCGGGTGCGCCGCAGGCGTCCGTTTCACGTCGACGCATGGGTCGTGCTTCCGGACCACCTACACGCGGTCTGGACGCTGCCGCCCGGCGACGACGACTACGCGAACCGCTGGCGGACGATCAAGCAGCATTTCTCGCGGGCCTTGGCCGAGACCGAATACCGTTCCGAAGTACGCAAGCGTCGGCACGAGCGCGGCATCTGGCAACGGCGGTTCTGGGAGCATGCCATCCGGGACGATGCCGACTATGCGGCCCACGTCGACTATGTCCACATCAATCCGCTCAAGCATGGTTACGTCAATCGAGTCCGGGACTGGCCACACTCGACGTTCCTTCGCTACGTCGAGTCCGGCGTCTATCCAGTCGATTGGGCGAATGACCCAGGCATCGGCGATGTTGCCGGGGAGCGGCGGTGATTTCATTCGGCGCAATACGCTCCGCTATTGCGCCCTACGGGAATTTAATTGGACAAGCAAAGTAAGGGATCCCGGGCGCGAGTCCGGTAACCCGCATCAAAATAAAAACCGTCACCACAGGCGGCATCACGAAGAAAACCGCTACGCAGCCGAGCTCTCCGGCTCCTCAGGCGGTCGCTGACAACGAAAACACGATTACCAATCAAGAAAGAGGTGGATGAAGATGACCGAAGCCCAATTCGATTTGGTAGAGGCCTACAACACGGCACCGCAGAGCGACTGGTTCCACTATTGTCGGGAAACGAGGAAGCCCTACGTCGTGGTCCGCACCGCCGAACAATCCGCCGACGTCATGTGGGACTATGTCACCTTGCCACCCAGCTACGACAAGGTGTTATTCGAGAACGGGAAACAGATACAGGAACGGGCGATCTCGATCTTCGAAAAACACGCCTCGAAAGAATCGAGCGTCAGGGTGACATCGACAGTGGTGTTTTTCGACAACCTGTCCATCGACAGAGCCAAGCTCGCCGCGAACGAGCTCTTTGCACTGATCGCCTCTTTCTTCGAGCCCATGAAACAGCCATCGCCGCAATGAAGACGTGCGCGGCGCGATTCTCCGACAAGCACCGATAGAAGACAAAAAGAACACAGAGGAATCTAGATCATGCTGAACTGGGACGACCCACTTGCCACCGGCCACCCGCAGGCCGAGGCCGAGCCCAAGATGCCCCTGGCCGCAGAGACGGCGCCTGAGATCGAACCTGAATCCGAGCCGGACGAACGGCCCTGGTTCGCGCAGGACATCCCTGTGCAGCCGGCTCTCCAGGCCCACGACACCGCCGTGCACGTGCGCCCGGGTCAGGGCGTCGTTGCCAACGACGTGCTGATGGCGACGGCGGGCGCGGCGCCCGTCGTCGACCCCAACCCCGCGCCCTTGCAGCCCGAGCTCGACGTGGGCGACCCCGCCTTCCCGGCCCCGGCGCTGGCCGCACACGCGTTCGACCATCAGGCCGCCGGCGGTGCCACCGGCCTCGAGGACCTGGAGATGGGCGCCGGCCGGGTGCGCGTGGACGACAAGAAGATCATCAACTGCCGTGCCGACCTCAATCAGCTCGTCCCTTTCAAGTACGACTGGGCCTGGCAGAAGTACCTGGACGCCTGCGCCAACCACTGGATGCCGCAGGAGATCAACATGAACGCCGACATCGCCCTGTGGAAGGACCCCAATGGTCTCACCGAGGACGAGCGCACCATCATCAAGCGCAACCTCGGCTTCTTCTCCACCGCCGACTCCCTGGTGGCCAACAACCTGGTGCTTGCGGTCTATCGCCACATCACCAACCCCGAGTGCCGCCAGTACCTCCTGCGCCAGGCATTCGAGGAGGCGCTGCACACCCACGCCTACCAGTACGCGGTGGAGAGCCTTGGCCTGGACGAAGGGGAGATCTTCAACATGTACCGGGAGGTGCCCTCCATCGCCAAAAAGGCGGAGTGGGCCCTCCCCTACACCCGGTACCTCTCGGATCCCTACTTCAACACCGGCACCCCCGAGAACGACCGGAAGCTACTGCGCGAGCTCGTCGCCTTCTACATCATCTTCGAGGGCATCTTCTTCTATGTGGGCTTCGTCCAGGTGTTGAGCATGGGACGCCGCAACAAGATGACCGGCACCGCCGAGCAGTTTCAGTACATCCTGCGCGACGAGTCCATGCACATGAACTTCGGCATCGACGTCATCAACCAGATCAAGATCGAGAACCCGCACCTGTGGACCGAGGACTTCAAGCAGGAGCTGGTCCAGATGATCCGCGACGCCGTAAGCCTGGAGAGCCAGTACGCCTACGACACCATGCCCCGCGGTGTGTTGGGGCTCAATGCGCCCATGTTCGAGGAGTACCTCAAGTTCATCGCCAACCGCCGCTGCGCCCAGATCGGACTGCCCGAGCAGTACCAGGGCGCCACGAACCCCTTCCCCTGGATGTCCGAGGTGCTGGATCTCAAGAAGGAGAAGAATTTTTTCGAGACCCGGGTCACCGAGTACCAGACCGGCGGGGCCCTGAGCTGGGACTGATGCCCCAATCCCCTTCCCGCCAAAAGGATAAGGTGGAGCCGGGGTTTGAGAGCGGGAATTGTTCGATCACAGGGAAGCGGGGGCTTTCAAACGCATACGGCGCGATGCGCTTGGCAATCGCGCCTTACAGTCGCACGGTGCCGCGGAGTAGTTAAGGAGCACTCGGGCGACAGCCTCGAAACCGACGGAGCAGCTGAATGATGACGATGACTCCGATCCGGCATTGCCGACTCTGGGTGTTGGCTATCGTCGTGATCGCCTTGGCGGCCGCATCCAGTGCCGCGAGCCAGGCCGCCACGGTCGCGGCTACCCAGCCCGTTGTTCGGGGTGCGATCTACAACCTGGAGGGATATCAGGCCGTACTCGACAAGCCGTCTTTCAAGGGGGCGAGGCTCGCGGTCGAAGAGGCCAACCAGACAGAGGGCGTTCTCGGGCGGCCGGTTCGGCTGATCCTGGAATACGGCGAAAGCGATTCGGAGATGGTCCGGCGCAAGACGTCGGCTCTGATCGAGCGCGACCCGTCGGTTTCCGCACTGCTGGGTCTCTCGGATACGGACATGGTCCTCGCCGCGGGCCCCCTGGCCGCCGAGAACCAACGCTGAAAACGGGGGCAGTAGCGCGGTACCGCCTCCAGGTAAGCAATGACCATGAAACGAGGGCCTAACAATGCGCCTTGAGCACCAGAACAATACGCACCCGCGACTGCTCCGCAAGCAGGCCCTCGGAGACGACATCGGAAATAAAGGCAGAGTACGAAAACAGCGTGAGACGCCGAAAGGAAGCCGCTTTGTCGGCGCCACCCATTTGGACGAAGAGCAGAAGACGCGACTCAGTCAGGCGCTCGAGAAGAAACAGATCGGCGACGAGATCGGACGGCAGATATTCATCGGGGCACTGGAATACCAACTCAGCGCCTTCGGCCAACAGTTGAAAAGACGGGTCGAACCCAAACAAAAACCACGACGGCGAAATCCTGCGCTGGAAGAAACGCTTCAGGGCATTGTGGAGAAGGCGCGGCTGCTGTCAGGCCTGCTTCGGGATCTGCCCGATGTCTCGAAGGAGGGACTGATCAAGACCCTCGCCGCGCAAGACCAGCTTGGCCGCGATTACGACGAGCAGTATTTGTGCGAGCTCGGATGCGAGATCCACCGCTTGGAGCGCGCCTGCACGGCGGCCGCCGCCGAGAACGAGCCGGAAGAACCGACGGAGGATCCGGCGCCGAGCCGGGACTTCGTCGCCAAGCTGGCCGGGATCTTCTCCGAGTGCTTCGAGCTGGAGCCCACGGCCGACGAGAATGCCCCCTTCAGCACATCTCTGGCAATCCTGGATGAGGTCATCGGAGTGGTTATCGGTCATGACCCGGATTTCTTGGCGGACGTTCTGTCCAGCGAACGCGGATAGGGAATCCTCGATTACGATCGAAGTACCGCCTTGGCGCTTGCTCGCAACCGTACTCGACGTATGGGTTTCTCGAATCGGCAACAAGGGTGCATTGATCCTGCAGCTCCAGGAGGATCCGAAGCAACCCGCCGCGAGGTGTGAGTTCTACCGGGTCGAGCAAGGTCAGTGGCGGCTTGCTTGATTGGCGAAGCCATTCAGACCTGTCTACGCAGTTTCGCCGGTCTTGTCGCCTGCCTCCCGTTTGCTTCCGAGAACCCGCGCTCCTGAAGACGCGGAAACCGCGCCAGGCCACCGACTCACAGACTGCGGCCCGATCCGAGAAAGCGCACCGGGTCCTGGCAAGGATTTCCCCGACGAGGAAAAGACGTCCCTAGCCCGCATGACCGCATGGAGCCGGACATAGTGACCAATTCGGCTTGGCGTCGTCTGGTATATTACCATTCTCGTTTCTTATGCAACCTCGAGTTTTGGCCGCAAATCTGGCTCTAACTCACGGAGCAGAAAACAGTTCGTTGCTGCATAAACGAGCTTACCAGATCTCTTGCCGCCCTCTCTTCGCCGCGCACAAAGTGAAAGAGGCCTCGTGATTCTGTTCCGAAACCAAATAGGTGGAGTCCCTAAAAGATGCTAGATAGAATCGCCACCCTGCTGAAAGGATTTCTGAGCCTCTTCATTACCGGTCTGGAGAAATCCAATCCCCAGGCGCTCATCGAAGCAGAAAAGGAAAACCTCCGTCACCAGATGGCCCGTTTCAACGACAACCTCGCGAATAATGCAGGATTCGTGGAACGGCTGATGCGACAGGTCAAGAACCTCGAATCGCAAGAGGAAGAGTTCGCAAGTAAGGCGGCCGCCCACCTTAAGATCGGCAACCGAAGCGCCGCGGCTCAGTACGCCCTGCAGCTCAAGACCGTCCGCGAGCAGCTCGAGGAGAACCAGGAACAGCTACAGACCGCCGAGGAGACATACAAAAAGCTGGTAAAGTCGCGCGACGTACTGGTGAGCGAGGCAAGGGCGAAGATCGAGTCGCTCAAGCGCATGATCACAGAGACGGAGATGCTGGAGGCCCAGGCCGAGCTGCAGGAAATGGCGACGGGAATGGTCACCCAGATCGGCGGGTCCGGCGATACCCTAGACCGCGTGGAGGAGTACCTACAGGAACGCCGCGACAAGGCTGCCGGCAGGGCCCGCGTCGCCGCATCCTCCATCGACACGTCACATGTTGAGCTGCTGGAGGCCGAACAGCAGGTCATGGCCGAGCAGGCACTCAACGAGTTTGCGGCCGCCTACGGTTTGGATATCCCAGGCGAGCAACAGGCTGCGGACACCGAGGCCCAGTCGAGGCAAAGGGACCTGGGGCCGGGCGTGACCGAAGGGTAAGACTAGGGGCTGTTGACATTTACCTGAGCGAGCGTGATTGCGAGCAATTTTTCGTGCTGACAAGGCGCAGTGAGGAGTAATAGTTGCCCTATTGCGACGAGCTGCAACGTAGTCAGCGCGGAAAAGGGCCGCAATCGCGCCGTGAACGGTGATTGTCAACAGCCCCTAAAAGCTTCCGTGCTGCCGCGAAATCTCTAGGAGGATCAGATGGTCGAAAAAAAGCCGGTCGGACCCACCGCCCTCGGAAAGGTGGTCATCGCATTGTTCATCGTCGGGTTGCTGGGCGGGGCCGCCTATTACTTGCGGGATGTCCTCGCACCCTCGGGAAGCGATCAAGGCGACGTGGACCTCGGCCAATTCCGCCAGCAACAGACCATTGAGGCTCCGGATACCGCGGGCATCACGACGGTTAGCGAGTACACCTACGTGCCGACCGAGAAGCTGCCCCCCGTGAAGGGCGTGAGCAATTACCAATGGGATCCGCAGGAGAAGGTCGTCCAGTTCCCGATCAACGTCTGGATCGGCTGGCTGCCGATCGTTGCCGCAAACCACGGATTCTCGCCCAACGAGGAGAGCGTCTTTTTTAAAGATTACGGCTTCAAGGTCAATCTGAAGCTGATCGACGACCCGGTCGTGGCGCGCGACGCGTTCGCCAGCGGCGAGAGCCACATCCTCTGGGGGACCCTCGACATGATGGCCCTGCTCGCGCCTGAGCTCATGAAGGACTCGCGCACCGCACCGCGCATCTACCAGCAGATCGATTGGTCCAGCGGCGGGGACGGCATCGTCGTACGGGACACGGTCAAGTCGGCCCGCGACCTCAAAGGCAAGACCATCGTTTATGCCCAGAACAGCCCATCCCAATACTTCATCAACAATCTGCTGCTCAATGCCGGGATCCAACCCTCCGAAGTGACCCACCGTTACACGGCCACCGCCTTCGAAGCGGCGGCGGCCTTCGTAGCGGACAAATCCATCGACGCCTGCGTCTCCTGGGCCCCCGACATCTACAACATCCCGGACCGCGTGGCGGGTACCCGTGTCCTGACGACGACGGCCGAGGCCAATAAGCTGATCGCCGACGTTTGGGCCGCCCGGGCCGATTTCGCGAAGGACCACCCGGACATCATCAAGGGGCTGGTCGCCGGCATCTTCCAGTCCATGGAACGACTGAAGGACGACACCTTCAAGGGTCAGGCCTTCCAGTGGATGGCGGACGGCTACGGGATGCCGCTCGACGAGGTCAATTCAATGGCGGCCGATGCCCATTCGACCAACTTCGCGGAGAACAAGGCGTTCTTCCTCAATCAGAACGCGCCGGCGAATTTCGAACGCACCTGGAAGAACATCACCTTCGTCTATCGCGAGCTCGGACTTATCGGTACCCCGGTCCGTTTTGACGAGGTCATGGACTTCTCGGCCATCAAGGCGCTGGAACAAGAGGGCGCCTTCGCAAGCCAGCAGGACGAATATCGCGCCACCTTCGCCCCAGTGACCTACTCGAAGGTCAGGGCTGAGGCACCCATCCTGACCCAGACGATCCGCATCAATTTCTACCCTAACTCGGCCAGCATCTACGAGCCCGAGCATGACGCCCTGGACCAGCCGGTCGCAGACACGCTCTACGACCCGAACGTCGCGGCGACCCTGGAGAAAGTGGGCCGTCTTTCCGGCCAGTACGACCGCGCCGTTATCGCCATCGTCGGGCACACCGACGCCTCCATGCGGGGCCGCGGCGTACGTTTCGAGGATGTGAAACAGCTCAGCCTCGATCGGGCCGAGGCCGTGAAGAACGCCCTGGTGGAAAAATTCGCCTTCGACCCGGACAAGTACATCGTCGAGGGCGAGGGCTGGAATGTGCCCGCCGACCCGGATGATCCTGGGAATCACGCCATGAACCGACGCGTCGAGATCTCGGTTTACCCGCCCGAGGCCCAATGACCTCGGCGCCGGCGAGCCGTTTCTGGCTGTGACCGGGCAGCGGCCCACATCCCAAGGCGCGGCTGCATCGCGTCGCCCCTGGTGGGTAGGCATGCTGCCTCCCAGCTGGCTGCGCATCCGAGAGCAGATACCGACCCCGTTGGCCTGGGCGCTCGGCACCCTTCCGATCCTGCTGATATTGGCGCTCTGGTGGCTCGCAACCGCGGGGGCCAGTGCAGAAGAACGGCTAATATCTCCGGCGATCCTGCCCAGCCCCGTCGAGGTGGTCAGGTCCTTCCGATCACTCTGGTTCGACCGGGCATTGACGCGCAACGTCCTGATCTCGCTCGGCCGCGTTGCCGCGGGTTTCGCCTTGGGCGTCGCCATCGCCTTTCCCCTCGGACTCCTGATGGGCGCCTTCACCAAGGTCAAGGCGATGTTCAACCCCCTGGCAGTGCTCGGATCCTATCTCCCCATTCCGGCGCTGGTGCCCCTGACCCTATCGCTCTTCGGTACTGGCGAGCTGCAAAAGGTGATGTTTCTCGCATTGGCCTTCGTGGTCTACCTGCTGCCCCTGATCGTCAAGGCGGTGGACGGCGTTGACGAGATCTATCTGAAGACTGCCTTCACCCTCGGCGCCAATAAATGGCAGGTCGTGCGAAGGGTGCTTCTCGGGGTGGCCTGGCCCGACATCTTTCGGGCACTGCGCCTGGGTTTCGGGATCGGCTGGAGCTATATCGTGCTGGCGGAGATGGTCGACATCGGCCACGGTCTAGGGGGCATCATCATCATCTCCCAGCGCCGCGGGCCCCGTGAGCACATCTACCTGGTACTGGCGGTCATCGTCGCCATCGCTTTCCTGACAGACAAGCTGTGGGCCGCCGCCGAGCGCCGCCTGTTCCCTTACCGGGTCAAGAAATGACGTTCCCCGACGAACAGGCGGAACCAGGTGGCGAGACCGGAGCCCTCCCGACCCCTGTGGTCGAGCTCCGCGGCGTCGAAAAGACCTTCAATCCGGGTACCCCAACGGCTTTCACGGCGCTGC
>JAYEJW010000391.1:0-1876 GCA_034716535.1 Pseudomonadota bacterium
GCGGCGGAGAAGCGGGCGGCCGGCGACCCGGAGATGACCCTGGCCGTCGACGGCCTCAACAGCTACTTCAAGAAGGACCGGCGCCAGTACGCCCACTTCGTGGACGGCGGCATCACCGACAACCTGGGCCTGCGGGCGATCTACGAGATCATCGAGATATCCGGCGGCGCGAAGGTGTTCGTCGAGAAGAAGCTCGACCGCAAGCCCCCGCGCCGTCTGGTGGTCATCTCCGTCAACGCCTCCACCGACCCGGAGCCGGAGATGGACGTGAGCAACAAGCAGCCGTCGTTGAAGGAGACCATCGGTGCGATGTCGGACGTGCAGCTGCATCGTTACAACGTCGCGACCCTGGAGCTGATGGATAAGAGCGTGAAGCGCTGGGCAAAGGATCTGTCGGCACCGGGTAGGCCTGTCACCCCTTACTTCATCCAGGTCGGCTTCCGGGATCTCGCACAGCCCGAGCAGCTGCAATTCTTCAATCAGGTGCCGACCAGCTTCTCGCTGAGCGACGAGCAGGTGGACAAGCTGATCGCCGCCGGGCGCGAGCTGCTGCGCAACAACCCGGATTTCCAGCGATTCCTGGCCGGGTTGGACGGCGCACGGGCAGCGGGCGGATAGCGGCCCTGCACAATGAGTGCGCTTGAGAGCCGGCAGATGCCCGCCCTTACCCCGCGAGCCAAAGAAGCCATCAAGACCGCCCTGGCGATGACCATCGCCTACGGCGTCGCCCTGTCGATGGACTGGGACAATCCGCACTGGGCGGGCTTCGCGGTGGCCTTCATCAGCCTCTCCACGGTGGGTCAGTCCCTGAACAAGGGCGCCATGCGGTTGCTGGGGACCCTGCTGGCCGCTGTCTTCTCGCTGACCCTGATCGCCCTGTTTCCCCAGGAGCGCTGGTGGTTCTTCCTGGTTCTGTCGGCCTTCGTCGGCGTCTGTACCTACATGATGGGCGGGGCCAGGCACCAGTACTTCTGGAACGTCGCGGGCTTCGTGAGCCTGATCGTTTGTATGAGCTCGGTGCCGGCAACGGATAATGCCTTTGATGTTGCCGTCCTCCGCATACTGGAGACCGGACTCGGGATTCTCGTCTACACGCTAGTCACGGTTCTGGTGTGGCCGACCGGCACGTGCGAGGAGCTCGACGCGGCCCTTCGCCGGCTGGCCGCGACGCAGCACGAGCTCTACCGCCAGTACCGCAGGCTGCTCCACGGCCAGGGCGCGGCGGTGGACACCTGGCCCTTGCGGATGCAGGAGGTGCAGGAGCTCAGCCAATTCAGCCAGGCCCTGTCCGCAGCACGCACGGACAGCTACGAAGTCTGGGAAGTTCGCCGGCAATGGCAACAGGTGCAGGACCTGTCGGCCCAGGTAATGGAGAACCTGGAGCGCTGGCGCGAGAGCTTTACCGAGGTTCAAGACCTCGACATGACGAAATTGCTGCCGCATCTGGAGGTCCTCGGCGAGGAACTGGATGACCGCTTCGGTCAGATCGAGCGTATGCTCGTGGACGAGGCGCCTGAACGTCTTCCCCGGGACGTGGAGCTGGCCTTGAACCAGGACGCCGCGCGCGCCTTGTCCCATTTCCAAAAGGCAGCCCTGGCGGTCACCCGGACCCGGCTGCAACACTTGGATGCGCTCACCCGGTCGCTGTTCGACGTGCTTGCCGACATCAAAGGGTTCGAGATGGCGAGCCCCCAGCCGCTTGGCAACGCCGCGCCGCAACCGCGCTTCGTCTTCGACCTCGATCGCATGGCGGCCGCCGCGCGCGTCATGGCGGGCCTGTGGCTGGCCTACGTCGCGTGGATCTATACCCAGATACCCGGCGGCACTGCATTCGTGATCATGGCGGGACCCATCGGAATGGCCCTGGCGACCATGC
>JAYEJW010000392.1:0-9495 GCA_034716535.1 Pseudomonadota bacterium
TTGGCAAGCTCGGTGACCAGCTTGATGCGCTGCGCCTCGCCGCCCGAGAGGGTGGGGCTCTGCTGGCCCAGGGTCAGGTAGCCCAGACCGACGTCTCCGAGCAGCTTCAGGGCGTGATGCACGGCGGAGAGAAACCGGAGAGAAACCGGGGCCAGACCACTAAACCTCATCGCGATATCAGCCGGCGGTGCGCAGGTCTTCCGCGACATCACGGAGGGCCTTAGGGTTGCGCCGAGCGATGGCGAGCAGGGTCCGTGCGGCGCCGCTGGGTTGCTTGCGCCCCTGTTCCCAACCCTGCAGGGTGCGAACCGAGACGCCAAGCAGCTCCGCGAACTGCACCTGGGACAGCCCGGTCTCCTGTCTCGCGGCCAGCGCCGGAGGCCAGACCGCGCGTCCCTTACCTGCCTTCATTTCGTCGATGGCCTGGAGCAGGTCGGCTGCCAGATCGCGCTCAGCCTCATAGGCATCTAGTTGCGCGTCGGTCAGAGGCTCAGTCTTCGAGTGCACGGCGAATCTCCTTGAGTTTCAGGCCATTGAGGTTGACGGTCAGGGCCAAACACCGACAATCCCCCATCCTGGTGCCGGCCTCACCCGCAGACAGGCGTCCAGTCCCTCAGGGCCCTCTCCTGCCGGGAGATGGCCATCCCTTTTCCGGCGCAAGAGGTCCCGGAAACCTCAGTCCCGTGGCACCAGGTCCCGATAGGCGTGCCAGGTGGCGTGACCAACCAGCGGCATGGCCACGATCAGTCCGAGATAAAAGGTCACGATCCCGATTCCCACGAACATGACGATCAGGGAGGCCCACAAGGTCATCGCCTGCCAGTTGATGCGAACGGCCCGCAAACTGGTCTGAATGGCCGTGAGCACGTCGACCTGACGATCCATGAGCATGGGCACCGTGATCGCGCTGATGCTGAATGTGAATCCGGCGATCAGTGCGCCCGCGACAATACCAGCGAACAGGAAGAGCGGGCTCTCGCCGGACAGAAATACGACGGGGATGAAGTTCTCCCAGGTGGGCACCGGCTGATCATAGAGCAGGGCGAACACCAGAAGGGCGGTCAGCATCCAGGCGAGCAGGACCATCACCAGCACGACCGCCATGGCGGAAAGGTGTACCTCATTGCGCTTCCAGGCCGTCAGCGCGTTGCAGAACCGGACCTCCTCCCCCTTCTCCAGGGCGTCGCTGATCTGGTACAGCCCGATACCGAGCAGGGGCGCGACCAGGAAGAAGCCTGCCGCCAACGGAGGGATGACGAAGAACATGTTCTCTGCCACGAGCCCGAGGGTCAGGAGATAGCTGACGATTACGAACACGGCGCCGTAGGCGAGGCTGAATCCGGGCGCACGGGTCAGGTCTTGCCACCCCTTGGCCAGCCATTCCCAGGGGTAATCCAGGGTGATCTCGTTGACCTTGGGCATCGGGTGATCCTGATGGGCGGTTGCGGCTGCATGGGCCATGATGGCTGCTCCTTTGATTAAATCTTGATTAGGGATCGTGGTCGAAATCGGCGGTGATGGCCGCGAAATCCTCGGCCATTGCTTTCGGGTCATGGGGCGTGCTGAAGATGGCGGCCAGTCGGGACTGGGGATCGATCAGCAGGATGCTGGCCGAGTGATCCACGAGGTAGCCCATGGCGCTGTCCTGGTTATCAACGCGCGCATAGAGTATGCCGAGCTGGCTGGTCAGCGCGCGCAGGGCGTCGTGTTCTCCGGTCGCCCCGAGGAAGCTGGGATTGAAGTAGCGTACGTACTGGGAGAGCCTCTCCGGCGGGTCCCGCTCCGGGTCCACCGACACGAACAGGAAGTCCGCGGGCGGCTCGGCCGTGTCGGCCCGGAGCAGCCCATCCAACGCATTGAAGGTGGCCATGATGGTCGGACAGACATCGGGACAGGAAGTATACCCGAACGAGACGAAGGTCCACCGCCCGCGGAGATCGTCCAGAGAGAAAGGGCTCCCGTCTTGGTCAGTCAGGGCAAAGGGCTGCAGCGGTTTGGGCTGCGGCAACAGGGTACCTGCCTTCAAGGCGATCGCCGACGGGTGTCGGCTAGGTTCGTCCGCGAAGAACTCCATGCCGAACCAGATCCCCGCCGCCGCAGCGAAAATGGCAACAACGACGAGGGCGCGACCTAAAAAACTACCCTGCTGCTGCGGATCCGTGCTCATGAGGAAAACCTCGCATTGGGCCCCATGCTCACATCGCCAACCCGGGCCGGCGCCGCCGCGGGCCGGCCCAACGCGTGCAACAGGCTCACCAGCGCGAGCAGCAGCAGGGCGGCGCCCCCGTTGTGGGCCACCGCCAGGGACAGCGGCAGGTGGCCCAACACGTTGGCGATACCAAGGCCGACCTGCAGAACCAGGGCCGCGCCGAGGGCCAGCCCCAGGCGGCGGTGGGTGGGATTCCCGGCCCGTCTTACCGTCTCTACGGCCAGCACGGCGAGGTACAGAAAGACGACCAGGGCACCGATGCGGTGAGTCAAGTGGATGGCGGTGCGGGCGGCGCTGTCGAGCACACCGTACTCGTAGTCCACGCCCAGCCCGCGCCAGAGGACGAAGCCCTCGCGGAAGTCCGTGGGCGGCCACCACAGGCCACCGTAGCAGGTGGGAAACTCGGTGCAGGCTACGGCCGCATAGTTGGTGCTGGTCCAGCCGCCGAGGAGGATCTGCGCACAGACCAGGACGAGGCCGCCCCAGGTCCAGGGCCTGAGCCTTTCGAGCGCATCGGAAACGGGGGCGCTGAACAGG
The DNA here is from genome assembly GCA_034716535.1 of Pseudomonadota bacterium. GTDB lineage: Bacteria > Pseudomonadota > Gammaproteobacteria > Chromatiales > Chromatiaceae > JAYEJW01. The sequence goes on from JAYEJW010000392.1 coordinate 2,747, forward strand.
CGGCCCTGTCGCAGAGCCAGCCACCAGAGCAGGACGAGGGTCGCCAGCCCTCCGGCCAGGTGGGCGGTCACGATGGCGGGCTTGACGAGCAGCGTCACGGTCCACATGCCAAGCAGACCCTGGAAGATCACCAGCCCTACCAACAGCGTGGGGAGTACCACGGGCAGACCGCGGCGGTTGCGGTAGCGCCAGGCGGCGACGGCCAGGAGAACGATCACCAATCCCAGGGTGCTCGCCAGATAGCGGTGGACCATCTCCTTCCACGCCTTGGACGCCTCCACCGGGCGCTCGGGATAGGCGGCGTTGGCCTCGGCGATGGCGTCCGCACCGGCGGGCGCGCCCAGGCCACCGTAGCAGCCGGGCCAGTCCGGACAGCCCAGCCCCGCATCCGAGAGACGCACGTAGGCGCCGAGCATGATGACGGCGAGCGCCAGCAAAGCAGCGAAGGCGGCAAGGGAGGCAAAGGCGGTTCGCGTCATGGTGCTGCTGTCCCCTAAAATGGCGCGCTTATGCAGATGACGAGGTGAGCGCGATGGCAGCGAACGAGGCAACGACAAACCAAGTCGGACAGCTGACGGCCGACCCAGGTCAACGGCGGCTGGCGACGGCCTGGCTGGTGCTCGGCATCACGGCTTTGGCGCTTGCTGGCCTCTTCGCCATCCTGCTTGTGGTCGCGCGCGCGCCCGGCACCTCCGCCCTGTTCCCCACCCAGGACTTTTTCCGCGTCGCCCTGATCGTGCATGTGGATCAGTCGGTGCTGATCTGGTTTCTGGCCTTCGCCGGTGTTCTCTGGAGCTTGGCGAACGCTGCGCGGCGACTCTCTTGGATCGCCTTCGCCACGGCAACGGGGGGCTGTCTGCTCGTGGCGGCGGCGCCCTTCTTCGGTGCCGCCGATCCACTGCTCAACAACTATGTGCCGGTGCTGGACCATCCCCTGTTCCTCGTGGCCCTTGCCATCTTCGGGCTCGGTGCCCTGCTGCAGGTCATAGCCTATCTTCCGCGGGTCTTCGGCGGCCTGTCCTGGCGCGACCCGCCGGCGGTGGGCATTGCGACGGCCGCGATCGCGACCCTGATCGCCGGCATCTCGCTGCTCTGGACCTGGAGCGGACTGGCGCCCGCTTGGCAGGGCAAGGCCTATTACGAGTATCTCTTCTGGGGACCCGGCCACGTGCTTCAGTTCGCCTACACCCAGCTTATGCTTGTAGCCTGGCTGTGGCTCGCCCGCGCGGTCGGACGCCCGATCGGCCTGCCAAATCGCTGGCAGTCCGCCATCCTGGTGCTCGGCGTGCTGCCGCTGCTGCTGGTGGTGGTGCTCCATGCCCTGTACGCCCCGGATTCCGCAGAGGCAAGGCTCGGCTTTACCCGGCTGATGCAATACGGAAATGGCCTCGCGGCGGTCCCCATCGGCCTGCTGCTCACGATCGCCTTGATACGCCGTCGCGGCGCCGCGATGACCGAGCCGCTGCGTCCCGAATACCGGGCGCTGGTGGCCTCCCTGGTACTGTTCTTTGCCGGCGGAGCATTGGGGGCTGCGATCGCGGGGGTGAACACCATCATCCCCGCCCACTACCACGGCTCCATCGTCGCTGTAACCCTGGCGCTCATGGGGCTCACCTACCAGCTGCTGCCCGAGCTCGGCTTCGGCCGAGCAGTCGGCCGGATGGCGCGCTGGCAACCGGCCGTCTACGGTGCCGGACAGCTGCTGCACATCGCCGGACTCGCGGCCTCGGGCGCCATGGGCATCCAGCGCAAGACCGCTGGCGCCGCCCAGGGCCTGGAGGGCGTCTGGGCCAAGACGTTCATGGGAATCATGGGCCTGGGCGGACTGCTCGCGGTGATCGGGGGCATCCTGTTCGTGGTCGTTGTCCTGCGCGCCTTCGCGCAAGGCTCGGGTACAGGCCGGTGACCCGAGATGTCTCGCGCCGGGCCGGCCCGAGACGAAGTGCGAAGCACGCCCTTTCTCCCCGCACTTCCTACTCCGTACCGCGTGCCTCATCTTCATCCGTGCCTCTGCGCGAGGTTCATCCCTGTCCGCAAATCAGGACACCACTCCCATCACCATCCGCAGGTAGTGATCTGCCAACAGGAAGGCGAACAGGGCGGTGAGGTAGAGGATCGAGTAGCCGAAGGTTTTCATCGCGTGGCCGTCGCCCTCGCTCCGGAGCAGGCGCACGGCGTGGTACAGGAAACCCAACCCCAGCCCCAGCGCACCGGCGAGATAGAGTACGCCGCTCATGTGGACCATGAAGGGCATGAGCGAGACCCAAAGCAGCATCAGCGTGTAGATCAGAACCTGGAGCTTCGTGTATGCCACCCCGTGGGTCACCGGCAGCATGGGGACACCGGCACGCGCGTACTCGTCCTTCCTTTTGATGGCCAAGGCCCAGAAGTGGGGCGGGGTCCAGATGAAGATCAGCAGCACTAGGAGCAGGCCCTCGACGGACACTTCCCCGGTTACCGAGGTCCACCCCAGCAGCGGCGGCATGGCACCCGCCAGGCCGCCCCAGACGATGTTCTGGGGCGTGGCCCGCTTCAAGTACATGGTGTAGATGACCGCATAGCCGATGAAGGCGAAGAAGGTCAGGACGGCGGTGAGCGTATTCACAAAGGCCACCAGCACCAGCATGGACAGGGCCGCCAGGCCGAGCGCGAACGCCAGGGCGTGGGGGGCGTCCAGATCGCCGCTCGGCAGGGGGCGTCCCCGGGTGCGGTCCATAACCGCGTCGATGCGCTGGTCGACGACGTGATTCAATGCCGCCCCGGCGGCGGAGGCCAGTCCGATCCCCAACAGGCCGAACAACAGCGTCTGCACGGGAACCATCCCCGGCGTCGCCAGCAGCATCCCCACCAAGGCGGTGAAGAGAATCAATGCCACGACCTTGGGCTTGGTCAGGTCGTAATAGCGTCGCCAGGCGACGTCCTGAGCGGTTCCGAGAAAAGCGCGCTGCAGGCGCACCTGATCTCCCTCGCCCTCCGGGAGAGGGGTGGGGTGAGGGTCGGACAGGCTGATCTCACTTGTGGCCATACTGTGCACCTTTGAACCAGTTCTTCGAGGCCTTGAGCAGGCGCTCCATGTCTTTGAGCGTGTCTTTCGCCGGCGCGTCCGCGGCGTAGCGCATCATCAGGTTGCCCATGGGGTCGAGGATGTAGATGCGCTCCAGGCCTGCCGAGCCTTCGCCCAGCAGGTCGAGAAGATAGTCGCCGCCTTCGGCATCCACGAGGGCGATGTGCATCCCTTCGAATTCCCGACCAAGATCGGACGCACGGCCCGGGGCCAAAGAGTCCGGCAGAATCAGCAAGCGCTCGACGTTGAGCCGGCTCTCCCCGAGTGCCAGGCGAATCTGCCTCAGATCCCCCAGACGGGCGGCGCAGGCGTCACCGCAGTCCCCCTCGCCCAGAAACACCAGGGTCCATTTCCCGCGCAGGACATCGCGGTCGAGCTCGGCACCCTCGGGAGAACGAAGTCCGAGATCTGCCGGGAGGGGGACCACCGGCTCGATGAGCTCTCCCAGGTTCGTGCGGCCGGAAGGGAGGTACTGTGGATTGAAGTAGAAGAACCAGGCGGCCACGACCGGTGCCGCAAAGACGGCAATCATCGCCCAAAGGGGCGCCAGGCGGCGTTTCTGTCCGTTGGCTGTCGTCTCGCTCACGCCACATCCTCCTCTTGCCCGGTGCGCACCAGGCTGAGCCGCAGATAGAGCACCAGCGCGATCAAGGCGAAGGCGAACCACTGCAACGCATAGCCGACGTGCATCCCCTCCTTCGGCAGCTCCCGCGGCCAGGTGCGCTCGAATCCGCCCACATCAGCCGGATCCTGAAGAATCACGACCGGCTGCACCGGGTAATCAGCGCGCGACGTGAATAGCTCCACGGTCAAATAGGGCCAACGATTTCCCCAGGCCGCAGCCGCGTCGGGCCCACCGTGCAGCACCAGCGCGGGCGCCAAGGGGATGTGGGTCTCGCCGCTGACGGTCACGGGCCCCTCCGGTACCGGTGCCGGTACGGGTGCCCCGTCCGGTCCCGCGGGGATCCAGCCGCGGTTCACCAGCACACGAACGTCTGAGCCCCCGATACGCAGCGGAGTGACCACGTGGAAGCCGGTGCGGCCGCCATGTCTGCGGTTCTCGATCAGGATCTGGCTGTCGGGCTCGAGCTCGCCCTGCGCCACAAGCCGTCGAAAGCGCAGAGCCTGCGGATCTGTCACCATTTGAGTGAGCTGCGCCGGCGGCATCTCGCTGCGCGCACTCAACGTACGCGTGAGCTCCCGCTTCTGCTCGGCACGGTCCAGTTGCCAGAAACCGAGCGCCATGAAAATCGGAATTGGGACGGCGAGCAGGAGCGTCGGTACCCAACGAAAACGAAAATCGAGGTCGCCAAACCGCATCAGGGTGCTATATTCCTGACTATGGTGCGCCGGTATTATAATCTTGGCGGACACGATAAATTTCCACCACCAACTGCGAAGGAAAACACCATGGAGTTCATGTTCAAACTGCCTGTTCTGCTGGTCTTGGCGTTCATCGTCTTCTCACTGGCCCAAGGCATGTACTACCTCGCCAAGGACGACGGTGAAGCCGACAAGACGCGGGTCGTGAAGGCGCTTACCGTGCGCATCGTACTATCGCTGACCCTTTTCGGTCTGCTCATCCTCGGTTACGTCTTCGGGGTTCTACAGCCCCACGGAATGTAACCATAAATAAGGGCGAGCTCGCGCTCGCCCGTCCCCCTCAACATTCTCCGCGACCTGAGTTTCGTGTATCGCTGCGTCCGTCGGAGCTACAACCAGTAGACGAACACGAACAGCCCCAGCCACACCACGTCCACGAAGTGCCAGTACCAGGCGACCGCCTCGAAAGCGAAGTGGTTGTGGGGGGTGAAATGGCCCTTCACGGCCCGGGCTAGGACGGCCATCAACATGACGGCGCCCATGGTGACGTGAAAGCCGTGGAAACCCGTCAGCATGTAGAAGGTCGAGCCGTAGACCCCGGACTCGAGGGTCAAGTTGAGCTCTTCGTAGGCGTGGCGGTACTCCCAGGCCTGCAGCACGACGAAAAGCAGGCCGAGGCCGACGGTTGCGGCCAACCCGCGGACGAGCTGCTTCTGGTTGTGCTCCTTCAGCCCCCAGTGGGCCCAGGTGATGGTGGCGCCGGACGTGAGCAGGATCAGGGTGTTCATGGCGGGGATGCCCCAGGCGCCCATGGGCGCGAACTCCCCGCCGACCTGTCCCGGACCCGCGCTCGGCCAAGCCGCGACGAACTGGTTATACAGCAGCTCCTGGGTGGGAGCCAAGTAACCTTCCCCCCCTAGCCATGGTAGGGCGATCGTACGAATGTAGAACAGGGCACCGAAGAAGCTCAGAAAGAAGAATACTTCCGAAGCGATGAACCAGAACATGCCCTGGCGGAAAGACCGGTCGACCTGCTCGTTGAAGCTGTCCGACATGCTCTCCTTGATGACATCGCCGAACCAGCCGAAAAACATAACGACAAGAAGGGCGAACCCGGCGAGAATCATCCAGCGGCCGAAGCCCACGTCGTTGATGCTCAAGGCGGTGCCGGCAAGCATGAGGAGAACCGACACCATGGCCGTGATCGGCCACGGGCTGGGATCCGGCACGTAATAGGCCTTCGGGCCGTGATGCGCTGCACTACTCATCCTCTGTTTATCCTCGTCATTGTGGGTTGAATGTCGTGTCCAACGGGCAGCCGCTTACTCGACGGCCGCAAGAGAGCTCGGCTCGGACACCCGCAACACGCTGTAGGAGAGCGTGAGGGAGCTGATATCGGAAGGCAGGTCCGGAGACACCGAGAAACGCAGAGGCATCTCCTTGCGCTCGTTACCGACGAGCGTCTGCTGGGAAAAGCAGAAGCACTCCAGCTTTGAGAAAAAGCCCGTGGCCTGCCAAGGCGCGATACTCGGAATGGCCTGCCCCTGGATCTCCCGGCCGGAGCGGTTCTCCGCGAGGAAGCGGACCAGGTGCGTCTCGCCGGGGCGCACCCGCAGCTTGCGTACCATGGGCTCGAGCTTCCAGGGCAGATCCGGGTGCACGGTTGCGTCGAACTTCACGGTGACCCAGCGGTCCTCCGCCACCGCACCGGTTGAGGCCGTTTCGGACTGCGAGCTCAAGGCCGATCGCTGCTCGACGGATTGCACGCCGGTCACCTGACACAACAGGCCGTAGAGGGGCACCATGGCAAAGCCGAAGCCGAACATGCCGACGGCGAGTCCCGCCAGCAGCACGAGGGTGCGCCGCTTCTTCTTTTCCGTAGAGCTTGTGCCGCTCACAGCCCGCTGTTCATGGCGATGTTGTAGAGCCCCTTCCAGAACGGAATGGCGCTCAAAAAGATGATTGCCGCGAATGCCGCCACCATCCAGGCGGTGCGAACATTCTTGCGGCGCTGTTCCGGTGTCATTTGAATCGTGGTCATCGACTGAGTTTTCGGGTTGATGGGTCGATTTCGGGGTCCGTTGTTGGATCAGGACGCGCGGGAAGGCTGACCACCCACTTGGACGTACCTGATCTCGCGCGCCTGACCCAACCTGAATCCGTTATTTGGCGATCTGCGGCGCCGTGGTCCAGCTGTGGAACGGAGGCGGCGAGGGGAGCTCCCACTCCAGACCCTTCGCACCTTCCCAGGCCTTCGCTTCGGCCTGTTTCCCGCCGCGGATCGTCTTGATGACGATGTACAGGAACAGCAGGTGGCTCAGACCGAATACCAGGGCGCCGATACTCGAGACCACGTTGAACT
>JAYEJW010000393.1:0-1875 GCA_034716535.1 Pseudomonadota bacterium
GGCTACGGGACCTTCGGCCCCTTCGCCACTGCGGCCATACGCACGCGCCTACACCTACCGGGGACTACCCGCCTCGTGCTTCGCACTTCCATGGCGGGCAGCGGAGGTCTACGCCACCGAGGTCGCCCGCGAGCATGCCCAGCGCTCCATCGAGGAGCTCGACCGCGAGATCGACAGCCTGCTGTTCGAGACCCGGGTCCGGAAGGAGGTCGTTTCCGACACGGTGGCGACCCTGCTCAAGCGCGCCGCTGCAAGGCGCAACGCGTCCATGACTGTCCCGCAGGCATCCCCCATCGACCCGAGACCGCTGACCAATGGCCGGGTTCAGTAGCGCCGTTTCCTTCAGGCGGTCTTGGTTCGTGGGGCTGTTGCTGCTCGCCCTCGCTTTGGTGCTGGCCGTTGGGGCGATCCTCTGGCAGGCGGTGGAGCTTACGTCGCTTGCAATAGTTTCGGAACGAATTGCCGATTTCAAGCCAATTGCCGGCGGCGTTCGGTTGCTCCTCATCGGTCTACTGGCCATCTTCTGGCCGCGGCTGGTGGACTTTGCCGCGCGAGCGCGGAGCGTCGACGAGCGCATCCGTACCCGTTGGCTCGCCCTCCGCTGGCGGGTCACCAGTTGGGTCCTCGTCATCGAACTGGTGCTCGGGCAGGATCTGCTCGGACGGTTCCTGGGCGTAATCTGAGGACCTGCCGTATGAGCGTCGACAGCTACCTGGAGCTATTCACCACCCTGTTCGGCTGGGCCTTCTACGGGGTGCTGTGGGACGTGTTGGTCGGCACAGGAATCGTTTACCTGCCGTTCCTGGGCATCCTGATCGACAACTGGCGTGAGCCCGCCGAGGGCGGGGAGTTCGGTACCGCGACGGGGATGTCGCTGCGGCGCATGGAGATCGAGCTTTTCATCGCGCTGCTGGTGGTGGTGCTGGCGGGTCAGCCGGCAGCGCTGACGCCGCTCAACGCCGGGACCCTGAGCTACTCGCCGATACCGACCCTGGGCAATCCGGCGCCATCCGCGGCGACGGTGGCGGCGCCCCAGAGCACCTACGGCTCGACTGGCTTTACAGGATCACCGGCGACGGTGAACATCCCGATCTGGTGGTACGCGGTGCTCGCCATGACCTCCGGCTTCAACCACGCGGTGGTGGAGGGCCTACCCGCGGCGAGCGATCTGCGCACCTTCGAGCAGCAGGCGCGGTTGGCCACCATCGCCGACCCCAGGCTGCGCCAAGAGGTGAGCGACTTCTTCAGCGAGTGCTACGTGCCGGCCCGCTCCAGGTATCAGGCGGAGCGCCCGGCCACCGCCGCGGTGAACGCGACCCTTGCCACCTACGGAGAGGACGACCCGGATTGGATGGGCTCCCATGTCTACCGGTCCACGGCCGGCTACTACGACAGCCTGCGCCCGAGCAAGCAGATCCCCGGCTGGGCCTACGACCCCGCGCGGGACACGGAGTACGACCCGGCAAGTCCTCCCACCTGGGGCAAGCCCACCTGCAAGGAGTGGTGGGAGGACGGGGGGCAGGGCCTGCGCAAGCAGCTGATGGACGAGGCGGATGCCACTTCATCGGGCCTTTCCGGGCTGGTGGTGGCCGTGGCGCCGACCTTGGCAGGTGAGCAGCAGCAGGATGCGGTGGCCCGTACCGTGCTCAACAATGCGCCGCCCGTGTGGTCGAGCAACGACCTGGTAGCCAACAACACGGGGACGACGGGACTGCTCGGCACCGCCGAGAACCTGGTCAAGGGCGGATTGGCCGCGGGAGGCGTGCTAACCGCCTCGGCGCTGTTCTCGGTCACCATGACCGCGGTGCTGCAGGCCCTGCCCATGGTCCAGGCGCTCCTGCTGCTCGGCATCTACGCTCTGCTGCCACTGGTGGT
>JAYEJW010000394.1:0-1874 GCA_034716535.1 Pseudomonadota bacterium
GGAGGCTGAGGTCGCTACCAAAGATATTAAAGTTCCGGTTCTCGACTTCGACGCCGTCCTGGGCATTTTCCTCGAGCTCTTCCGCGAGGCTGAATCCCGTCACGAGCCGTAGTACGCCGGTGGGCTCAGGGGCCCCTTGCGGGAACGGAAACTCCTGTTCGGTACCGCCCTGCAGCAGCCCGGCATTGACGTTGTTAGTGTGGTCCGACTGCTCGGGCCCGAGATGGCAGAGCATGCAGCGAGCGGTCCGCAGGAAGGGATTCGAACCGACGCCGAGCGGAAAACTTGGGCCCGCTGCCGGGTTTCTTGGCCCGACCGGCAGTGCGGCCGTCAGGTTGCCGCCGGCGAAGATGTCGAATCCGAACAGGACATCCTCATCGATTCCATCGACCAGGCTCACATCGAGAAACCCGGTGGGACTCCCGGTGACGAGCTCGCGGATTTCGCCCGGCGGCAGCGTCGCCTGCTCTCCGGGCTGCGCGACGCCATTGCCCAGCATCGGATATAGATCATTGAACTTGTCCCACGGCGTGTCGTCGGGGATCAGGAGCTGCTCGTAGGTCTGCACCGACAGCCCGAAGAAGAGCGAGAAGTTCGCCTCCATCTGGGTGAACTGGTTCGTGTTGGCCGAATCAGCTGCAGCAGTGGTGTTAATCGCGATCACATACCCGTCGAACGGGTCGCAGGTGGCTGCGATTCCCGTTTCATGAATCTGCTCACCCGGCGCGCAGGCGTTGTTCTGTGGCACAGCCGTGCCCGCGAGATGCTGGCTGGTGTTATTCCAGAGTTCGTCTCTGAAGGCCATCTCGATCAGCTCCGGGTAAGAAGTGCAGAGACCGGGCTTGCCGGCTGCCGCTACGCCAAGGGCTATACAGTTCGAGCCCATGTTGTTGGACCAGGGTCCGAGCCGGCTGTCGGTCGGGTCCACCAGCTGTTTGGCCAGCGGCGTCACGCCGGCCTGCAGCAGCTTCTTGCCTATCTTCTGCCAGTTGCGTCCTCCTTGGATATCAGGGTCGAGAAACCCGAAAGCCATCTCGAAATCGCTCAGGGGCGGGCCCACTGACTGGGAAGCCAGGCTGGAGAAGCGGATTCTGACCGGTACCGGTTCTCCGGGATCCGCTGGGTCATTGCCCAGATAGTTGCCGCCTGCCGCGGTCCATTCGCAGAGACCTGCGAGCGGGTCATCGAATTCCGCCTCGATCGGAGCCGCCAGCTCGCGGAGTGCGCCTGAACAGCTCACGTGGATATGGAAGAACGGATCCGACGGGCCAAACACGCTGCCGCCGTTGAAGTCATGGCGGGCGCGTCCGTCCCAGAAGTTGTCGAAATTGAACGCCGCGGCGTGCATGGTCGGCGTGTGGCGGGGCTCGATTCTGCGGTTGCCTTGCATGACCGGAATCGGGTCGGGATGCACCGTGCCCAGATCCGGCAGCAGGGGCGCTACGCCCATTGAGGCCGGACCGAAGGCAGTACCCCCGACGAGCACGTCATCGAACTGCTTGAATTCGCTGACGCCCATCGAGGACAAGACGTCGTTGGAGTCGCTAACCAGAATCGCTGGATCGAAGCCGTCGCCGACCACGTCCGGGTTGGTCCGCTTGTGGAACGGGAAGTCTGCGGCCACGATATCAATGGCATTCGTATCCTGAGGAGTACTAGCTACGCCTCCGCGGAGGTCCAAGTCCAGATCACCGCCGTTGGCATTGGGATTGAGCTGGTTGCGGGTGCGGTGGTCAACGCCAGCAAACGCGTGGCACGAGCCGCAGGCCTGAACGCCATCGCTGCCGACTTGCATATCCCAGAACAGGGCCTTGCCCAGGACCTCCGAGGCCAGCCGATCTTTGATGAAATGGGTTTCGTTGACGGGCTGCTCG
>JAYEJW010000395.1:0-1873 GCA_034716535.1 Pseudomonadota bacterium
CAAACCCGTTCGGGATCGCGGTCGAAGGCCCGCTGGCAGGCACAGGACTCCCAGTCGTACGCCTCCCACACGCCACCGTTGCCACGGTAGGTCGGTACGCCGCTCTCGGCACTCATCCCCGCGCCGGTAAAAAATACCACCCGAGAGAAGTCACCCAGTCGAAGACCTTTGGTGTTTGCAGTCATTCCGCCATTATCCTCGCTCAGCGGAGAGCGAACACGCTCACCGCTTCATTAAGTTGCGAAAAGTCTAGGGAGTCACATTTAGGTGAGCGGCTTCTGCCCTGTGGCGCCCTTCCAAGCCGGCGGCAGGAAGCCCGAGCGCTGCGCCACCTCAACGTTGATTTCGTGGATAGCCTCAGGGTCTCCCGGGCCAACACCGCGCTCCTCCATCTCACGAGCAATCAGGGTCAAGACGCTACGCAGGCTGCACACGTGATCGACGTGCTCGCCGAAGATCTCGGGGTCCAGATACTGGCGGTAGTCAGCGATCCGATGCTCGGCGTGCAGCCGGAAGACAAAGGACTCGTGCAGGTGGTTAAGCAGGTGCACGAGATCTTTTTCATGGATGTTCCCGTAGCCCTCGCCGGCGTCGAGGAGGGGGCAGATGGATAGCTCACCGGTGGCTTTGATACGCAGGTTGGGCGCGGGTCGGAAGAACGCCTTGCAGCGTAGCTGCTCGTCTGGGATAGCATCGATGCGGTGCTTGCCCCGTTTGAGCTGCACGGCGTTGCCCACGTCGATGAAGTGGCTGATGTAGTTGATATCATCGGTGGTGAGCCGCAGGAGCCTTTTCTCGGGACTCGTCCCCGGCGGAAAGTCGTAGATGGCGTCTGCCAGCTCCCCGAGCCAGCGGGCTGTCTGCTTGTCCGAGAGGTCGTTTTCGAGGACCACGGAAACTTGCGGCACCAGACCTGCAGCCCTCACCGTTTCGAAGCCGCGTATGATGCGGCGGTAGAGGCCGGGTACCCCGCGCCATTGGTCGTGCAGTTCCTCGGGACCGTCTATGCTGAAGGTGACGTGCGTCAGCCCGCTATTCTTGAGGTGCGCCAGGTACGCGTTGTCGTTTGCATAGCGGACCCCCGCGGCGTTGAAGTCGGTTTTTCCCAGGAACCACCCGCTTGTCAGGACGTTGGCGATAATAGGCGGGTACTCCCTGATGTGCTGCAGTACGTCAAGCCAGCCCCGGCCGTACATCATCACTTCGCCCCCGACGAAATCGAAGCGCCGGATTCCAAGAGGCAGGACCACATCCACGGCGCGCTGGAGCTTGGCCACATCCGTTTCGAGGGTGGCGCGAAGATGCCCGTTGCGGCAGTGCGAGCAATTTAGCTGACACAGGGTGGTGTACTCGAAGATGAGTCGGGAGATGTTCTCCAGCGGGTTGCGTGCGTAGCGCAGGGCGACCTCGTCCAGGCCCACGGTATCGGGCACCGATTGCAGGAGGCCAGTTCGCAGCAGGGCCGCAGTCTGCGGGGTTTCCTCGCAGGGGAGGCGCAAGTTGAGTAGACAGTCGAGGAGGAGACGGTCCATGGGGTTCCTTTGGAGCGTCTCTAGATGGAGCACGTCGCGGCGAAACCCGATGTAGCGGTGGCCGTAGTGGGTGAGAATCAGTTGTTTTCCAGGCACGATTGTCACACCAGCTTATTTATCCAATGGACGCTAACAAGCGCTTGTTTACGTGTGGCACTTGCTTTGCAAGTGCTTTCTGGGCATAGGTCACCTCCGGCAGGTGTGACACGCGCGCTTAACCGTATTACGCGCGTATGCGACAAAACCATCGGAGGCCAGCGTCCCTTTGAAGTGCTCACCCAAGACCTCATGCACCGCCGATTTAATCCCATATAATTATGCCTTATCCACTGCTGTCAACG
>JAYEJW010000396.1:0-1868 GCA_034716535.1 Pseudomonadota bacterium
AGGCAAGACACAGAAGACCATTGTCGCACCGTAAATCACAAACCGTAGTGCCATAACGAGAGACAAACATTCATAACCCAATGTTATTATTGGATATTATCAGATGCGGTGACAAAGATGGGGTAAGACCCCTTCTTCGAGTTCCGCTTTCCGCATTACGGGGATCTGGTCACCGAGAACGGTATCGACATGGAGCTGCGCGGCGCCATCGAGCCATGGAACGTCCTCGGAGAGGAGGTCACGGCCCAGGGAACAGCCCGTTTCGTGGATTCATCGGTGGAGCGCATGCAGGTCAAGGTCAACGGCATGGTGGACGAGCGCCACCTGTTGGCCTGCGACGGCCGGCGCGTGCCCCTGCGCCCGACCGGCAAGAAGGGCGAGCTCGTTGCCGGGGTGCGCTTCAAGGCCTGGAGCCCACCCTCGGGTCTGCACCCGACCATCCCGAGCCACAGCCCCTTGATCTTCGAGATCATCGACACCTGGAACCGCCTGAGCCTCGGCGGCTGCACCTACCATGTCTCCCACCCGGGCGGGCGCAGCGAAGAGCACTTCCCGGTCAACAGCTACGAGGCCGAAAGCCGGCGTATCGCCCGCTTCCGCAACCTGGGCCACAGCGGCGGCCGCATAGACGCCCCGCCCGAGGAGCCGGCCGGGGATCATCCGTACACCCTGGATCTGCGCTACCGGCCGGGGTGCTGAGCTCTCTCCTCATGTCCACAACCACGGAAGTGATTGGTCCCATGTCTCAGCTGAGCGCGGCCATCCAGGTAGAGTCTACCTCGCCAAAGAAGCGGGGCTCGCGGTTGTGTCCGCGCTGGACGATATACAGGGACGGCACGCCATCAAGGTGTACGGGAGCCCTCGTTCTTTCCTCGAACCCAAGCCGCGGACAAATGCCGTCTGCGGTAGATAGCTTTCCGCGGGCTTGAAAAAGGTGGCTCATCTGACATCTGCACCGCGTTCTACCAAGAGCTGGCGTAGCACCGAGCGATGGCAGCGCGACTCTTTCTCGCAGTAGCAGCCAACAGAGAAGTTGGCACTGTGTGAGAGGGCGGCGAGGAGATCGAGGACTCGGCTCCTGTCTCGGTCGGCCATCTCGGAACGGTATTTTTTCTCGAATGCATGCCATTCCTGGTCAGTCTCCACGGCCTGACCGAGTTTCATGAGTTCCTGGCTGGGTGCAAGGTTTGGAAACCACACGTCGTACCAGTTCTGCGAGACAAACTCGCTCTTGGGAACCCCGCGGGGAGGCCGCCTCACGGTGCCGATTCGCAACCCTTCATTTTTGCTCCTTTCGGTTCCCAGTCGCACAATTCGTACTGTCATCTCTATCTTTTCCGACAAGTAGAAACACTTGGCTGCCACCGCCGCCGTAGGGACGCCGGTTGCCCGGCGCTCCCGGCGCAGATCCCGGCGTGCGGAATTACCGCACCGGGCTCCTCAGTGACACTCGCTTGCGTACTCAGCGACAGCCCCTTCATGCCACGGCAACACGGCCTTCGGCAAACGTGCCCGCTCCAAGGCGGCCACGCAGAGCGCCCGCGTGAAGGAGGCGGGATTTGTGCGGATACCTCAGGGTCCGTCCCTGTTTTGTCCTCCGCGCAGAATGACAGGCATCGGGATCCCGGCGGCACAAAGACGGGGGCTTCTTGGTACAAGGCTGTTCTCGGGAACACACTGATCTACTAAAAATAGCAGAAAATACAGAAAACGTGGTCCGTCCCTATTTTCCCCTATTTTCCCTGCAAATCCTCGAACAAGGTCGTGGCATCCAACGCCGGCTGCTTCTCCAACAGCGGGACGACCTCGCTGTCCCAGACCTCTGCGAACGGGTCTTTACGCGTGCGCCAATGCCGCTCCTTATTTTC
>JAYEJW010000397.1:0-9429 GCA_034716535.1 Pseudomonadota bacterium
GGCGTGTCTTCGACTATCTGCGCATGACCGGCAATTCGGTCCCCCGATCGCAACTTACATGCGATCAGGCTGGTTAGAACGGATTTGCCGTGGGTCGGGTGCGGCTTCGTTGTTGACAGAGCGGCGACGTTCGCGCTATGTTGCCGCTCTTTATCCCGACCACAGAGTCTTAAGGATTTCAGGAGAACGACCTTGGCCAACTCTGCCCAAGCCCGCAAGCGCGCCCGTCAGGCCGAGACGCACCGCCAGCAGAATGCGTCCCGTCGTAGCGCCATGCGTACGTCCATCAAGAAGGTGCTCAAGCTGATCGACGCGGGCGATAAGCAAGGTGCCGCCAGCGCCTACAAGGCAGCGTTGCCGGTCATCGACAGCGCGGCCGGCAAGGGCCTCATTCACCAGAACAAGGCAGCCAGGCACAAGAGCAGGCTCAACGCCCACATCAAGGCCATGGCCTGATCGGCAACCGGCCTTAGGCCGGTTGTTTTTTGCGTTGAAGAACGAGACCCTCCCAGGTCCGAAGAACCTCTACTCGGACCTCCCACAGCTCAGCAGAGGCGAGGACTTCACAGAGCTGCTGCGCTGCCGAAACGTCGCCGTCGAACGTATCCTGAGTAGCGACCGGGTGGAGACTGTCCGCTACGACCAGGAACAGGACGAGTGGGTGATTCTGCTCGAAGGCCGGGCGGTACTTGAGGTCGCCGGCGAACCTGTCTCTCTCAGCGCCGGGGACTACATTTTCCTACCCGCTCATACCCCGCACCGGGTCCTTACCACCTCCGGGGAACCGCGCTGCATCTGGCTTGCCGTGCACGTCTTCCCGGACCGCGTCCCACCAGTCAGCGGTGGATGCGACGACGTGAGAGCGAGCCAATGAGCGAAAAAGAGCACCTGATCATCTTCGACACCACGTTGCGCGACGGGGAGCAGAGCCCCGGCGCGTCCATGACCCGCGAGGAAAAGGTCCGTATCGCCAAGGCCCTGGAGAAGCTGCGGGTCGACGTCATCGAGGCCGGCTTCCCTATCGCGAGCCCCGGCGACTTCGAGGCGGTCAAGTCTGTCGCTGCCGGCGTGACCGACAGTACCGTGTGCGGCCTCGCACGTGCCCTGGACAAGGACATCGACCGTGCGGGTGAGGCCCTGGCGGGGGCCAAGTCCGCGCGCATCCACACCTTTATCGCGACCTCTCCGATCCACATGGAGAAGAAGCTGCGCATGACCCCGGATCAGGTGGTCGAGCAGGCAGTGCGGGCCGTCACGCGGGCACGCCGCTACACGGACGACGTGGAGTTCTCGCCCGAGGACGCCGGGCGCTCGGAGGCCGATTTCCTGTGCCGGGTGTTGGAAGCGGTCATCGACGCAGGGGCGCGAACCGTGAACATCCCCGATACCGTGGGGTACAACGTTCCGCACCAGTTCGGTGCTCTGATCGGCACCCTGATCGAGCGCGTGCCCAATGCGGACAAGGCGATCTTCTCGGTCCATTGTCACAACGACTTGGGGCTGGCTGCCGCCAACTCGCTGGCGGCGGTCCGCAACGGTGCACGCCAGGTGGAGTGCACCATCAACGGCCTCGGCGAGCGGGCCGGAAACGCCGCCCTGGAGGAGGTCGTCATGGCGGTGCGCACGCGCCAGGACCACTTCGACTGCGACACCCGTCTCGACACCACCCAGATCGTCAACTGCTCGCGCCTGGTCTCGGGCATCACCGGCTTTCCGGTCCAGCCGAACAAGGCCATCGTCGGGGCCAACGCCTTCGCCCACGAATCCGGTATCCACCAGGATGGTGTGCTCAAGAGCCGCGAGACCTACGAGATCATGCGCGCCCAGGACGTGGGCTGGACGGAGAACCGCATGGTGCTCGGCAAGCACTCCGGGCGCAACGCCTTCCGCACCCGTCTCCAGCAGCTCGGCGTGACCTTCGAGGCGGAGGAAGAGCTCAACGCCGCCTTCTCACGGTTCAAGGACCTGGCGGACAAGAAGCACGAGATCTTCGATGAGGACCTTCAGGCCCTGGTGACGGACGCCAACCTGGATGCCACGAACGAAAGGATCAGGCTGGTCTCCCTGCGGGTTTGCTCCGAGACGGGGGAGACGCCGCGGGCGGATGTCGTGGTTTCCGTGGATGGCGAGGAAGAACCGGGAACCTCCATCGGAGGCGGTCCGGTGGATGCGACCTTCAGGGCCATCGAGTCTATCGTCAATAGCGGAACCATCCTGAAGCTGTACTCGGTGAACAACATCACCAGCGGGACCGATGCCCAGGGCGAGGTCACGGTGAGGCTGGAGAAAGGGGGGCGTATCGTTAACGGCCAGGGGGCGGATACGGACATCGTGATCGCCTCCGCGAAGGCCTACATTCATGCCTGCAACAAGATCCTGCAGCCGCGTGAGCGCGCGCACCCGCAGACCGGGGACGTCTAGGGGAGCACGGGATGGATCCGCATTCGAGCCGCCGCTACCTGCTCGCGATGGGCGTGCAGCTATGGCGCCTGCGGCAAAGTCATCCCGAAGAGCTCGAGGCCGGTTGCGCAGGGGAGGATGGCGTCCAGGCGTCGTCTCCTTCGGCAAGTCCGGTTGAGGCGGTGCCGGCAGCGGTCGATGCCGTGAGTGGATTTGGCGCGGACATCGCTTCCCAGCCCCGTGGAGGTCCAGCAATGGCCGCCGGGGCGGGAGATGCCGTGGCCGATATGGACTGGGACCGTCTCCAGGAGGCCGTTGCGGCCTGTCGCGCCTGCTCGCTCTGCGAGACGCGAACCCAGACGGTGTTCGGCGTGGGAAACCGTCGCGCCGATCTCATGATCATCGGCGAGGCCCCGGGGGCCGACGAGGACCGCCAAGGGGAGCCGTTCGTTGGCCGGGCGGGCCAGCTGTTGAACCTCATGCTCGGGGCCATCGGTCTTAAGCGAGACCAGGTCTACATCGCCAACATCCTCAAGTGCCGTCCCCCGGGGAATCGAGATCCGCGGCCGGAGGAGGCCCTGCGCTGCGAGCGGTTTCTTATGAGACAGATCGCGCTCATCCGCCCGCGGGTACTGCTCTCGGTGGGGAGGATCTCGGCCCAGAACCTGCTCAAGACCGACGCCCCCATCGGCAAGCTGCGCGGCCGGTGGTTCGAGCTTGGTCCGGAGCGAGCTCCGTTGAGCGTTACCTACCACCCCGCCTACCTATTAAGGTCGCCCGAGCAGAAGGGCCGCGTGTGGCGGGATCTGTTGGAGGTTGCACGGCGGTTGCGCGAGCCCGTTGGAGGCGTTGGGACGAGGTCCGAGCGCTGATGGCGGTGCGGTATTCCAGAAAACCTATCTATCTCGCCAGATCGATAGATAATAATTATTTCTAAATTAATTAAATTCTAATATTATATGCACCCGATGGCACGGTTAAGTGCCCTCGCTTGCTGCAACAGAGATCCAAATTAGGAGAATCTAGATGAAAAAGCTTGCTACCGCTGCCGCTGTCGCCGCTCTGCTCGGTGCTTCCGCTTCCGCTTCCGCATGGTGGGGTGGCCCGGGTGGGGGCTCCGGCATGAACGACTGGTGGAGCGACATGTTCGGTGACGGCTACGGTGACTTCAACATGAACATGTCCGGCGGCGGCCGCGGCTCCGGCCGCGGTTACAACCGCTGGCGTGACTACTACGGCTACGGCGGTTACCCGGGTTATGGCGGCTATGGCGGCGGCCCCTGGGGTGGTGGCTATGGCGGTTACCCCGGCGGGTACGGTGGTGGCTATCCTTACGCCTACCCCTACGCCGCTCCGGCTGCTCCCGCTGCGCCGGCTCCGGCCGAGTCCAAGTAAGGGCTTAGCTCCGACCTAACGGAGCCGTACTGCACAGGGACGTGTGCCCCCCCTCCGCGCAGATTCACCGCGCGATATCGCTTCTTCCCTCTCTCTCGGCGGAGCTTTGTGCTCCATCCCGCCGTCCATGACGCTCGGCAGTCCGGTCGGCAGCCATCCTTGAGCAACAATTCGAAGCCCGACCGGTCCGCAGGACTCGCGCCGGCGTTTCAGTGACCGAGCATCCGTCTGTCGAGAGCTCGCAAGTCGCCCTTTCCTCCTCAAACCACAAGCAACGCTTGCCGTCAGCCGGCGCCTTCGCCGCGCAGGGAGATCACCGGCCAGCCGTGAGCACGGGCATGTCGCGCCAGGTGCTCATCGGGGTCCACCGCCACCGGGCGCTCGACGCGTTCCAACAAGGGGATGTCGTTGTGGGAATCGCTGTAGAAGGTGCTATTCG
Organism: Pseudomonadota bacterium; assembly: GCA_034716535.1. Taxonomy (GTDB): domain Bacteria; phylum Pseudomonadota; class Gammaproteobacteria; order Chromatiales; family Chromatiaceae; genus JAYEJW01. The sequence continues at coordinate 4,235 of JAYEJW010000397.1, forward strand.
ACAGATTCGCCCTTTCCTGCTCGAGCCAGGCCTGTAGCCGCTCGACCTTTCCTTCCTGGTAAGAAGGGACGCCCGACACCTCCCCGGTGTAGCGACCGTCCACTTGCTCGGGAACGGTGGCGATAAGGTGAGGGATTCCCAAACGCTGTGCAATGGGCGCCGTGACGAACTCGTTGGTGGCCGTAATGATGAGCAGCGTATCGCCGGCGGCTCGGTGCCGATCGACCAGGGCCCGCGCGCCGGACAGAATGATGGGGTCGATCTTTTCACGCAGGAAGTCACTGCGCCAACGCATCAGGTCCTCGGGTCGATTGTCGCGCAGGGGACGCAGGGAGAAGCGCAGGAACTCGTAGATGTCCAGGTGTCCCTCCCGATACTCGCGATAGAAACGCTCGTTGAGGCGTTCGTATTCTTCCCTGTCCACGATCCCGCGCTCGGCGAGGAATACGCCCCAGAGGTAATCCGAATCCCCTGCGAGCAGCGTGTTGTCGAGATCGAAAATGGCGAGCGCCAATGGGTGACTCCTGTGATTGCCGAGACCGAGCCTTGCCGGAGTCCCGCGCGAAGAGCTCCCCGGGAGGAAAGGCCGCCAGCCAACTATACCGAAACTTGTTTATTAGCAGAAGCTTATGAGTTGGCCGGGTTGCCCCCTGCGCAAGGGATATGGAAAAATGGGGGAGCGAATAATTTTAGGGAAGCTGCCTTGATCGACCCGGACGGCTTCAGGCCCAACGTCGGAATCATTCTGAGCAATACCGAACGCCGCCTGTTCTGGGGCAGGCGGGTCGGTCAGGATGCCTGGCAGTTTCCCCAAGGCGGCATCAAGTCGGATGAAACGCCGCAGCAGGCCATGTTCCGTGAGCTCGAGGAAGAGGTGGGCTTGCGTGCCTCCCAGGTCACCGTGCTCGGCAGCACCAGACACTGGCTTCGCTACCGTCTTCCGAAGCGATTCATCCGTCGCCATTGTGGCCCCGTGTGTATCGGGCAGAAGCAAGTCTGGTTCATGCTCCGAGTGGATTGCGGTGAAGACGCCTTCTGCCTGGACAAGAGCGCGAAACCGGAGTTCGACGCCTGGCGCTGGGTGAGGTATTGGCATCCTCTGCGCGAGGTCGTGTACTTCAAGCGCCGGGTTTATCAGCAGGCCCTCGAAGAGCTGGCTCCTTTATTGTATCCGGAAGGGGCCCCAGTGCGTCAGCTACCGGACCCCGGTCAGGCGCCGTTTTTGCGCCACAAGCACCGCTGAACCTCTGGGGTACTGCCGCCGCCCCCCCGGCCGCGACGGTTGTGAGGCAGACTGAACCACCTATGCTTGAGCCCCTTCGCCGCATCGTTCAGGAAGTCAACGAGGCGCCTGATCTGGAGCAGGCCCTCGCGATCATCGTGCGCCGTGTCAAGAGCGTCGTCGGCGCGGACGTCTGCTCCGTTTATCTCACCGACTTCGACTCCCGAGAGCACGTGCTCCAAGCCACCGACGGGCTTCGACCCGAGTCTGTGGGACGCGTGCGTCTGCCCTTGAACCGGGGTCTGATCGGCTGGGTCAGCGAGCGCGCGGAACCCGTGAACCTCGATGATGCGTCCAGCCATCCTCGCTATCTGTTCACAAACGATACGGGGGAGGACCGTTTCCGCGGCTTTCTCGGCGTTCCCATCATTCAGAATCGAAAAGTCCTCGGCGTCTTGGTCTTGCGACAGCGGGAGCGGAGGCGCTTCGAGGACGACGAAGTGACGTTCGTGGTGACGCTTGCGTCCCAGCTGGCCGGCGCCATCACCCACGCCCGCGCTAGCGGGGAGCTCGCGAGCCTTCAGGAGCCGGGGGCGCTGCCCAGCCGTTTCCTGCAGGGGCTGCCGGCGTCACCGGGCATCGCCATCGCGACCTCGGTGGTCGTCTACCCGCCGGCGGATCTGGACGCCGTGCCCAATCGGCTCGCCGGCGATATGGCGGCAGAGGAGGAGTCCTTCCGCGACGCGGTCGCCGACGTCGTGGAGGAATTGGAGCGCTTTGCGAAGCGTACCGCGCCGGGTCTGACGCCGGAGGATCGGGCCCTGTTCGATGCCTGGCTGCTCATGCTGGAAAGCGACACCCTGATCGATGGCACTGTCGAGCGCATCCGCAGCGGTAACTGGGCGCCAGGAGCGCTGCGCGCGACGATCGCCGAGCACGCGCGGGTTTTCGACGCCATGGAGGACCCGTACCTGCGTGAGCGCGCCTCCGACGTGCGGGATCTGGGGCGGCGTATCCTGATGCACCTGCAGAACCTGGAGGCGCGGGCCCCGGAGTATCCGGCGAATACCGTCTTGGTGGGCGAAGAGATCAGCGCCATGCAGATCGCGGCGGTGCCGCGGGCATCTCTCGCCGGTATTGTCTCCACCACCGGGTCGAGCTTGTCCCACGTGGCCATTCTGGCACGCGGTCTGGGCGTGCCGGCTGCAATGGGGGTCGCCGACCTACCCGTGAGCCGGATCGAGGGGCTGGAGCTTGTTGTCGACGGGTACCGGGGCCGGGTCTACGTGGCCCCCGGGCCGGTGGTGCGGTCCGAGTATCGGCGGCTCCAGGATGACGACCGCGTCCTCTCCACGGAGCTCGAGACCCAGCGTCATCTCCCGGCGGAGACCCCGGACGGCTATACGTTTCCGCTTTATCTGAATACCGGCTTGGTCTCGGAGTCACGGCCCCTGGGAATCGAGGAATCGGCGGGCGTCGGTCTCTACCGGACGGAGCTTCCGTTTATCGTTCGCGACCGCTTCCCCGGCGAAACGGTCCAGATGACCAACTATCGACAGGTGCTGGAGACCTTCGCTCCCCGGCCCGTGACCATTCGTACTCTCGATATCGGCGGCGACAAGCCGCTCCCCTATTTCCCGGTGACCGAGTCGAACCCGTTCTTGGGTTGGCGGGGCATCCGCATCACCTTGGATCATCCGGAGATCTTTCTAACCCAGGTGCGGGCAATCTTGCGGGCAGCGATCGGGTTGGGAAACCTGCAAATGCTTCTGCCCATGATCAGTACCGTGAGCGAAGTGGACGATGCCCTGCTGTTGATCCAACGCGCCCACGATGAGCTGCTCGAAGAGGGCTATCGTGTGCAGATGCCGCCGGTCGGGGTGATGATCGAGGTCCCGGCCGCGGTCTATCAGTCCGAGGCGCTGGCGCGCCGGGTGGATTTTTTCTCCGTCGGGACCAACGATCTGACCCAGTACCTTCTGGCGGTGGATCGCAACAACGCCCACGTCGCCAACCTCTACGACGAGCTGCATCCGGCGGTGCTGCATGCCCTGGTCCAGGTTGTGGCGGGCGCGCGCAGCTTCGGGCGCGAGGTCACGATCTGTGGAGAGATGGCCGGTGATCCCATGGCGGCGGTCCTGCTGCTCGGCATGGGGGTGCACAGCCTGAGCATGGGCGCGGGGAGCCTGCTGAGGGTGAAATGGGTGATCCGCAGTATGAGCCGCAGTCGGGCACGGGAGCTCTTGAGCGTCGCCCTGCAGTGTGAGGACGCCGCCTGTGTGCGGCGCCTGCTGCTTGAGGCCCTGGAGGATGTCGGGCTCGGCGGTCTGGTGCGGCCGGGTAAGTGAACCGTCGCGCCTCCGGCGCGAAACTCGCCTGATGCAATCAGGCGAGAGGCAATGATTTCCCGGGATTGAGGATGCCGTTGGGGTCGAACTGGCGCTTGATATCCCGCATCAGGCGTAGCGTTACGGGGTCGATCTCCCGGTCCAGGAAGTCCCGCTTTTCGATCCCCACGCCGTGCTCGCCGGAAAGGGTGCCCTCGAGCTCGATGACAAGGGAGAAGACCGCGTCGAGGCAGCGTTCCGCGCGCGCCATCTCGTCCGGGTCGTCCGGGTTTACGAGCAGGTTCACGTGGATGTTTCCGTTACCCGCGTGGCCGAAGTTGACGATACGGATGCCGCTGTCCCGCGACAACCGGCCAAGGCCGTCAATGAAACGCCCCATGCGGGAGACGGGGACCACGACGTCCTCGTTGATCTTCTTCGGTGCGATGTGGCGAAGGGCCGGGGAAAGGGCCTTGCGGGTCTTCCACAGGGCCGCGACTTCCGCAGCGTCGGCGGCACTGCGGACCTCCCGAACACCGGGCAACTCGGCAGCACGCGCCACGGCGTGCGCCGCCTCCTCGATGTAGTGCGCCGGACCGTCCACCTCGATCATAAGCAATGCCCCTGTGTCTGCCGGGAGTCCGAGGTCGGAGTAGCTGCGAACCATTTCGATGGCCGCGCCGTCCATGATCTCGAGGGCGCAGGGGGTGATCGGCTGGGCCATGATTGCCGACACCGCCGCCGCGGCCGCATGGACGTCACCGTAGGTGGCGCGCAGCGTACGCTTCGCCTCCGGCAGGGGGGTGAGCTTCAGCGTGGCCTCGGTGACCAGGGCCAGGGTGCCTTCGGAACCGATGAGCAGGCGCGTCAGATCGTAGCCGACGACTCCCTTTGTGGTCTTGACGCCGGTCTTGATGACCTCGCCCGAGCCGGTGACAGCCTTCAGGCCGAGGGTGTTCTCCCTCGGGGTCCCGTACTTGACCGCCCGCGGCCCGGCCGAGTTGTAGGCCAGATTGCCCCCGATGGTGCAGACGGCGGCGCTCGTGGGGTCGGGAGGCCAGAAGAAGCCCTGTGCGGCCACAGCCTGCTGGAGAGCCTCGTTTGTGACTCCCGGCTCGACGAGGGCAATGCGGTCGTCCGGGTCGATTCTGAGGATACGCGCCATGCGCTCGAAGGAGAGCACGATGCCGCCGCGATCCGGAACGCTGGCCCCGGTGGTCCCGGTACCGCGGCCACGAGCGGTGACGGGGATGCGCAGTCGGTTGCAGAGCCCAAGGACTGACTCGACCTGTTCGGCCTCGGTGGCGAAGACGACCGCCTGGGGAAGCGCGTGTCTTCGGCTGTTGTCGTATCCGTACGGCCAGCAGTCGGCGGGATCCGTGAGCAGACCCTGGTCGCCCGCCAGCGCCCTCAGCGCGCGGAGGGCTTCAGGTGTCAGATCGCGGGGCGGGCTCGATGTACTCAAAGATCTTGACCACCTTTTTCACGCCGGATACGTAACGGGCCTTCTCGACTGCAGCATCCGCCTCCTCATGGGTCAGGAGGCCCATGAGGAAAACGGTCCCCGCCTCGGTAACCACCTTGACGCGGGTGAGGTCGAATCCGGGGATATCGACCTTGGCCAGCGCGAGCTTGACCTGGGATGT
>JAYEJW010000398.1:0-1857 GCA_034716535.1 Pseudomonadota bacterium
GTGAACGTCACCCCGCTGGGCACCAACCGCGAGACCGGCGAGACCAGTCTGTCGCTCACGCCGCGCAACGCCGGCGACAGCCCGCGTGTCTACGTGGCCAAGACCGCCGCGGTGTCGGCCCAGGATGCCCAGGTGCAGGATCTGGAGGACTACCGCACCACCGAGGCGACCCTTTACTTCATCGCCGAGGACAGCACCGGCAAGTACCAGATCGGTGAGCCGGCGCGCTGGACCGCGGATCTCACCGTCCGCCACGAGCTGCACAAGGTCGCCGATACCCGCAAGGTCGAGCTGCGTTGCACCCCGGCAGCCGAGATGCGCTACACCCTCGACGGCACCAATGCCAAGGAGGGAACCGTCTATGCGCACCCCTTCCAGGTGCCGGCCAAGGGCTGCACCATCCTGATTGCCGCCAAGGCCGGCGAGGTGGAGAAGAGCGCCAAGATCCAGATCCCGGCGGACGGCGACGACCGGGTCGTCATCGACGATAAGAAACCGGCGCAGCTCGCCGACAGCAAGCGGATCTCCATCGACACCACCGACAAGGCGTTTGCCGTGATTCAGCGTTTTAAGGAGCGTCCCGATACGGTAATGCGCGGGGTTCAGATCATCTTGGGCGAAGGCGAGAACGCTGTGCAGATCCGCTTCAACGAGCGCGAGCTGACGGCCACCGCCATCGAGACGGCTATCCGCGGCATGCGCGATGCCCTCGGCGAGGAGCAGGCCGCGGTTCAGGTGTTGATCCGGGGTGGCATCTCCTTCGGCGACGGATTCGCACTCAAGGAGTTCGCCGAGGTGGCTGGCGTCGAGCTGACGTCCGGCGACGTGATCCAGGATGCCGACGGATGAGCGCCGACGCAGCCGGCAGCCCCCGCGCCAAGTCGAAGCCAGCCAGAAAGCGGGCGACCTACGCCCATCCAACGCTCGGTTTCGGCGTCCCGGCCACGTCGGACCCGCATCACTTCGTGGTCCGCATCCCGCGCGGCAACACCGCGGCGGTGCTGATCTGCGAGCATCTGGGAATGGGCTCCGAGACCGCCCGCGAGCAAGTCATCGACCGTGTGCTGCTGGAGCGTCCGCGTTGGACCGCCATCCGCGCCGAGGTGCAGCGCGCCTTCAATGCCCGGCTCAAGGAGCACAACCTGGCTACCGGCACCTGGAAGGTCGGCGACACACCGGTTGACCGCCTGCTTGGCAAGGAGCTGTGCGTCCTGGCCTGGGCCGTCGAACGGTTGGACCCCGAGAAGATCCGCATTGCGGTGCGCAACTGGCTCGCTCTGCGCCCGGAGGAACGCTGGTGGCTGTTCGGCATGACGGCCATTGCCACGGGCGGCATCGGCGATGCCGAGAAGGGCTGGCGGGTTGCGCTACGTTATGCGCTGGGGGACGTGGCGCAGAACGAGCTGATGAAAACGCGGCTGCTGGGGCGCAAGGAAAGCGATGGCGAGCGCGGAACCACCTTGGGACTCTTCGATTAAGCAGGAAGGAAAACACCAATGACACAATCCGCCGCGGAAGCAGCACCGATTCGGCCAGCATCCGCCTCAAACGCCAACCTGGAGCCATTTGCCCTCAAGGATGCCCCTGCGCTGATCGAGGCGGTCTTTCCGGCGCAGAAGATCTCAGCCGAAGCCCAGAAGGAAAGAAAGGCACAAGCGGACCAGACTCTGACGGCACTCGGATCTTACTGGAAGGGTCGTAAGCCGCTGATCCTGGTGCGGGCTGTCGTACTAGTAGCGCGTCCCATAAGTCCTGCTCCCGTCGTCGGCAATACAAGATCTGCGTAACCGAGAAGCAATAAACCCATAAATACGCTACAATCCCCGTAACAAAGCGTGAATATAGCTGTTTTTGGCT
>JAYEJW010000399.1:0-9370 GCA_034716535.1 Pseudomonadota bacterium
AACAGGAGGCACCGTAGGACCGAAGGCTCCTTTTCAGCCGCCTGCCTGACGATGATGCTGCGATGGAGGGTCGAATCTGTTGCCGTTGTTCGCCTTTTTCGTCGTGAAACCACCGCATTCAGGTTGTGGGCGCCGATTGGGAAGGCTGCTCAATCGGTTTGGCGGATAAGCCAAAAAAGTGGACATGCTCGAGAAGCTCCAACTTCTGCTTCTGATCATCGTCGCCAACGGGACGCCCATCCTATTGGACGACCTGCTGGGACGACGGTGGGCCTGGCCCTTGGATGCGGGACGTGTCTTCGCTGACGGCCGGCGTCTGTTGGGCCGCTCCGTCACCGTCCGTGGCGTGGTCGTCGCCCTTGTGGCGACGGCGGCGGTCGCGGTACTGTCGGGGCATTCTGCCGGGGCGGGTCTGTTGATTGGGCTGATGGCCATGCTGGGGGATGCCGGCTCCAGCTTTGTCAAGCGGCGTCTCGGGCTTGCCCCGGGGGATAAGGCATTGGGTCTCGATCAGATTCCCGAGTCTCTGCTGCCGTTGCTGGCGGTGAAAGGCGGCTATGGGCTCGGCTGGTGGGATTTGGCGCTGCTGGTCCTCGCCTTTGTACTCTTCGATATCCTGGTGTCGCGGATCCTCTATCGGCTGCACCTGCGAAAGCGTCCCCACTGAGGTTTCCGGGGCGGCAGATGCATCTTACCCATCCTTTCCCGCCAGCAGCCGATGGACGGTGATCTCCGGCGGGCAGTTGAAGCGGACTGGGACGACGCAGGAGCCGGCGCCGACCGAGGTGTACCCCTGCAGGGCGCCCCAACGCCAGGTCCCCCGGCCGAGCGCGCGGGGGCACTTGGCATTGTAAGTGACGGGTATGCCGCCCGGCAGGCAGATTTGGCCGCCGTGGGTGTGGCCGCAGAGCATGAGGTCGAAGCCCGCGTGAGCGGCGTGACGAAAGATTTCAGGGGAGTGGGACAGTAGGATGGCGGCGGCGTCCGCGGGGATCGCATCGGCCGCCTTCTCCAGATTGTCGGCCCGGTAGTAGTGGGGATCGTCGATGCCCGCCAGGTGGATGGCTGCGCCGTCGCGCTCGATGGCGACGGACTCATTGACCAGGACTCGCAGGTTCAGCGCTTCGAGGTCCGGCACCATCTCGATAAAATCGTGGTTGCCCAGCACCGCGTAAACGGGCCCCTCGATGTGCAGGCGCAGAGCGGCCATGGCGTCGACCACCGGCGCGTAGTCTCCGTACGTGCGGGCGCGGAAGTCCCCCGTGATGACGCACAGGTCGTACTCCGCCTCCCGGACCCGCTCCGCCAGGGCGTGGGTGATCTCGCGGTCCATGTCGAGATGAATGTCGCTCAGATGCAGGAGCCGAAAGCCATCGAAGGCTCGGGGCAGGCGCGGGATAACGATGTCGTTGCCGCGGACGCGGATGGCGGTCGCGTTTCTCCGCCCCCGAGCGTATATACCCACGCCGCGCATGAGCAGCCGCATGAGGGCGTGTATCGAGTACCAGTTCTCGATGTGAAAGAAGTTGCGGCCGCGGCCGAAGATCTGAGCGACGTGCTCGCGCTGGATGCCCTGGCGCTGCCACAGGTGCAGGCGTCCGACGCGCCGGCTCAGGCGCACCGTGGCATAGGGGGACAGCTCGGGATAAGGGTGCCGTTGGGGCATGAGCGCGGGGTCTGCGGTTCGAGTGCGGCGACAGTGTACACCAGTTCGGCCGCCTTCCGGTGTGGCGGCCGGCTTGTGCTTCCACTGCTGGTTTTGCTACCTTATTGTCCAGCCCCGGCTCGTTCGGGGCTTTCTTTATGGTGGTCCGCGTCGGTCCCCTCGCAACGCGAAGCCGTAAACCCGGTCAGGCCCGGAAGGGAGCAGCCGTAGCGGTGGCAGCGTGTGCCGGGGTGTGGCTGGCGGGGACCGCCTCCCTCGCGTCCGCCATGGGTGATCGCTCCTCGAGCATCGGTTACACTTCAGGCATCTTGAACGCCTCGGCTTCGACTGATCCCTACTCTTAGATGTCCTACCAGGTGCTGGCCCGAAAATGGCGCCCCCGGTCCTTTCAGGACATGGTGGGTCAGGCCCACGTGGTAAGGGCGCTCGGCAACGCCCTGGAGCAGGGGCAACTCCATCACGCCTATCTGTTCACCGGAACGCGGGGAGTGGGTAAGACCACCCTTGCGCGCATCCTGGCGAAGGCATTGAACTGTGAGGAGGGGGTGACCTCCCATCCTTGCGGGCAGTGCGCCGCGTGCCGGGAGATCGACGAGGGGCGTTTCGTGGACCTGCTGGAGGTGGACGCCGCCTCCCGGACGAAAGTGGACCAGACGCGGGAGCTGCTCGACAATGTCCCCTTCGCGCCGGTCAAGGGCCGCTACAAGGTGTACCTCATCGACGAGGTGCACATGTTCTCCTCCCACAGCTTCAATGCCCTGCTGAAGACGCTGGAGGAGCCTCCGCCGCATGTGAAGTTCCTGCTTGCCACGACCGATCCGCAAAAGGTGCCGGTGACGGTGTTGTCCCGCTGCCTGCAGTTCAACCTGAAGCGCTTGGTTCCGGTGGAGATCCAGCAACAGCTGGCACACATCCTGGGGGCGGAGGATATCGGGTTCGAGGAACCTGCCCTGCCGCTGCTGGCGCGGGCGGCGGACGGCAGTATGCGCGACGGGTTGAGCTTGCTGGATCAAGCGATCGCCTTCGGGGGCGGGCGCGTGGGCGCGGATGAGGTACGCTCCATGCTCGGTACCGTGGACCGGGACCTGAGCCTGAAGCTGGTGCAGGCTCTGGCGGCGCTGGACGGTCCCGAGCTGCTGGACCTGGTTGCGCGGATCGCCGAGCTCACGCCGGATTTCACGGGGGTCCTGCGGGAGCTGCTGGGGATCCTTCACCGCATCGCCCTGTTTCAGCAGGTGCCGACGACCTTGGCCGACGAGGATCCCGATCGGGAGCCTATCGAGGCCCTGGCACGGGAGATGGCGCCGGAGGATGTGCAGCTCTTCTACCAGATCGCCCTTCTCGGTCAGGAGGACTTGACTTTGGCGCCGGATCCCCGCGCCGGGATCGAGATGGTCCTGCTGCGCATGCTCGCTTTCCGCCCGGATACCGGTGATGAGCCAGGGAGAGCGACCGCGCGCTCCGAGAAGAAGGTGGCTCAGAGCGCGTCGCCGCGGAGCGCTGCGGATGGGGGCGACGGGCCGGCGGCGTCTCCAGGACCCGCGGCAGCCGCCCTCGTGGCGGCGCGGCAGGCCACCGCCTCCGAGACGAAGAAGGCGACGAAGGCGGGTGCCGCCCTGCGGGTTGCCGATTCAGAGGGGCCGGACAGCACGTCCACCTTCGTCAACCGGATTGCTGAGCCGGATCGGCCGGTTGTGGCTCGGGCCCCGATGGCGGGCGGGACCGACACGGGATTGGAACCGCAGTCTGCCGCGGAATCCGACGGCCCCGTGCTTCGGGAGCCGACGGACTGGCACCGACTGGTGGGGACGCTGCGGCTTGGGGGCGTGGCGAGCGAGCTGGCGAGCAACTGCGAGCTGGCCGGTTGGGACGGGCGAAGGCTGGTGCTGACCCTCGACCCCGAATGCAGGCACATGCAGGTGGCCAGCGCGAAGGAGCGGCTGCACTCGGCCCTGTCGGATGCGCTCGGCCGGGAGCTCAGGCTCGAGGTCCGTATCGCGCGTCCGGAGCGGGAAACTCCCGCGCAGCGTCGTGCCCGACTGGATGGGGAACGTCAGGCCGAGGCCCAGGCCCTGATGGAGAAGGACCCCCTGGCCCTTGCTCTGCAAGATCAATTCGATGCCCGCTGGGTGCCCGGCAGCATCGAACCGACGGATTGAGTCAGCGTTTGCTGGACGCCGCCAAGCGGTGGTGAGAACGTAAGAACCCGAGGTACATAGAGTGAAAGGCGGATTAGGCAATATCCTCAAGCAGGCCCAGAAGATGCAGGAGGAGCTGCAGAAGACCCAGGAGAAGCTGGCCCAGGAGGAGGTCACCGGAGAATCCGGCGGCGGCATGGTCAAGGTAACGATGAACGGTAGGCACGAGGTCAAGCGCATCGAGATCGACCCCTCGCTGATGGCGGACGACAAGGAGATGTTGGAGGACCTGGTCGCGGCGGCCGTCAACGATGCCGTCCATCGTGTCGGTGAGAAGATGCAGGAGAACATGTCGAGCCTGACCTCCGGGCTACCCCTGCCGCCCGGCTTCAAGATGCCGTTCTGAGCCATGCCGGAAGAGCGCTCGCTGCTCAGCCAGCTCGTAGAGGCCCTGCGCTGCCTCCCCGGTGTCGGACCCAAGTCGGCGCAGCGCATGGCCTTCCATCTCCTGGAGAGGGATCGGGAAGGGGGACGCCACCTCGCCCGGGTCATGGCCGAGGCGATGGAGCGCGTCACCCGCTGCAGCCGCTGCCGGACGCTGAGTGAGCGCGAGGTCTGCGGTCTCTGCGCAAACCCCCACCGCGACCCCGCCCTGCTGTGCGTGATCGAGCACCCTTCCGAGATCGTCGCGATCGAACAGGCGACCGACTTTCGGGGGCTCTACTTCGTCCTCGGCGGCAGACTCTCGCCTCTCGACGGCATCGGGCCCGGGGAGCTTGGTCTGGACGCCCTGGACGAGCGGCTTGCGGAAGGGACGGTCATGGAGCTGATCCTGGCCATCAGCCCGACGGTGGAGGGCAGCGCCACCACCCAGTACATCGCCGAGCTCGCCGCGCAGCGTCAGGTGCGGACCACGCGCATCGCACACGGGGTCCCGCTGGGGGGGGAGCTTGAGTACGTGGACGGCGGTACCTTGGCGCATGCCTTCGCGGGGCGCCATGGCGTATAGGAGGAGGCTCGCGGCTTAGCGGATCATCTGGGAGACAAGCATGTCAGACACTATCTTCGGCAAGATCGCGGCCGGTGAGATCCCGGCGGACATCGTCTACCAAGACGAAGATCTGGTGGCGTTCCGGGACGTCGATCCTCAGGCACCGACCCACGTGCTTGTGATACCGCGAAAGCCGATTCCGACCCTCAACGATCTCGAGCCCGAGGACGCGGAGCTGGTCGGCAAGATGTTTCTGGCCGCCAAGAAGATCGCGGCGCAGGAGGGCATCGCGGAGTCGGGCTACCGCATGGTGATGAACTGCAATGCGGGGGCCGGCCAGACGGTGTTCCACCTGCACCTGCACGTGCTCGGCGGGCGTCGGATGCAGTGGCCGCCCGGCTGATGGCGCGTCTTGACGTTTGCCGGTTTCACTTGCCATTCGTTTCTCGCGACGAAGCGCACGATTGAGCGCTTTGCCTCGCTGCGCTCAGGCGTTAGCATTGGCGGCAGCTTGGCCGGCTTGGCACGATAGGCGTGCGGGCGACAGGCTTTCCCATGGGGCACATGAATCTCCACCTAAAGGTCAATGGCGGTTAATCCAGAGTCAGCGGGGAGCTCCCCTCCTGCGGTTTTCGAGCTAAAGGCGGCGGCCTTCACTCTGCCCGTCATTCGGCTGCTTGGCGTCGACATGGATGCCGTGGCCGAGCAACTGGGCACCAAGGTGGATCAGGCGCCGGATTTTTTTCGGAATACGCCCGTCGTGATCGACTTGTCGGAGCTTCCCGCAGGCACGGGGGACGTGGAGTTTCCGTTGCTGGTGGGCCTGCTGCGCGGCTACGGCATGATCCCGGTGGGCGTGCGCGGAGGGAACGCCGCCCAAAACGGGGCGGCGGAGGCGATGGAGCTCGCGATTCTGGGTGATGTCTTCGCGCGTCGCCCCAAGACCGGGGGCGCAAAGGCCCCGGCAAAGCCAGCCGCCGCTGCATCCGAGGCCGAGGCGCCGAAACCCGCCGCGGCGGCCGGTTTCACGTTGGTGACCCGTCCCGTGCGCTCGGGGCAGCGCGTCTATGCCGCGGGCGGAGATCTCTCGGTCATCGCCGCCGTGAGCTCCGGGGCCGAGCTCATGGCTGACGGCAATATTCATGTCTATGGGCCGTTGCGCGGTCGGGCCATGGCCGGGATGAAGGGCAATGCACAGGCGCGCATCTTCTGCCAGGACCTCCAGGCGGAGCTGGTCTCTGTGGCCGGCCATTACCGCGTGAGCGAAAACATCCCGGCGGATCTCAAGGGCCTGCCGGTGCAGATCTTCTTGGACCATAAGGTCTTGCGCATCGAGAAACTTTAAAGACGGATTATCCGCCTGAAGGAGGGGGAATCTTGGCGAGAATCATCGTTATCACGTCGGGCAAGGGTGGCGTCGGTAAGACGACCACCAGTGCGGCGCTGGCAATGGGCCTTGCGCAGCGGGGCAACCGCACAGCGGTCATCGACTTCGATGTCGGTCTGCGCAACCTGGATCTGATCATGGGTTGCGAGCGCCGGGTGGTCTACGACTTCGTGAACGTGATCAACGGGGAGGCGAACCTCAATCAGGCGCTCATCCGCGATAAACGCGCGGACGGTCTCTTCGTCCTTCCGGCCTCTCAGACCCGCGACAAGGAGGCGCTGACGAAGGAGGGCGTGGGCCAGGTGCTGGACGAGCTTTCGCAGACCTTCGACTACGTCATCTGCGACTCGCCTGCCGGCATCGAGCACGGGGCCAATATGGCCATGTACTACGCCGACGATGCCGTTGTCGTCACCAATCCCGAGGTCTCCTCGGTGCGCGACTCGGACCGCATGCTGGGAATACTGTCCAGCAAGTCCCGCCGCGCCGAGACGAGCGCGGAGCCGATTCGCGAGTACCTGCTCCTGACTCGCTACTCGCCGGAGCGGGTCGCCAATGGCGAGATGCTGAGCGTAGAGGACGTGCAGGAGATCCTGTCCCTGAATCTGCTCGGGGTGGTTCCCGAGTCGAAGTCGGTGCTCAATGCGTCGAACGCCGGCGTGCCTGTGATCCTGGATTGCGAGAGCGATGCGGGCCTCGCATACGGGGACATGGTGTCACGCTACCTGGGCGAGGATGTGCCGCACCGCTTCCTCGATGTGCAGAAGAAGGGCTTCTTCAGCCGACTGTTCAGGGGGTGAGCGATGGGATTGTTGGACTATTTCCGTTCATCACGCAGCAGGGGTTCCGCCTCCGTCGCCAAGGAGCGCCTGCAGATCCTTGTGGCCCACGACCGGGCGGAGCGACACCGCCCGTCCTACCTGCCGAAGTTGCAGCGGGAGATCTTGGAGGTCATCCGCAGGTATGTGGAGGTGGACATGAATGCCGTCTCCGTCAACTACGAGCAGGAGGACAGTCGGGAGATCCTGGAGCTCAACATCGTTCTGCCCGATGCGGCCCACCAGTAGCTAGGCGATCGCGTCGTTTTGGCTCCCAAGGGCGAGGATGAATCCGCCGGTCAGGGCGGCGACGATGATGCCCGCGATCGTCAGTGCGTCGAAGATCATTAATGCTTCAAAGATCATGGGTCGTGCCTCCGATCTAGGTGACCGATTCGCTTTCGTAGCGAAGCTAGCGTTCGTCCACGGATATCCGGGGACGATTCCTATTCTCCCCCCGATGCGTAACAGAAGGATTACACCAAGTACTAATATTGTGACAATTTGTTACGGCCTGGCGCATCCTGATAGACCCGGTGACGAGGCCGAAAGGGGAGCGAACCGGATGCCTAGTCTGGCGAGGGGCTTCCCGAACGCCGAGTTGGAACTGGCGAAGGCGTGGATTTAGGGGTCGGGTGGCTTTGCCGAGCGCAGCGCATCCTTTTCCCGGGGGGCGTGCTCTTTTGCGGAAGGCTCACCGTATCAGCAACTTCTCCAGGATGTGCTCGTAGATGGCCGAGAGCTGATCCAGCTCATCGACTCCGACGCGCTCGTTCACCTGGTGGATGGTGGCGTTGATGGCGCCGAGCTCGAGGACCTGGGCCCCCGTGGGGGCGATGAAACGCCCGTCCGAGGTTCCGCCGGAGGTGGAGAGCTCGGCCTCGACTCCCGTGACCTGCGCGACCGCCTCTCGGGTCGCGTCCACCAGGGCACCGGCAGGGGTGAGGAAGGGATTGCCGGACAGGCGCCAATCGAGCTCGTAGTCGAAGCCTGCCCTATCCAATATGGCGTGGACCCGGCGCTTGATGGTCTCGGCGGAGAGCTCGGTGGAGAAGCGCAGGTTGAACAGTCCGGTGAGGCCCCCCGGGATCACGTTCTCCGCCCCGGTGCCCATGCTCAGGTTGGAGATCTGGAAGCTGGTTGGGGGGAAGAAGTCGTTGCCCTGGTCCCACTCCTCCGCCACCAGCTCCGCGAGAGCGGGGGCAAACGCGTGCAGTGGGTTTTGGGCGCGCTGGGGATAGGCCACGTGCCCCTGGGTTCCGAGGACCTTCAGGGTGCCGTTGATGCTCCCACGGCGCCCGTTCTTGATGGTGTCCCCCAGCCGGATCTGGCTCGAGGGCTCACCCACCAGGCAGTAGTCTATCTTCTCCCCCCTTGCCTCCAGGACCTCGACGACTTTCACCGTGCCGTCCGTCGCAGGCCCCTCCTCGTCGCTTGTGATCAGGTACGCGATGGAGCCCCTGTGGTCCGCGTGTTTCCGGACGAAGGCCTCCGTGGCGGTGATCATCGCCGCCAGCGCCCCCTTCATGTCGCAGGCGCCGCGGCCGTAGAGCAGACCGTCGCGGATCTGCGGCTGAAAGGGGTCGGACGTCCAGTCTTCGAGCGGCCCCGGCGGCACCACGTCCGTATGTCCGGCGAAGCAGAACAGCGGGCCACAATTACCGCGGCGGGCCCAGAGGTTGGTGACCTCGCCGAAGGACAGGGGCTCGGTGCGGAAGCCGATGGCTCGAAGCCGCTCGGCCATCAACCTCTGGCAGCCCGCGTCCTCGGGGGTCAGGGAGGGACGGCGCATGAGCTCGCTCGCAAGCTCCAGGGTGGGGGACATCAGCCGAGTATCTCCTTGTAGGCTGCCTCGGAGAAGCCCAGGTGGCGCAGGGCGCCTGTATCGAGCAGGGGACGGCGGATGATGGAGGGCGTTTCGAGCATTACGCGCAGGGCCGTCTCCTCGTTCATGCCCTCCTCCAGTTCAGCCGGCAGTTTGCGCCACATCATGCCGCGCCGGTTGAGCAGGTTCTCCCAGCCCAGCTCCGCCACCCAGCCGCGCAGCTGCCTCTCGTCGAGGCCCTCTTTCTTGTAGTCGTGAAACCGGTACTCGACGCCATGCTCGTCGAGCCACTTGCGGGCCTTCTTCATGGTGTCGCAGTTGGGGATGCCGTAGAGCGTTACCATTGACTATCAGCTACCAGTGCTTGTAGCCGGGTGGAGGCTGAGCGCTGAAAGCTCTCCTCAAATGTCCCGCAGCAGCTCGTTGATGCCCACCTTACTGCGGGTGCGCTCGTCCACCTGCTTGATGATCACGGCGCAGTAGAGGCTGTGGCTGCCGTCCTTTGCCGGCAGATTGCCGGGGACGACCACGGCGCCGGCGGGAAC
>JAYEJW010000400.1:0-9323 GCA_034716535.1 Pseudomonadota bacterium
TTGATTATACCGCGTATTGAGCCCTTATTCGCGATTAAATGCTTGATTTCGAATTGAATAAACCAGCCATCACGGTTAATGAAACCCATTGCGCAATGGTTATTCAGGGAATGCTAATATAGCACGCCTATTGGTGGTGGCTAATATTCTAACGCCCCAAAAAGTACAAAACTTCAGTTAAAGAGGTGTTTCGATGAGAACAGGATTGTCACCAACCAACACGTCGTGGAGGGTGCGCACTCGATCAAGGTCGAAGGTGTTTCCAGTCGAGAGAAGTTTGGCGTGAAGCTCGCTGCGGTACCGAGCCTGAAGTTCGACCTAGCCATTCTAGAGTTTGTCGATCCGACGGTGGGCGAGCGCTTTGAACGCCTGAACGGGCGCATCAAACCCTTGGAGTGGGCGGATCGGGAAGAAACCCATCCGGGCGACAAAGTCGCCGTACTGGTTCCTGTTCGACGCGGCAGCTGCCGGCACATCGGTGACATTCGATATCCTTCGCCGGGATGCGAAACCACCGGTAACGGTGACAATGCGGCTTTGGCCCACGCGCATGCCTCGGATCTGGTTGCCGACGGAAGGGGACGACTATCAACCGGAATGGGGTTATCTGGGCGGCCTGACCATCACCGAGGTGACCCGAGAACTGCTCGAAGAGATCGAAACGGGCGGCAACTGGCGTTGGGACCTCGTCAACGATGCGCCGCGCCTGGGTAAGATCTACGTGGTTGCCAGTGTGGAACCTGAGACACAGGCCATGACGTATCAGGATTACGGTGTAGACCTGAGGCAGCTGCGGGTGCTGGCGATCAACGGTAGGCCCCTGGACGGCGACCTCACTCGACGACTCGAAGAGATCTACGCAGGTGTCGAGGATGGAACCTTATCGAAAACCATCACGCTCGACCTCGAGAAGCACGTCTCGATCCAGTTGGGCACAGCGCGCCTCCAGAACGATATGCAGGCGTTGCACGCCCGATACCCCGGAGCCGGGCTGTTCGCATCGGGGAAGGGGCCGAGCGAGACACGGGCCAGCCGGAACGATCCCGGTCAAGCCGCCTCACATCGCCGGTTGAACTCGACAAAGGATGGCAACACACGGGAACGCGAGGACACGGCATGGAGGAACGACCGCCCGGCCAGCGGGTTGACTAACCCCTCCGGACAGGGCCCAGCCGTTACTTCGCCCGCGCGTACCAACTGTTAGCTTGTCGAGCGGCTGCCCGCCGGACGGGCCAGCCGGCGCCCGATGATCACGCCATCAGCGAGGGCCCATACCCGACCAGAAGCGAAATACCGATTCAAGCAGAGGCGCTCATGAACGCCAAGACCGACCGCTACCGTATGCGGACACGGCTCATTCATGGAAGGATGATGAGTCCGCACTGGAGCTATACCGACCACATCGTTCCGCCCATCAGCGCGTCCACGGCCTATCGACTGGAGACCACGGCACGCGGCGCAGAGGGCTTCAGGGAGTTTGCCAATCCCGAGCTCAACCGCGAACAGGAAAGCCCGATCTACATCTACGACCGGCTGGATGAGCCGTCGCGGGGCATGCTCGAGGAGATTCTGGCGTACGCGGAAGGAGGCGAATGCTGTGTCACCTTCGCGACCGGAATGGCTGCCATCGCCGCTGCTCTGGGTGTACTCATCAAGGCCGGTGACACCCTGATCTCGCACAAGACGATCTACGGTTGCACCTATTCCCTTTTCTCCAACTGGTTTCCCAGACTCGGCATCAAGGTTGTCTTTGCCGATCTCTCCGACTTGCCTGGTCTGGCAGAGCTGTTGGAGCGCGAGCCCAAGGCGACAGCCGTCTATGGCGAGACACCCTGCAACCCCAGCCTGGCGCTGTTGGATCTGACGGGAATTGCCGAAATCGTCTCGTCGCACAATCGCAACCGCCGCCCGGCGCGCAAGGTCTTCACGGTCATCGACAACACCTTCGCAACACCCTGTTGCCAGCGCCCGATCGAGTACGGGATCGACGTGGTGGTTCACAGTCTGACGAAGAACATCGGGGGCTTCGGCACGGACATGGGGGGAGCTGTTATCGGCGCCAAGATCCTGGAGCCCGACCTGCTGCTCTACCGTAAGGATTTCGGAGGCGTGCTCGCACCCAAAGGGGCCTGGTCCGCGCTGGTGTACGGACTTCCTACGCTGGCCTTACGCAGCCGCCAGCAAATCGACACCGCACTGCGGATCGCCCGGTTTCTCGAAGGCCATCCGAAGGTCGATAAGGTCGCCTATCCGGGACTTGCAAGTCATCCACAGCACGCGCTCGCCAGGCATCAGATGCGGGACTTCGATGGCGATTTCGCTCCGGGCACGATGATCTATTACGTCCTGAACGGCGAAGGTGACGAGGCGAGGATACGGGGCGCCCGCCTCATGGATCATTTGGCTGAAAAGGCGCTTTCGGTGACGCTTGCGGTGTCGCTTGGTCAGATACGCACCCTCGTGGAACATCCGGCCTCCATGACCCACGCCTCGCTGTCGGTGGAGGCTCAGACCGCGGCAGGGATCGATCCGGGAGGCATCCGCCTATCCATCGGACTGGAATCCGGCGAAGACATCGTCGCGGATCTGGATTCGGCATTGCAGGCCGCCTAGCGCGGCCCGCCAGGTCGACGGTTCCGCTGACGAATCGGGCACGACCCCACCACGAATGAACATCCACTCCACCAGCCAGTCTAAAAAACCAATCACCATACTAGGAATCTCGGTGCTTCAAAACGCGGAATCCGCGTATCAAGAAGGCCGAAGGCAGATACAAGCTCGATCGAGGAGGAACATCGCTCCACCGAATCGCGTGATACCGCGCGGAGGTCAGACACCATGACAAACTCCAGCAGGCTCCGGAGAGCCACGACTACTGGGCTGTGGTTCCTCATGCTGTGCGCAGCCGCAACGCTTCCCTTACGCACCACCCAGGCCGATGAGACCTGCCAGTCCCCGTACATGGCCAAGATCGTGGGTCAAGAGGACTTCGTCTACGTCTGGACCCTGGGTGTGGAAGGTCTCGGTGACGGCCAGGACAAGCTGGTCACCGTTGACGTGAATCCGACATCGCCTCACTACGGCCAGATCGTCCATACCCTGTCTGTGGGTGGCCGCAATGAGGCCCATCACTCGGGGTTCACCGACGACCGCCGCTATCTGTGGGCGGCCGGTCTGGACACGAGCAAGATCTTCATCTTCGACGTCCACACTGACCCGGCCAAGCCGAGGCTGCACAGGACGATCGGGAATTTCGTCGCCGCCAGCGGCGGCGTTGTCGGACCCCATACGACCTATGCCCTACCGGGACGTATGATGATCACGGGGCTGTCCAACAACAGGGACCACGGCGGGCGCACCGCACTGGTCGAGTACGCCAACGACGGGGAGTACGTGGCCACCCACTGGATGCCCACCGATGACAGCCTGCAGGGTGCGGTAAAGTCTGGAAACTACGCCGACGGCTACGGCTACGACGTGCGGGTGCTTCCGCGGCGCAATGCCATGTTCACCTCCTCCTTCACTGGCTGGTCCAACTACATGATGGATTTCGGCAAGATGCTGAAGGACGAGGAGGCGATGAAACACTTCGGCAACACCGTCGTGGTCTGGAACCTTCATAGCCGTAAACCCAGGAAGGTCCTGGATGTCCCCGGGGCGCCGTTGGAGCTTCGCTGCGCCTGGCAGCCGAACCACAACTACTGCTTCACCACCACGGCCCTGACCACGAAGATATGGTTGATTCACGAGGACGACAGGGGTGAGTGGCAGGCGACGGCCGTGGCTGACGTCGGCGACCCCTCGCAGGTCCCGCTGCCGGTGGACATCTCCATCACGTCGGATGACGGCTACCTGTGGGTCGATACCTTCATGGATGGCAAGACCCGCCTGTTCGACGTCTCCGACCCTTTCGAACCCAAGCAGGTCTACCAGACGGTGATCGGGCGCCAGATCAACATGGCCTCCCAAAGCTGGGACGGCAAGCGCATCTACTTCACGTCCTCGTTGCTCGCCAACTGGGACAAGAAGGGCGCGGAGAACGAGCAGTACTTCAAGGCCTACCAGTGGGATGGGAAAACGCTCACCGAGAAGTTTGCCATCGACTTCACGGCGGCGAAGCTTGGGCGACCGCACCAGATGCGCTTCGGCGCCTACTCACTCTACGCACAGAAGCCGCAAGACATCGAAAGCGGTAGCCTGGCGCAACTACGTTGAAGCAAAGGCGGGTTCGACCCTGCTCGTTTCATGTCCAAGCGAGACTTTGTGCCGATCAGCTCCCGTCGGGCACGGGCCGGGCCCGACGGTCTTTGCGCGCGACTGACAGGTTTTCTGGCAGGAGCATTGCTGATGGCCTCTGTGCCGGCAGTCCCCGCTGCCCCGTTACCCGTCGGCTACGGGGCGCTCGGGTATTCACCGCCCGAACCTGGAAGCTACGCGCTTCCCCCTCTGTTCAGCGCCGCAGACGGCGAGGTGCTGAATGTCGACGGCACCGAAACGCGGCTTCACCGCGTTTTCGGCGACCGCATCGTTCTGCTGAGCTTCATCTACAGCACTTGCAGTGACCTGGCCGGCTGCCCCTTGGCCACGGCGGTGTTCCATCGCATCAAGCAACGGCTGGACAAAGAGCCGGAGACGGCAAAGCGGATCCGGCTGATCACCGTCAGCTTCGACCCGCTTCACGACACCCCGGAGGTCATGCGTTTGTACGGTGAAGGGTTCGTCGATTCGGGTGTGGACTGGCATTTCCTCACCACCGCCGCGCCGGAGCAGCTCGACCCCATCCTCGCTGCATACAACCAATCGGTACAACGCGCGTACGACGAGCAGGGAGAAACCCTGGGAAGCTACGCGCATGTCCTGCGGGTCTTTCTCGTCGACCGCGAACGACAGGTACGCAACATCTACAGCGCCTCCTTCCTGCATCCGGACCTTCTCATCAACGACGTGAAGACCCTTCTCCTCGAACGCGGGGGATTGCCGGTGCGAGAGACAGCCGCAGCAGAGGCGCCAAAGCCCCGAGCACCGGGGTCCGGTGCCGGCGACGAGAGGGAGGGCGACGGGCAGGTGGACTACGGGGCGCGTTCACGCAGCATGGAGAGCCGCCGAGGCGAGATGGCGGATCTGATCTCCCTGGCCCAATCTCCCCCACTTGGGCTTCCTCCCGTGCCCATGCCCCGGGACAACCCGATCACCCCCGAGAAGGCGGCATTGGGGCGCAAGCTCTTCTTCGATCGGCGCCTGTCGCTCAACAACACCTTCTCCTGCGCCATGTGCCACATCCCCGAGCAGGGCTTCACGAGCAACGAGATGGCCACCGCCGTGGGCATCGAGGGGCGTACCGTGCGCCGCAATGCCCCCACGGTCTACAACTCGGCCTATCTCACACGCCTGTTTCACGATGGCCGCGAGTACAGCCTCGAACAGCAGGTGTGGGGGCCCCTCCTGGCGAGGAACGAGATGGCCAATCCCTCAGTAGGCAGCATCATCGAGAAACTCCGCAGTCTTCCCGACTACCGATCCCTGTTCGAGACGGCCTTCGGCGGTCGTGGACCTTCCATGGAGACGGTCGGCATGGCGCTGGCCGGCTACCAGCGGACCCTCCTCTCGGGCGCCTCGGCATTCGACCGTTGGTACTACGGCGGAGAGCGCGATGCGCTGAGCGCGTCCGCGCGGCGTGGATTCGGGCTTTTCGCCGGCAAGGGAGGCTGTGTCTCCTGTCACCTGGTCGGCGAGGAGGCCGCGCTGTTTACGGACAACCGATTGCACAATACGGGGATCGGCTACCGGGAGTCCATGCAGATCCAGCCCGAGGGCGAGGAGGTGCGGATCGCCCCGGGCGTCGTGATACAGGTTTCCCGTTCGGTCGTTTCGTCGGTCTCGGAGCGGCCGCCCGGCGATTTGGGACTCTACGAGGTCACACAGGATCCAGACGACCGCTGGAAATACCGCACGCCGTCGCTTCGCAATGTCGCTCTGACGGCGCCCTACATGCACAACGGCTCCCTCGGCACTCTGCGCGAGGTGGTGGAGTTCTACAATGGCGGAGGCGTACCGAACGCGTTGCTGGACCCGCGGATTCGGCCCCTCGGTCTCAGTGCGCAAGAGATCGAAGACCTGGTCGCTTTCCTCGAGTCGCTGACCGGCGACAATGTGGAAGTGCTGGTGGCCGACGCCTTCGCTGCGCCCATCGGCGACCCGACCGAGTCGGCCGGGACCATGGAGGACCGTTAGGATCGGCCTGGGGTCAAGAGGTGGGAATCGAACGAGGTCCGCGACGATGGCAAAGGTCGGGGTACGCACCCCGTGTCCTGTTGCGGTACTCTTCGTCGCGGCGGTTTTCAGCTGATGGACGCGAGCGCCGAAGAGATCGAGCAATCTGCCCTGGTGTCGCAGAACTCGGCGTAGACTCCGTAGTTCCCACCCACTGCACCGACGATCGGGCCAAGATCACTTTGCGCCGGGCCTATCGTGCGCGCTGCATCGACGGTGGTGTCGGGCGCCAGATCCTCTTGGGCAAGGTGCGCCTGGAAAAGACGAACGAGACATCCCCCGAGTAGAACGTATGGTCAAGAACAAGCAATCGACGCGCTCGCTCGTGGCCTTTCTTGTGACCTGGTCATTCATCGTGCTGACCGTCACGGGCATTGTCCTCTACATCGTCCCCCAGGGGCGGATCGCCTACTGGGTCCATTGGTCACTGATGGGTTTGGAGAAAGAACAATGGGGCTGGGTGCACATGATGTTCGGCGGCATCTTCATCCTCACCGGGGGATTGCACCTCTATTTCAATTGGAAGCCGTTCAAGAAATACCTGGCCGAGCGCGCCAAGGGACAGATCCGGGTAAAGCAGGAGCTTGTGGTCTCGTTGGCCTTGACGGCGCTGGTCTTTGCCTTATCCGTGCTCGATCTGCCGCCGGCGAGCTGGGTGTTCGCATTGAACGAACAGATCAAGAATGCCTGGGTGACGAGTCCTGAGTTGGAACCGCCTTTCGGGCACGCCGAGGAGGTATCGCTGGCGGGCATCGCCAGACGCATGAATCTGGATCTGGCCTCCGCCGTAGCGGCGCTCGAGGCGGAGGGTATCCGGTTCGACAGCGAACGGGACTCCCTGGAGAAGATCGCCCGGGTCAACGGCATCACGCCCATGACGGTCTTCGGGATCGTCCGGCGTTTCGAGAACGAGCCCGAGCCGGTTCCGGTAGCGGGGCTAACCCCCGAAGAGGTTGAGGTGCGTTACTCCGGTTCCGGACTGGGCCGCAAGAGCCTAAAGGAGCTGTGCAGGACGATTGGGCTGGATCAGGCTCTGGCCTTGCGCAGACTCGCCGCGGCAGGGATTCAGGCACAGCCGGAGGACAAGGCGCGCGAGCTGGCCGAACGCCATGGCATCAGCCCGATCGACCTGCTGAAGGTCATGATGATTCCCGATTTCCGGCCTTCTGGGTGAGACTGAGCGCGTCCAGGCCGTGGTGGAGCCACCAGTTCGCGGCCGCTCCCGGCTTCCAGGCTCCCGCCTCCTGGGGGGCGAAGACGTAGACCGGGATGACCCGCTCGCAGGTTTCCAACCCTGCTGCGAGCGCCGGGTTATCGGCCAGGCGAACTGGAAATTCCCCAGCAAGCTCACAGAAGCCTCTCGATGGCCGATACCAGCTTGCCACTCTGGGGAGAGGTGAAGCTGGAAAAGTAGTCGACGAGGTTACCGTCTCGGTCGACCAGGTACTTGTAGAAGTTCCATTTCGGGTACGCCCCCGCCTGCGCGGCAAGGTATCGGAACAGAGGATCGGCCTTACCCTTCTTGACGTGGATTTTCTCGAACATCGGGAACTCGACCGAGTAGCTGAGGCGGCAGAAGCTCTGGATCTGTCGCTCCGTACCCGGCTCCTGGTTTCCGAAGTCGTTCGAGGGGAAACCCAAAACGACGAAGCCGCGATCCCTGTATCGTCGGTAGAGATCCTCCAGTCCCTCATACTGGCCGGTAAAGGCGCACTTGCTCGCCGTGTTGACGATCAAGACGACCCGACCCCGGTAGGCATCGCAGAGGTGGATGACCTCGTCGTCGGCCAGGCGACGCTTCTCGAAGTCCAGCGCCGGTGCACAGTCCTCGGCGGCTACTTCCTCGCCCCCCGAGGCCACAACCCCCATCACAAACAGTGTCGCGATCGCCTTCATGCTCGTCTCCAATTGAACATGTGCGGTACGCAGGTCGTCGAAAACTCGAGTTTTTCAACGGCCTGCTGGCCCGCACGCTCAACAGCCGCCACATCCTGCAGGAGATGGGGCGAGGGTCGGCACATCAGAAGCTCATTACGGCCGTATTGTCCGCCGTCAGGGCCTTCAGGGTCGTATCCGGGCCGCCTTTCACGATGCCCTCCATGGCGTCATCCATTGCGGGAGTTTTCGGCCCGCCGAGGACGGCGATCAGCCGTTGCGATCCCGGATCGAATTCTGCGGATCTGTTCTTGGGTCTTGGCGGCGGATGGGCACAAACCCCGTGGATGTGCTTCGGGCGATCGGATAAGGCCTCTGCCGCGGGGTTGTTGCGGCCCAATAGAGATACGGACTGTTCATGGTGGCTCCTCCTGCGCTGAGGTCGTCCCGGACCGCTTCTTTATTCTCCTTAGGCAGAAGTCTCGCCCGGAGTCGCGTTGGCGACCATGACGGAAGTCCCGAAACCCAGTTAGGAAATCGACGACGACTACTTCCTCGACTCCCACTACGCGACGGACTCCGCCTTTGCCGCTGCGACCGCCTGGGCAACCGGATGCAAGACAGACGCGGGCAATGTCGCCTGGCTACCGGGCGACGAAGACGGCGGGGCCCTTCCGACCGTCGCTGAGCTCCTTCGCGACAATCTGGGCTTCCCCATTGGGGTGGTCAGGCGAGAACAGGGTCTTTGCGACGACCGGGTTTTCTGTCATCACCGCCAACGGCTAGTTTCGCGGCGCCCAAGTTTCTCCAACAGTAATCATGCCAGTAGATTCCCTTCGCGCTCTTCGCGGCTTCGCGTGAGACTCTCTCTGTCTTGTTACAGAGTCTCGGGCGCGCCCGTACGAGCCGTTGATCTTGGCGACTTACTACGGGAAGCGCCTCCAGGGAAGGCAGCTCGCGAAGAAAAGAAAGATACCCAAGGGCAATAGGAACCAGGGGAAATGTCCGCCGACGACCACGACGGCGATGGTGGCCAGGGCCAGGATGCCCAGTGTTACGTCCCATCCTGAACCAGCCCGTCTGACTTGATTCGTCCTGCGGTCCGCCAGGACCGCTTTCTGAATCGTCCCCGGTAGAATCCGCGACAAAAACGTAAAAAGAGAGGCCGGTGCTCCTCT
>JAYEJW010000401.1:0-9309 GCA_034716535.1 Pseudomonadota bacterium
TCGACTACGAGAACCAGGGGACTCAACGGGTGGTTGAGGGCGATACGTTCATGGAAGCGACCGGGGTCTGGCACAAAGGCAGGAATACCGGGGACAAGCCCGCCCGGATCCTGGTCGTCTTCATGGGGAGCGAGACGGCGTCGAACGTTATTCGCCGGGACTAATGCTCCGACGGGGACGCGATGGCGATAGGCCGCGCCCCATTCCCGCCCTCCGCCGAAAGGGTCCCAGAAGCCTGAGGAACAGTTGGCCGGAGGAGGCGCAGCCGAGGAATGCTGCGAATGGTCTATCCTTTCGACGGGGAGGAACTCCGATATGAAGAAAGACGAACGACCGGCGACTGAAGGTGCTGGAACCTCAGAAGATCTCGAGAAGGTCAGCCTCGACACTGTCTATGCAACACTCGCGACCTCGGCGCAGGGGCTGACCTCTGACGAGGCCAAAGAGCGGATCGAGCAATACGGACGCAACGAGCTGGAAGAGAAGCAGCTCAGCAATCTGCAGAGATTTCTCGCCTATTTCTGGGGGCCCATCCCCTGGATGATCGAGCTTGCGGCCTTGCTCTCGGTCGCGGTGGGGCACTGGGCGGACTTCAGCATCATCATGGTCCTGCTCGTCTACAACGCCGTGTCGGGCTTCTGGCAGGAGCGCAAGGCCGCCGATGCCCTGGCTGCCCTGAAGGCGGGCATGGCGCCGAAGGCTCGGGTGCTGCGGGACGGGAAGCTTACCGCCATCGACGCCGCCGAGGTCGTTCCGGGTGACCTGGTGCGGATCAAGCTCGGCGATGTCGTGCCCGCCGATGTGCGGTTCGTCGCCGGGGAGTACATCAGCATCGACCAGGCTGCGTTGACGGGCGAATCCTTGCCGGTCAGCAAGAAGATAGGGGATCTGGGCTACTCGGGCAGCATCGCGAAGAAGGGCGAAATGACCGCCGTGGCGATCGGTACCGGCAACGACACCTTCTTCGGGCGCACCGCCAGTCTCGTCGCGAGCGCCGGCGGTAAGGCCTCGCACTCCCAGAGGGCTGTGACCCAGATCGGCGATTTCCTCATCATACTCTCGGTCATCCTCTGCATCTTCCTGGTCGGCTTCGAGCTGTATCGGGACGTTGTGGTGAAGGATGACTGGGTATGGGACGATCTGGCGGACATCCTTCGCATGGTCCTCGTGCTGCTTGTTGCGTCCATTCCGGTGGCGATGCCGACGGTGATGACGGTCACCAATGCCCTGGGCGCCCTGGCCTTGTCCAGGAAGAAGGCCATCGTCTCGCGGCTCGAAGCCATCGAGGAGCTGGCCGGCGTCGACGTCCTCTGCTCGGACAAGACCGGCACCCTAACCAAGAATCAACTGACCCTCGGGGAGCCGATCCTGTTCGGCGACGTGGGGGCGGACGAGCTCATCCTTGGCGGCTCATTGGCCTCCCAGAGAGACAGCGATGACGCCATCGACCAGGCGGTCATCGGTGCTCTGAAGCAGCCGCAGCGGCTCGACGGATACAAACAGACCAAGTTCGTGCCCTTCGATCCGGTGAGCAAGCGAACCGAAGGGGTCGTCACCGATGAGCAGGGTAGGGCGCTTCGCTTTACAAAGGGTGCTCCCCAGGTCGTCATCGGCCTCTGTGCCCTGGATGGCGATACCAAGGCGAAGGCGGAACAGGCGGTGGCCGCTCTGGCGGCCAAAGGCAGGCGCGCGCTGGGGGTGGCGGAATCCGACGATGACGGCAAGAGTTGGCGCTTCCTCGGAATCCTGTCCATGCTCGATCCGCCCAGGGATGACTCCAAAGAGACCATCCAGCGCGCCAAGGAGCACGGTCTGGCGGTCAAGATGGTCACCGGCGACGACGTGGCGATCGGCAGCGAGATCTCAGGGCAGCTGGGCATGGGCACCCACCTCCAGCCGGCCTCGGACCTGTTCACAAAGGAGATGGACCTGAGCCATCTGCCGGAGCGCATCACGGAGTGCGTGGAGAGGGCGGACGGGTTTGCCCGGGTGTTCCCCGAGCACAAGTACGCCATCGTCAAGGCGTTGCAGGACCGGGGGCATGTGGTCGCCATGACCGGGGACGGCGTCAACGATGCCCCTGCCCTCAAGCAGGCCGATTGCGGTGTGGCGGTGAGTGGCGCCACGGATGCTGCCCGCGCCGCGGCTGCGCTGATCCTCACCGCTCCCGGCCTGTCGACGATCATTGACGCCATCGACGAGGCGCGGCGGATCTTCGAGCGCATCATCAACTACATCGTTTTCAGGGTGACCATGACCCTCGACATCATGTTCGTGGTGGTGCTGGCGACGATCTTCTTCGGCTTCTCCCCCGTGACCCCCGTGATGATCATCCTGCTTGCGCTGCTCGATGACGTGCCGATCATGACCATCGCTTACGACAACACCCTGCTGCCGAAGCAGCCGGTGCGCTGGCACATGCGGCGGATGTTGTTGGGCGCCAGCTTCATGGGGCTGTTGGCGGTGACCCAGACCTTCGGGTTGCTGCTCATCGGCATGGAATGGATGAGCAACCCGCAGTGGCAAGCCTGGATGATCCTGACCCAGGACCAGATCCAGACCGCCGTGTTCCTTCAGCTCGTGGCGGGCGGACATCTGCTGCTGTTCGTTGTGCGCTCCCGCAAGAGCTTCGTCGGCCGCCCTTGGCCGGCCAGGCCCTTGTTCCTGGCCGTGGTCGGCACCCAGATCCTGGCGGTGCTGATGTGCGGACTCGGCTGGTTGGTGACGCCGATCCCCTGGATTCTCATCGGGATGATATGGCTCTACCTGCTGGCCTGGATGCTCCTGCTCGATCAGGTGAAGCTGGCGATCTATCGAGCGCTCGCCCATGGTGAGGCTCAACATCCGAAATGGTATGCGCGGTTTCTCAAGCGGCGGGCGTCAGGGCATTCCCTTGGCGCGGCGGCGAGCCCAGCCAAATAACAATCGTGGGACCCACCCGATAGGGTTCCATCGGAGGAGGCGATCGCCATGAACTACAGGAAGAGATTCCGAGTGCAGCCGGGCAGCAAGGTGGATCTCGGCAAGGTCGACGCCGGCTTCAAGGACCGGCACGAATCCCATGAGCAGGCCTTGCCGGAGATCGATGCCTACGACCAGAAGCTGCACGACCTCCAATATCTCATGTACGCGGAGGGCAAGCGTTCGCTCTTGATCTGCCTGCAGGGTCGGGACGCGGCAGGCAAGGACGGCACCATCAATCACGTGCTCACCGCCATGAATCCGCAGGGCTGCACGGTTACGGGCTTCAAGGTGCCCTCCAAGGAGGAGGCGGCACACGACTTCCTCTGGCGCTACCACAAGGCGGCCCCGGAGAGGGGGCATGTGGCCATCTTCAACCGCTCTCACTACGAAGACGTGCTCGTGGTGCGCGTGCACAATCTGGTGCCCAAGACCGTCTGGTCCAAGCGTTACGCGCATATCAACCACTTCGAGAGGATGCTGCACGACAACGGCACCCATATCCTCAAGTTCTATCTGCACATTGATCCGGAAGAGCAGTTGGAGCGCTTCAAAGTTCGCATCGACGACCCTGCCCGGCACTGGAAGATCAGCGAGGGAGACTACGCGGAGCGCCCCTATTGGGATGACTACACCGGGGCGTTCGAAGACGTGCTGAGCAAGTGCAGCACCGAGTACGCCCCCTGGTTCATCATTCCTTCGAATCACAAATGGTTTCGCAATCTCGCCATCTCCAGGATCGTCACCGAGACCCTGGACTCGCTCAACATGAAGTTTCCGGAGCCGACCGTCGACATCGACGAGATCAAGCAGAAGTACCACGCCATCGCGGAAGAGGAAGAGGTGCAGCCGGCCGCAAAGAAGAAGGCCAAGAAGGGGAGGCGCGCCGGAAAGCCCTAGTACAGGCGCGCGTAAGACTCCGTAACAAGAGACAGAGAGAGGCTCACGCGAAGCCGCGAAGGGCGCGAAAAGATCTACTGGCATCATGGCTGTTGGAGAAACTTAGGCGCTGCTGTACGAGTACCCTCGACCGCCGGCGAAGGGTTCGGTGAGGGGAGAGTCGACTGTCGCCCGGTCGAGTGTCGGATCAGTCATCAGCGTCGGAGCGAAGTGCGCGTGCGAAGCCGGCCTGTGCCTCGTTGCCGAAGCGCTCGCTCAAGTCACGCCGTTTGCGCCCGTCCGGGCCCTCGAATACCGGTGTGGACATCGACACCGGCCGGGCCTATCGCAGAAATCGCCTCGCGTACGTTATCGGCGTTGAGGCCGCCGGCCAGAATCACGGGCTTGGGCGAGAGCCTGACGAGCTCCAGGCTGATCCCCCAAATGAGTCCCTCCCTGATTCTTCTCGGTCATCGCACGGCACGTCTCTCGGAAGTGGCATTGGTCGGCTTCTTGTTCGCTTTCCTTACAAAGTCAGTCCTTGAATCGCTCTCTCCCTGTCCTACGCTTGGCTTGAGCTCACCCAGATCTGATCCGGCCTCTCATATATCCACAACCCTGCGCAAAGGGGACGGGGCGGAGTACAACGAACCTTAGGGGGATCTGCCACGAGTATCCGGCCGCGGGATGGCGCGATGGCGTTGACAGGATTCGCGGTAACCAGTTCTTGCAGCAAGCCGCGAGAAACGCCGTATGGTTGCCATGGAAATCGGCAGCCTCTGGCGATGTTACCCACAATTACCCGGAGAGGATCATGAGCATGCGTAGCCCAATCATTCTGGGGACTTTGGGAATTCTACTGCTATTCGTTGGCTCTGCACTTGCAGAACAGTCTGAATTCGTCAATCCGCCTGAGGAATTCAGCGAAGACGGATCGCTGGACACCGAGCTTGTCGCAAAGAAAAAGCAAATGACCGTCGCCGGACGCGAGGTTCTTACGCGAGTCTATAACGAGCTGTATATCCCGCCGACGCTACGAGTCCTCCCCGGTGACACGCTCAATCTGCGGCTCTCGAACGAATTGGAGAATCCGGTCACGGAGTTGACGAATATTCACACGCACGGCTGGAATGTCTCACCTGAGCTCGGCCAAGACAATATATTCATGCAGATAGCGCCGGGCGATCATTTCGACTATAGCATCTTCGTCCCAGACAACCATCCGCAAGGACTTTTCTGGTACCACCCCCACGGTCACAAACCGCAGCTCGATCCCAATGCGACAACGGAGGGAAACACCGAATTTCAAATCTTCAGCGGAATGTCGGGCGGGCTCGTCGTAGACGGGATTCTCGACCCGTTCCCGCAGCTGGACGGTATCGAAGAGCGCTTCTTGCTTCTCAAGGACATACAAATCACGGACGACGGAAAGATCCCGAATCCGATCGACAGTAATGCCGGGACCACGCGTATGGTGAACGGCGAGGTCAATCCGCTCATGAAGATTCGTCCGAACGAGCTTCAATTCTGGCGGGTCGGAAATATCGGAACTGATATCTACTACAAATTGAAGCTGGACGGACACGCCGTGTTTCAGCTGGCGCGTGATGGGAACAGGCAAAACCAGCTCAGAGTGCGAGACGAGATCCTTTTGCCGCCCAGTTCCCGCGTGGAGTTCTTAGTCAGGGGAGGTCAGCGGGGCGTCTATGCGTTGCGTACGCTTGCCGTAACGACGGGACCTGCGGGCGATCAGTATCCGGAGGCAACTCTTGCGACGCTTCAGGTAACCGGACCGAGCGCAAAACGGATCCCGCTTCCCCGGAAACGGCAATTCCCACCGGTGGAGGATTTCCGGGAGTCCCTTCCCGTGCCCCCGAACAAACGCAGAGACTACGTCTTTTCCGAGAGCGCAGACGGAAACACCTTCTTCGTCAATGGGAAAGAGTTCAACATTAACCGCGTCGACTTCACCGTTCCGGTAGGCCATATTGAAGAGTGGACCATCAAGAACGTCTCGACGGAATGGCACGTCTTCCATATTCACCAAACGGACTTCCAGGTGATCGAGATCAACGGGGAGGAGCAAGAGTTCTACGGCCACCAGGATACAGTCAACATACCCTATCAGGTTGATGGTGTTCCTGGAGAGGTGAAGGTCCTCATCGACTTCAGAGATCCCATCATCGTCGGCAAGTTCGTCGCCCATTGTCACATTGGGGCGCACGAAGACAACGGTATGATGGCGGTGGTCGAGGTCGTCGACGAGTGACGGAATCCTTTGATAACGAGGCTCTTTGCGGACGGGCGGTGGAGATGGGAAAGAACGAATTGCCGGAAGATGGCATGGTCACGATCAAGAGCCTAATCGGCTCGTCTTATGCGATCTGCGCTACACGGCCATCCGAAGCACGACGTCTCCTTGGATCTCCACCGTCTTGGACAGGCTCTTGGTACTCACTAGCGTCGATCCACAGCGCACGAAGCTGTCGGTGTCGGTGAAGATCAACTCGGCGTCTTGCTCGGTGGCACTCTGAACCCCGCGGGCATGCTGTAGAAGCGTGTAGAGGAGGAGCGCCCGTTCACGGTCGTTGCCGGTTCGAAAGAGCAGGACCTCGTCGGGTAGCGCAATGCGGTTGCGGTCGGCAAAAATCGATTCGGTTCCCTCGATCCTTTGAACGAGTCCGATCGCATCTTCCAGGCACTCGACTTCATCGGCGGCTTTCCGCGCCTTGTGCCCCCGCAGAGCCGCGTGCAGATAGGCTTGCGGGTATCTGACCTCGAGATCCCGCGCGCAGTAG
Organism: Pseudomonadota bacterium; assembly: GCA_034716535.1. Taxonomy (GTDB): domain Bacteria; phylum Pseudomonadota; class Gammaproteobacteria; order Chromatiales; family Chromatiaceae; genus JAYEJW01. Next base: position 6,639 of record JAYEJW010000401.1, read on the forward strand.
AAGGCCCCTTCCAGAAGGGAATCGGGGTACCGGTCGGCCAATACACGTAATTGCCGCCTCACTTCGATTGCGTTGTCTGCCCGATCCAAGGGCTGCGACGAGAGGCCCTCCAATCGATTCCTCGCCGTACGAAACCGCTCCCCGGGGATGCTCGCAAGCTTTCCCGGCAATACGGTGAAAAACTCACGCAAGTCTCGAAACAGCCTCGCCAAGCTTTCCGGTCCGAGCGTGGATTCTTCGGTATTCAGAAGACAATGACCTCTTGGTGTGATGATCCTGTCGAGGGTTACGATACGGGCATCGATTGCCTCCCGGGCGCTTGTAGCACGTTCTGTACCTATGAGCGTCCGCCAGGCGTCCTGATCAAAGTATTCCTTCTTGCCGTTGAACCAGTACGCCTTGCCCTCGTGTTTAAAGAAGGTCGTGTAGTGGACCGGCGACCCGAAGATGACGATGTCGTCAAACGAAACACCGCGCAAGGCACAGGCGAGCGAAGCAATGAGTGTGGCCTCGTCGGCGCAGGAGGTGATCCCGGCCGGCTTGTGTTTCTTCCGGTTCAGATGACGCCTGTGCGCCCGGATGACATCGATGGTCGAGTACTCATACTCGGGGAATCTGCCACTTGCGATGACGGACAAAAAATCCTGATTCTCGGCGAGCAAGCCGAGCGCTTTGCGCCGTTCGAAATCCCAAACAACGAGCTGCACCGTATAGTCCACCGTCTCGGCTCCAAGGCGTTCGCGTTCTTCCTGGAGATCCAGAATCCCCCAGATCTGAAGGACGTCCGTCGGGGCCGCGTGAAACAGGTGGTGGTTCGCGTAGCGTTGTAATTCATCCATGAGAAGCTCTGAGCCGCTCTTCGCGCCTTCTTGCGGCGACTCTCTGTCGGACGCTTTCTCAACTTTGGCGCCGAACTCCCACAGAGCCGGTGACATGAGATTGGCGAGGATCAGGGATATGAAGATTCCAGGCTCGTAAACGGCATCGAACAGGGTTGGACGAGCAGCCCGTGACAATCGATCGATCAAATCAAACGTCGCTTCTCCTGAATCTCGTCGTTCTTACCCGGAGAGGGGTAGGCTCAGACATAGTTGATCCAACGCTCGTCGGCGACACTGGCGCATGGCGGCTGTCCGTTAGACTCCCCCAAGGTTGCGCTTGGAGACTTCCAAGATCTCGACTCGCCGCACTTCGAGGGACGCTCGATTGATTCAATTCCGGCGGTTAGCCGTTTCGCCGATCCAGAACTCCAGGCTCTTCGCCAAGAACTCGTCGTAGGCCATATAGTGGGTTCCGTCGCAGGAGAAGGTCAGACTGACCATGCCGTTGAAGACGTTGATAGAGGCCGATCGCAGATAGAAGGTGTCATCCATCAAGCGAAGCTCCTTCATACCGTTGAGTATCGAGGGTACGCTGTCATTTGGGATGCGCGCTTCATCCGGGTAGGTCCGGCGGGGGTATACGAGGCAGATGTCCGGGTCCGCGAGCGCCTCGTGGTCCAGGATGCGGTAGCGAAAGGGGTCGTCAACCGTCCAGACGGTGACCCGGCTGCTCGAGAAATGGACCAGCCCCTGAAACACACCGCGTTCCACGAGTAGCTCTTCGATGATCGATAGGGCCTGCTCCATGTTCCGGTCCATTGGGCTTTCAACGCGGGTCTGGAGGAAAACCGTGCTCCTGATCGAAGGGTCGCCCTTGACCTGCAGCCAATGAGCGGGCTCGTCGTAAAGCCTGGCGTTTACGGGCAGATTCCTGAGGTCGAAACTGGCCCCAACGTAGCCGAGAAGCTGCTCACCGGAACGGAGCACGTGCAGTGCGGTCAGGGAAGGACGGCGAGAAAGCAAACCGACATAGGCGTCGGACAGCAGGAATCCCCAAGCGGGGACGGCCTCACGCATGTACGGCCGCTGAGAGCGATCACGTCCGACGTGCCCCGCGACGATGCCGGATCGGGATACGTTGTCGCTGACCTGATTGCCGTCGCGATCGACGACGAACAAGCAGCTGCAGGAGGGAATACTCCGAAAGCCGGTAATTAGGGCCCGGTTAAGCCCCTCCGAATCGCCCCATGCGGACACGCACTCGTCAGCCAGTTGCGCCAACGGCTCGTGCAATAGCCTCGCCACCTCCTCGCGCTGGCGGTAGATGGTGTCCTTCAGCGCTTCTTCCATCGCTCACCTCCGCTCATGGACGACACGCGTACGCGCGGCCCGTCGTTGACGACGGATCGATCTGTGTGAATCAAGGGCAGCATCGCTGCGCGGAACCGCTCAGGGAACCCGGTCAAGAGCCTCGGCGACACATAACCGCTCGAGCGAGCGGCAGGACCACAGGGTGTAGGGTATGCCGTCCGATCCCGCCGCGCAATCGGGGCCGCAACGGCCATCCGAAGCCTCTCCGGCAACCGTTGACGGATTCTTCCGCACTCGGGGCGCCGATCAGGTTTACGGCGCGGATTCCGATGCGGCCGAAGGCGTTGTCATCGCCGGGCACGCCGAACGTCATTGTTTTCTCAGTGCGGGAAAGGGGGTATAGGTTGCGTGGCAGGACGAATCGGTTCTCGCGTAGATTCTGGAGTTAAACACAAAGTTACCCCGCATTCTGGACAATTCTCCCGTGCGAGGGTATAAAGCACACCAACACCGAACGGACCGAGATTCTGTGCTTGAAC
>JAYEJW010000402.1:0-9287 GCA_034716535.1 Pseudomonadota bacterium
GGTCCATCGAACAATGGGTGTCGAGTCATCACGATGCACTCGTACTCGATTGACTTGGGGAGACTGATTCGTGGGGATACCTCAGGGACGGACCACGTTTTCTGCTAAATCGGGAGGGCCGCAACGGACGGACATCCAACCGCACCGCGGTTGTACTGAAGAGGACGCTACCATCGAAGGAGCGCTCAAGCAAGGGCCTTTGCCGACGCACCGATTTGGTGGTCTGGCCCCCTTTTACGCTTTTACGCCCTGTACCCGGCCCTTATGCACGCATGTGCTGCATTCAGATCGATCAGGTACTCGTGACGGAATGTCGCGTACTCGAGGTGCGCTTGGTTCTCGTTCAGGGTAGGGCCGCTGTATGTGCCGATGACGCTATGGGAGGCCGTTGACTACCTTGCGCCGATGCTGGCGGCGACAGGGGTTGCGCGGTACCAAAACGCGGGGCGGATGCGAGCGAAAATCTGATCGGAGTACAGATCAGCCTGCACGTATCACGCGTCTGAATGGTACATCGCCTCTATTTTTATAACGAGCTCTTCTATTGGCTGAGACGAAGATTCCGCGCGGACGCCCGCTAACAATGGTGAGCAGTCTTGCATCTCGTTAGCACTCAATCCGTGCCAGATAGGAAGCATTCTCGCCTCACCAGCAACCATTCGTTCGTAAAGCGCGTCAAGTTCCCTTTGCGGCCATTTTTTTTCGAAGAAGTTGCGACTAAAGACAACGACGCCAAACTTACAGGACGCAAGACCCCGATCTATTGATTGGCGAATGCTGTCGCCCCATTCTATGAAGAACTCGTCGTACCATACGTTGAGGTTTCTCTGTTGTAGAGCAGTCGCAAGCGGGCGGACGAACTCGTCTTTATCTTCGCTTGCGTGGCAAATAAACACATTACGTTCTATTTCAACGTTATCATCCAATAGCTCAATACTGTTTCTTATGCGACCCCATCCAAGCGATTGTCTTCGCTTTCCAGCTACGTAGAGATCAATCTTCGTCTTCAGTGTATAAAGAGAAAACCGTCGAGCGCCCTCCAAGGCGTGTCGCTGGTTCGCTCTAATTTCGTCGGAACGCTCTCCCCAAGGGTCTTTCCAACCCGCTCCACGGAGATAATCTTGGGGCTCACATAAATGCTCTGAAAAAAAACTCTCTGCCAGGGTCTTGAGTTCTGCAGCAAGTTCCGGATAGTACGGTGGATCGAAAGCCCGCAACGTTTCTTCTAATGCTCTCCAAACGATGTCCCCTCGATCTTGAAGAGATTTCACTTGTAGCTCATCGAGTTCCCCGTATATGTGACCAGGCGGTATATCCCAGCCTCTGCTTGCGGAATCTTTTAGTATCTTTTTCCGGCGTTCGGAATTCTTCTGGGATAGTTGATCCTGCTGTTGGGTAACAAGCTGATTCACGAGGTCTTTGAACTGTTGAATGAGCATTTCCTTGTCGTCTCCTTGTGCGGGTTGGACTAAGCGGCGTTGTTTGTTCAGGTGTCACTCGGGTCATCTCACGCAACATCTAGCGACTCGGTGCAGACGCCCAGGATCTGTTTTGTGATCGAAATCTAATAATCACTCTGCGATGCAATATTTCTTGAGCTTTCCCATCCACTTATCGTGCTTTGCTTGCCACTGTTTGCCCTCAGACCCGAACTTGAGAGTATCCGCCATTCTCTTTGCTTGGGCCGCCATGCCTCGATAAACATCACATTTGGCCGTGATGTCGTCATGGTCATCGAGTTCCCGTTCTTTCTCAATCATCGACGCTTGCGCATCTTTCAAGCGCGCCTCTGCCGCATCGCGCTTAAGTCGTGAGCGTTCGCTTTCCCTACGTCTGATCTGGTTCTCGATAGAGTAGTAGTCGCTTGGCCTGGAGCCGGCACGGTCGGCCGGCGGTCCGGTGTCGATGTCCAGTTCGTTCTGGGCGGCAGATCCGGCGCACTGCGTCTGCTGGAACGTGACGCTCCCGTCCGGCTGGGTGCATTTGTAGGTGCCGGCATGGGCGGCAAGGGGGAAGAGGAGGGCAAGGAGGATGCCGGTTGCTTGTACCTCCATGTTTTTCTCTTCAGAAGATAGCTCGCAAGGGGGGGTTCATGCTCCAACTTCTGATGGTATCGCAATATCCCAACTGTTCTGTGTGGCCGATCAAAACTCCAGGCCGTCTTCCGTTCCAAACGGAGGTTGGTGAGCGCGCGCGAACGAGAGGACCGGCCACGAGGTGAACATGTACCACGATGGTACAGGGCGAGCCGTGCGCGAAACTGGCGAAACCGGTTCCGGTGGTGACTTTATGGTGACTCAAAGACAAAGGGCCTAGACGAAGATCGTCTAAGCCCTTGATTTATTGGCTCCCCATCGTGGACGCATATCGAACCATCTGCATCGCACCGTCACCTGAAATCAGGGCTGTTCTCCAGGAGATCAGGGAATTCGGTGCCGTAGCTTAGTTCAGCTTAGTTCGTCTTGGCCGGACCCTCGCCGAATCTCGATCGCGAAACCCGCTCGCTTTCTGCGATGCTGGCTCGTGCAGTCGCGTTCCCGCTTCGGACAGGTCCGAAGCTAGAGAACGGTTCAGTTCGATCCTGTCCGGCCGGTCGCCGAATGTGTTCCATGCCGTCGTCTAACATGCATGGCGTACTGCATATCTTCCTCGGCGATGTGATCGATGAGCCAGTCCTGAGCAACGTCCAACGCGCGATCAGCCAGGTGCTGTCTGGACCCAAAAACCTGAAGTTCATCGACTAAAAGTTCCAGGCTCTCAAAGAAAGCGTCGTGGAGCTTCTTGTGTTCCTCCAAGAGCGGGAATTCATGCTCGCGCATGAAAGCCTCTTCGGTCTGAAAGTGCCGTTCGGCGTAATCCCGGAGAAATATGACGGCCTCTTCGACTCCGTGTTCGCCTTCGCAGTTGAGGATCTGGTCATACAATCGATGCGCTGCCTCAAAGAACCCTTGGTGCTGTCCGTCGATCTCTGCAATGCCGGTGAGGTATTCGTCCGACCAGTCTCTAATCATGTGACCCTTTTCTCCGACGCGTCCAACGAGCCCAAGCCGATCCCCGGAGAAAGCGCGAGTCCGGTCCGCTGGAAAGCCTACGATCTGTTTTCTGTGCCGGCGTTCAGCGCTGTAGGATCGCCATCGCGCGATCATCCCCGGCATCAGTCATGTACGGGATGCCTGCGACCTCCGCCGTCTCCCGATTGGCCGCCATCAGGTCCTCTCGGGAGAGCTGGTCTAGCGCGAATTTCCTCGCCCCCGCCATGAATTGTTGCAGCCCGCAAGCGAGCTTGTCCGCGTAACCGTGCATGGCGATGGCGCCGAAAGGGATCTTATCCATCTCCGTGTCACCCACTTTCTCGCGGACGGCCTCCCAACCTGCAAAGATTTCCTCCGGGTACTTGCCGATGTTCTTGACCGTGGACGGCAGCTGCTCCCAGTGACCGGAGATCGCCGCGCGTCGCTCCGGTTTGAATACCCCTTCGATGTTGCTGCCGAGAAAACCCGGAATCATCGGGGCGCGACCCATGCAAACCAGTTTCGAATACGGTGCACACAGCGCCATGGCCTTGAAGATGTGATCCTCCCTGGCGAATCCGCCCGCTAGCGAGATATCCGGTGGTGCAATCCCACGATCGGTCAGGATCTGGCAGTACTCATGCGTCTTTGCGTGCAGCGGCAGCGACGGCACGCCCCAGTGGTCCATCATGTTCCAGGGGCTCATGCCCGTCCCACCGCCCGATCCGTCTATGGTCAGCAGGTCCAGCTTGGCGTCGGCCGCGAAGCGAATTGCCATCGACAGGGCCTCCATGCCATAGGCGCCGGTCTTGAGCGAGATGCGCTGGAAGCCGAGCTTGCGCAGCCTCGCCACCTCGTCCATGAAGGCCTCGCGGACCTGCTCCACCGCGCTCAGATCCGTAGCGCCGAGGCGACTGTGCCGGGCGAAGCTGGTAATCGCCCGGCTTTCGAACGCCTTGCGCACGATCGGATCGGCCGGGTCCGGGTCGACAAGGTAACCGCGCTCTTTGAGAAAACACGCATAATCGATGTCGGCCACCTGGATCTCACCGCCGATGTCCTTGGCGCCCTGACCCCACTTGAGCTCGATGATGACCTGATCGCCGTGCTTATCGATGAGGTACTCGGCCACGCCGTTGCGGGTGTCCTCGACGTTTATTTGTACGATGATTCCGCCGTACCCGTCGTAGTAACGGAGGAATGTCTGGATACGCCGGTCGAGTTCGGGCGCGGACTTGGTCTTGCCGTTGTCGATGACGGCTTTGGTGTCGACGCCCACCACGTTCTCTCCGATCACGATCGGAAAGCCGCACAACGCGGCGCCGACTGAAAACGAATCCCAGTACTTTGCCGCGATGAAGGTGGAGCCGAGGGCACCGGTCATGATCGGTACGCGACATTTCGTCCTGATCGTCTGGCCGAAAGACGTCTCGATGTCGACATTCGTGAAGATCCGGTCGTCCGCGCAGCTCGATAGGCGGCTATCGAGCCCTTGGGCTCCGTGGGCATAGCCCTGTATACGCAGGGCATGATATCCGACGCCTTCGGCGAGGATGTTGGCGGAGCCGGCCGTGGAGTTCCCGAAGTTGCGCGGGTAGAGGAGCTTGCGCCCAAGCAGGGAGGAGAGCCAGGTTTCGCATTTGCCCTTACAGTCAGCCGTGCACAGCGTGCACAGACCGGACTCGCACGCGTTTCCCCGATTGGTGGTCCCCAGCGCGTCGTTCTGTTTCGGTGCCTGATACATAGCCCATCCTCGTGGTAGTGGCGGTAAGTTACGGCGTAAGACCAACCGCGTGCGAGCTCAGAGTAAGCGCCTGAACATCCGGACACCTCGAAACATACCCCTCGTTCAATGCCGCCTCAAGCGCATACAATGGCTGTGGAGTTTGGAGGCACCGGGAGGCTCAGGGGAGCGTTTGGAACAACGCTTCGCTTCCCGCCCAAGAAGTGCGAAGCACGAGGCGGATAGTCCTCCCCGAGCATCGGTGCTCGCTTGTGGCCGCCGTGGCGAAGGGGTCGAAGGTCCCGAAGCAGGGTGAAGAGGGGCCAAAAAGACCGTCGCCGAGCGCAAAGCGAACGGACGACGGGGAAATACCGTGTCGGATCCTGAGCACGACGACCCCCGAGAGCGCGACAATGGCGAATCGATTTGATGATCAGCCAACTTACGCAGACGCGCGGCCTACGGTATCGGCGTGTTCTGCCCCGGCGACCAATGCGTGGCGCATACCTGACGGTTAGTTCGACGACGGCGACGGCAGGAATTGTTGGCCGAACAGAGACGAATCCTGCCTTCGATGCGGTGGCGCATCAATTGCTACGCCGCAATAGCCCTCTGTCGACCCACAACGGACATGAGCGGCTTGCCGGAGCCGACTGTCAGGATTTTTTCACCCGCCTCGCACGCCCACCGATCCGGTACGGCAGTTCCCGACCCGTTCCGGCCCTTCGCGTCTCCACTCCCGACCGTCCGCTTCGCAGCGGGACTATAATTTATAGCGTATCCAGCCACTCCACCCGTAGTTGGCGCCAGGTCATTGTTTTCACCTTTCGGGCATACCAAAGGAGGAGGGAAAAATGGCAGAGCAGAAAGAGACTTTCGTCAGCCCTGACCAGAGCGTGGAGCAGGCCTTTGAGCAGATTCTGCGAACCAATCTGGTCACGACTCGAGAGTGGGAGCCCGTTGTGCTCGCCGGCGAAGATCCTGAAGGGATTCACCAGATGCGGGTCTGTCTCCGGCGCATGCGTTCGGCGCTGGCGGTCTTCCGGCCAGCAATTCCCCGCAAGATAACACGCTCGTTTTTCAAGGAGATGCGGTGGGCGGCCAAGACCCTCGACCGCGCCCGGGACCTGGATGTCTATATTGCCGAGAACCTCTCTTCGAAAGGCAAGAAACGGAGGGGCAAGATGCGCAAACTTGCCATGAAGCATCGAGAGAGGGCATACGATCAGGCAGCGGACTTTATCCAGGGAGAGCGCTACAGGAAGATCTGTGATGAGTTCCGCCACTGGGTCGAGACCCAGGGATGGCGTGTGGATCGCTCGGACGAACAGAGGGAGGTCCTGGAGGGCAACGTAATCCCCTTTGCGTCCGAGGTGCTGGACCGCCAGCGGACCCGCGTCCTGGATGACGGCAGGGATATCGAGAGCCTGGAGAGCGAGGCCCTGCATCGATTACGCATTGACTGCAAAAAGCTTCGCTATGGGGCCGAATTCTTTGCCCCGCTCTATGGAGAGCCGATGCAGGGTTTTGTCGGCCATCTCAAGGCCTTGCAGGACCTGCTCGGGACATTGCACGACACGGCGGTGATGCCCGACCTGCAGAAAGACCTGTTAAAGGGTAAGAAGAATCGAAGTCTCACGCGCTATGCCCGCAGACTGGTCAACGAGCGCGGCAAACAGGCGAAGGCGATCAGGAAGGCGTTGAATAAGAGTTGGGGCGGTTTCTCCAACGCTGAACGTCCCTGGATGGACGCCGGAGCGCATCTGGCGTGACCCCCACGGGCAAGCGGGTCTTTCCAGACAGCAAGCGAAAACGTTCTCCCCCAGCTCGGCCCCCTTGCTCACCGCGCAGGGCCGGGTGCGTAACCGGCTCAAGACCCCGTACCAGTACGGCACCACGCATGTGGTGTTCGAACCGTTGGATTGCATGGGGCACATCCCAGTACCCCACCCCTGGCGGGGCAGCCTGCTGCTGTGTAAATCGGCAATCCTGCCGATTTGTCATCGCTCGCTTGACGGCCTTCGTACCCAAACCCCGGGTTAACCTCACCCGCTAGAACGGCGTGTGTGCGCCCAACAGCCCACTGCGCGCTCACGTCCGGTAAATGGGCCGGGGCGCCGGCGCTCACGTCACCGACGAGCCGAAAACCGACGTCGGGCGCCGGGCCGCGATGGCCTGGGCGCGACGTCTACCTCCCCCACCTGCCAGTGAATGACCGCTGCCAGAGTGGAGCTACCGTTCGGCGGGGTTGCCTCGACCGTCAACTCCTGGCCGGTTCCTGCCCATCGGGTCGATTCGAACGGCTGCTGGATGCCGAAGGGCTGGACTCGACCCTTTCCGGACAGTCGCACGGGAGCGAAACGACGAGATCTGCTCGCCTCTCGCCGCATGTTTAATGGGATGCCTGGCCCTGGCCCTGGCCCTGGCCCGTGGTCCTGGCCTGCGTGCACCGCCATCCGGCCTGGAGCAGAGATGACCTGAGACCGGTCCGTCGGGACTGCGCGGTAGAGCGCGCCGCCGGTGAACGAGGGAGTCCCGTAGCGCGGTCCTCCGCTCATCAACTCCTCGTGCTCCGCCCGGGTGGGGATGAATTGAATGATTGTTGTGCCGCCGCCAGTTAGAACGGCATTTATTTCTGCTAAATTCGGGTCTTGTTTCCCGTGTTGTCAAGCTGCGTTCCAGGCGGGCCCGGCGTCAGTTTACAGCCCTATCGGCCGGCGTTAACCTTGCGGTACTGCCTCCGCGGGAGTGCTGCCATCACCACCTCCGCGGAGATGGCACGCAGCTTCTTGAAGAGTGCCGCCGGGAGGCGATTGACGGGGGGTCCTCGATGTGCCCGAGTCCACTCAGTCGCGGTAAATCCGTGCCAGTTCCTCTGAGGTATCGGTAATGACGCGCACGCTGCTCATTCAGCGCCACGCCAAATCAGCGTGGGACACCGACGCGGTCTGGGATTTCGATCGGCCGTTGGCAAAGCGCGGCAAGCGGGATGCCCCGCGTGTCGGGCGTTGGCTGCGCAAGCAGGGTCTGACGCCGGACCTCGTGGTCAGCTCACCGGCCCTGCGGGCGGTGCAGACGGCGGTAAAGATCTGCGACGAGCTCGGCATCGCCGAGAGCTCCATCCGCTGGGAGGACCGGGTCTACGCCGCCACTGAGGGCACACTGCTCAAGGTGCTGGCCGATGTAAGCGAGCGCCCGAGGTGTGTCATGCTCGTTGGGCACAATCCGGGGCTGGAGCAACTGGCGCACTACCTGTGCGGAGAGAGTCCGGCGCCGCTGGAGGACGCCAAGGTGCTGCCCACCGCGGCGGTGGCACGTTTGCAGATGCCGGATATCTGGCGCGACCTGCAACCCGGGGTCGCCCAGCTCGTTTCCATCACCCGACCGCGAGAGATCGAGCCCGATTGACGCCGCCGACTCCCGCCTACCCGCTCATGGACCGCGATGCGCACAAAACCCGACTACTACTACGATCAGTCTGCCGTCATCCCCTACCGCATGCGCGACGGCCACATCCAAGTCCTCGCCGTCACCTCCCGCAGAGGAAAGCGCTGGGTCATTCCCAAGGGAGTTCGTGAACAGGCAATGACGCCGGCGGCCTCCGCCGCCAAGGAGGCAAGGGAGGAAGCCGGGATCGAGGGTGAGGTGGCATCTACTGCGCTAGGGCGCTACCAGTACGACAAATGGGGCGGCACCTGCACCGTCGAGGTCTACCCGCTACGCGTCACCCATGAGCTGGAGAGCTGGGAGGAAGAGTTTCGCCGGCGCGAGTGGGTTTCCCTGGAGACCGCCATCGAACGCATGCGCGAACCCGGGTTGCGCGAGATCCTGCAGATGCTCCCGGCGTTCATCGCCCCCGCCTGAAGCGCAACCGTCTTGGTAAGCGCACCAGCCGGGCGTAGCATGCCAGCTGTATCGCGCCTCGGGCGGTTGAATTGCCTATCGGGCAATAACCGATGACCGCTCCGGCGAAGTTCCAACCCGTTTCCGACCTCCAGGCACAGCAATAAATCAACCACAGTGACCGAAAGCCGACCTGATAGCTGGGGGATGATGAGGTCTGGTACTCGTAGCGGTCCGCCACAACCCGCGTCCCAAGGGTTAAGCCTGGCGGCGCAGCGTGCTCGTTATGCTGCCGTTTGGATTGCCGAGTCCTTTGGCCGAGGTTGCGATTCACTCAAACTCCTCGGTTGCGCTAGGTTGCATAGCCGTAGCGGGAACCGTAGTCCGGCGCCCCGCCGACAGGTTGGCGATGAGCGTCTGCCCGAATGGTTCTCTAGAGGAAGTCCCTGGATCGATCGCGAACAGGTTGACCGGGACTTCCTCGGCCCGCAGGCTGCTGCTCTCTGCCCAGTAATGCAGTTATGTGAAGGCGGTGATCTCCACGCCCGCATCCGGATGCGAGTCGGAGAAGAGTAGATACCCAAGGCCATACCATTACCCATATCTCAGCGGGGTCGGAGTCGACTCGTGCTGGACACACTGAGCCGCATCTGTTGAAATCCAGCCCCATCACAACTGATGGGGCGAGAGCAGATGGACGAGGAGATTCC
>JAYEJW010000403.1:0-9286 GCA_034716535.1 Pseudomonadota bacterium
GAAGCTGCACTTCGTCGACGTGGTCGAGGAGTACAAGGAGGTTGTACTGAACCCTGTGTACGGCTATGGCGCCAACCTGAACCCCTGTCTCGACTGCAAGATTTTCATGGTGCGCAAGGCCCTCGGCTGGATGCGGGACCACGGCTTCGACTTCATCATCACGGGAGAGGTGATCGGCCAACGCCCGAAATCCCAGCGTAAGGACACCATGCCGGTGGTGCAGCGGGACTCGGGGGCTGAGGACCTGCTGCTTCGTCCCCTGTGCGCAAAGCGTCTTCCGCCGACTCTGCCAGAGCGAGAAGGCTGGGTCGATCGGGAACGTCTTCTCGACATCACCGGCCGCAGTCGCAAGTCCCAGATGCTTCTCGCCGAACACTTTGGATTTGAAGGCTACGCTCAGCCCGCGGGCGGCTGCTGCTTCCTGACTGATCCCCAGTATTCCGTGAAGCTGAGGGATCTGTGGGGCACTCGCAGGGACAGCGCTTACGAGCTGGACGACATCATGCTGCTCAAGGTCGGCAGACATTTTCGCTTGGCACCCCACGTCAAGGTCATCATCGCCCGAGAGGAAGGGGAAGGCCGTTTCCTCCGCGGCTACCGTAAGCGATTCATCAGTCTTCGCCCGCTCAGCCACAGCGGGCCCGAGGCCCTCTTGGACGGGGCACCGACGGAAGCGGACATCCGACTGGCGGCGCGGCTGGTGGCCCGCTACAGCAAAGGGCGCAATGGCGCGCTTGTTAGGCTGGAGCTCGAAGATTTGGACGGATCCACGCGCGAGTTGGACGTGCCCCCCTTTGCTCCCCAGGACATCCCTCAGGACTGGCTACTGTGAGCGAGGAGCGCCTCGATTGCCGCCGCCTCCTGTGTCCGCTGCCGGTGATCCGAGTCCAGGACCGGGTGGAACAACTGGACCCGGGGACGTTGGTTGTGGCCGAATGCACCGACCCCGGCGCGCTGCAGGACATCCCTGCCTGGTGCCGTATCAACGGACACGAGGTCGTTGCCACCTATAGCGAGGACGGGCAATACTCGGTGGTGCTGCGCGTCGGAAAAACCGAGGACTAACGAATCGTGGTCCAGGAACTGCTTCGGGAACGATCCCGCGCCATCGCGCACACGGCCGTGGTGGGCGGCGTCGCCAACCTACTCCTGTCCGTTGTGAAGATCTTGGCCGGCTGGTTCGGCCACTCCCAGGCACTGGTCGCTGACGGCGTCCATTCTCTCTCTGATCTGCTGTCGGACGTCCTGGTCTGGTATGCCGGGCATCATGCCAGTCAGGAGCCGGATCCGGAGCACCCTTACGGACATGGTCGCTTCGAGACCGTTGCCACCCTCGCGCTGGGGCTCTTTCTGGTTCTCGTCGCGATCGGTATCGGCTGGGATGCGGGGGAGCGCCTGTTCTCGCCGGAAGAGCTGCTGCGCCCGGAGCCCCTCACCCTGTTCGCGGCGTTGGCGTCCATCCTGATCAAGGAGTGGCTGTATTGGTGGACGCTCGGCTATGCGCGGAGGGTGCGCTCGGATATGTTGCGAGCCAACGCCTGGCACCACCGCTCCGACGCGATCTCATCGGTCGTGGTCTTGGTGGGCGTAGCCGGTACGCTGGCCGGTCTTCCCTATCTGGACGCGGTCGCGGCGATCGTCGTTGCCGTCATGATCGCGAAGATCGCCTGGGAGCTCGGTGGGGAGGCGATTCGTGAGCTGGTGGATACCGGGCTCGAGAAGAATCGGGTGTCCGAGATCAAGGCGACCATCCGTTCCGTAGGCGGGGTTCGTGACATCCACATGCTGCGTACCAGAAAGCAAGGCGGACAGGCCGCCGCGGACGTCCACGTCTTGGTCGATCCGCGCCTGAGCGTATCGGAGGGGCACATCATCAGTGTCCTTGTCGAGCAGCGACTCAAAGAAAAGATCGACGAGATTACAGACGTAACCGTCCATATCGATCCCGAGGACGATGAGGCGGCGCCGACCTGCGCGGGTTTACCCCTGCGGTCTGAGGTCCTTGCGAGGCTGGAGCGGCATTGGACGGGAATCACCGAGGCAGCTTACCGGCAGCGCACGAACCTGCACTACCTCAGTGGCCGGATCGACGTCGAGATCTTCTTTCCGCTCCAAGTCTGCGGCGGCGACCGGGAACGGGCCCAACTGCTTGCGGCGCGCCTTCAGTCCGCTGTACAGCAGGATCCGGTCTTCAATCGGGTCTCTGTCTACTTCGGTTAGACCGCACCAAAATAGCGCGGCTACCATTTGCCATGCACTATACGGGTGCGTTCTGCCCAGCATACGCCCGGGTAGGGCCTCTGTTCAGGCACAACTCTGGTGCTGAATCCCTCGCGGTCTGGGTGCCGGGCACCTGCCAACCAATGTCGATATATTCTCGTAATTACATGATTTCGCATGTTTTATTCCAGCTGCTTCGCCCGGCCGCACTTGGCGAGGATCGAGTGCTGGCCGTCAAGAATGATGGCACGTATTATGCTGATGAGTCTGGAGCGTCCGTATCGACAACGCGGTCTGGACCGAAAAGCTTTACCACGAGCCACGGCTCGACGACACCACTACAACCAAGGCAACCTTCGGAGAAAAGCACATGCCCTCTAATGTCATGAAGATGATCAAAGAACAGGAAGTAAAATTCGTTGATCTTCGGTTCACAGACACCCGCGGCAAGGAGCAGCACGTGTCGATGCCCGCGAGCGTCGTCGATGATGACTTCTTTACGGAAGGCAAGATGTTCGACGGTTCCTCCATCGCCGGTTGGAAGGGCATCCAGGAGTCGGACATGGTGCTGATGCCCGCTGCCGACACGGCCGTCATGGACCCGTTCGCCGACGAGAACTCCCTGATCATCCGTTGCGACATTCTTGAGCCCTCCACCATGCAGGGTTATGAGCGCGACCCCCGCTCCCTCGCCAAGCGCGCCGAGGCCTACCTCAAGTCCACAGGCATCGCCGACACCGCCTTCTTCGGGCCGGAGCCCGAGTTCTTCGTTCTGGATGACGTGCGCTGGGGCGCCGACATGAGCGGGGCCTTCTACAAGGTCGACTCCGAGGAGGCCGATTGGAACTCCGAGCGCGTCTACGAGGACGGCAACATCGGTCACCGTCCGGGAGTCAAAGGCGGTTACTTCCCGGTCCCGCCGGTCGACTCCCTCAACGACCTGCGCGCCGCCATGTGCCTGGCCATGGAAGAGATGGGCGTCCCCGTCGAGGTGCACCACCACGAGGTGGCCACCGCCGGACAGTGTGAGATCGGCACCAAGTTCGAAACGCTGGTCAAGCGCGCCGATTGGAATCAGATCATGAAGTACTGTATTCACAACGTCGCCCACGCCTACGGCAAGACGGCCACCTTCATGCCCAAGCCCTTGGTCGGCGACAACGGCAACGGAATGCACGTGCACCAGTCCCTGGGCAAGGACGGCCAGAACATCTTCTCAGGCGACAAGTATGGCGGCCTGTCGGAGAGTGCGCTCTACTACATCGGCGGCATCGTCAAGCACGCGCGGGCGCTCAATGCCTTCACGAATGCGTCCACCAACTCCTACAAGCGGCTGGTCCCGGGTTTCGAGGCGCCGACGCTGCTGGCCTACTCGGCGCGCAACCGCTCCGCCTCCATCCGAATCCCGCACGTGGCCAACCCAAAGGGACGCCGCATCGAGGTGCGCTTCCCGGACGCCATGGGCAATCCCTATCTGTCCTTCGCCGCCATGATGATGGCCGGCCTCGACGGCATCATGAACAAGATCCATCCGGGCGATCCCATGGACAAGGACCTGTATGACCTGCCGCCCGAGGAGGAGAAGGCGATCCCCACCGTCTGCTACGCACTCGATCAGGCCCTTGATTGTCTGGACCAGGACCGCGAGTTCCTCACGGCCGGCGGGGTGTTCACCGACGACCTCATCGACGGTTACATCGCGTTGAAGATGGACGAGGTCACCCTGCTTCGCATGACCACTCACCCGCTGGAGTTCGATATGTATTACAGTCTCTGATAGCCGCTGGAAAAACTAAACGCTCGAAAAGCGCCCCGCAAGGGGCGTTTTTCGTTCAGGCTACCGAGAGCTCCCGGTTCGTTCCCTAGCCAAACGCCTACTCGGTGGGACTTCGGACCCAGCAGGGCGTCCAGCGGGACGGACAACAACCAACAAGAATTTGGTTCAATTATTGCCTGTATACTGAACGAGTCCGGGGTAGCCAGATTCAGGGTCTGCGCCCGCGGATCCTTTCGTAAGGAAAGCACGCCGAGTTGTGGTTAGGAGCTACGCATGACGATGCAAAGCCAGGGCACGACCAGCCTCGAAAAAACGGTTCTGGACGCTCTGAGCACGGCGGTGTTGCTGTTCGACGGCGAGTTGCGTCTGAGTTATCTCAATCCGGCCGGAGAGATGCTGTTGGCGGTCAGCGCGCGCCACGTCACGGGGCGGATGGCGGGAGAGCTGGTGTCTTGCCCCGGCCAACCCGTCGAACCCAGGTTCCGTGAGGCGCTGGCGACCCGCCACCCGTTCACCGAAAGAGAGGTGAACATTGCGACGGCCGATGGACGCACCATTACGGTGAACTGCACCGTGCTGCCTCTGCACCAGATTGATGCGCCGGGGGCCCTGCTCGTGGAGCTGGCCCAAGTGGATCGTCAACTGCGCATCAACCGCGAGGAGCACCTCATCTCCCAGCATCAGGCCACTCAGGCGCTGATCCGGGGACTCGCCCACGAGATCAAGAATCCCCTGGGCGGCTTGCGTGGTGCCGCCCAGCTCCTCGAACAGGAGCTGCCGGACAAGGGCTTGCGCGAGTACACGCGCATCATCATCGACGAGGCCGACCGCCTGCAGGGTCTCGTCGACAGGATGTTGGGTCCGAACCGCATACCCAGAGAGCAGCGAACAAATATCCATCACGTGCTCGAACATGTGCGAGGACTGCTTCTGGCCGAATCGCCCCAGGGGCCCAGGGTCAGCCGAGATTACGACCCCAGTATCCCCGAGCTAAAGGCGGACCCCGACTGCCTGATACAGGCCCTGCTCAACATCGCGAGGAACGCCGCGGACGCTGCGGGCAGCAACGGTAATATCCTGCTGCGCACTCGGGTTCTTCGCCAATTCACGATCGGCCAACGTCGTCATCGACTGGTGCTGCGTGTTGAGGTCGAGGATGACGGTGAGGGCATTCCGCCCCGGATGCAGGAGCGCATCTTCTTCCCCATGGTCACCGGCAAACCCGGGGGGACGGGGCTCGGATTGCCGATTGCCCAGGAGCTGATCAACCAGCACGGGGGGCTGATCGAGTGCGAAAGCCGCCCCGGCAAGACCCAGTTCTTCGTTTATCTGCCACTGGATTTGTCTCATGAGTAGAGCGCCGAACGTATGGGTCATCGACGATGACCGTTCCATCCGCTGGGTGCTGGAGCGCGCCCTGCGCAAGGCCGACATGGATGTCACCAGCTTCTCAAACGGGGTGGGGATCATGGAGGTCCTGCAGCGCGAGCAGCCGGACGTCATCCTATCGGACGTGCGCATGCCCGGTATCGACGGTCTGGATCTGTTGCGCCAGATCACAGCGCGGCATCCCGGTCTTCCCGTCATCATCATGACCGCCCACTCGGACCTGGATAGCGCTGTTTCGGCCTTCCACGGTGGGGCCTTCGAGTATCTCCCCAAGCCCTTCGACCTGGAAGAGGCGGTCGACCAGGTGCGCCGTGCCTGCCGCCGACAAGCGGAGGGCGAGGCGGAGGTCGAGGAGCCCCTGGAGCAGACGCCCGACATCGTCGGCGAGGCGCCGGCGATGCAGGAGGTCTTCCGCGCCATCGGCCGGCTGGCGCGCTCCAACATTACAGTGCTCATCAACGGCCAATCCGGTACCGGCAAAGAGCTGGTCGCGCGGGCGCTTCATCGCCACAGCCCGCGCGCCGATCGGCCCTTCATCGCGCTGAACATGGCGGCTATTCCGCGGGACCTGCTGGAATCGGAGCTATTCGGCCACGAGCGCGGCGCCTTCACCGGTGCCCAGTCGCGCCGGGAGGGGCGCTTCGAGCAGGCCAATGGCGGCACGCTGTTTCTGGACGAGATCGGCGACATGCCGGCCGAGCTGCAGACGCGTCTCTTGCGAGTCCTTTCGGATGGAGAGTTCTACCGGGTGGGTGGCCTCGCTCCGATGAAGGTGGACGTACGCATCATCGCCGCGACCCACCAGAATCTCGAGGAGCTCGTCCGCACAGGGCGTTTCCGCGAGGACCTGTTCCATCGCCTGAACGTCATCCGTATCCACCTGCCCTCCCTTCGCGAGCGGCGCGAGGACATCCCCCTGTTGATGCGGCATTTCCTCGCCCGGGCGGCGGCGGAGCTCGACTGTGAGCCGAAGGTCCTGCTGGCGGGTGCAGCGGAGAAGCTCAAGTGCCTGGAGTGGCCGGGAAACGTGCGCCAACTCGAGAATATGGCCCGTTGGTTGACCGTGATGGCCTCGAGTACGGAGATCCATGTCGAGGACCTGC
This sequence comes from Pseudomonadota bacterium, assembly GCA_034716535.1. GTDB lineage: Bacteria > Pseudomonadota > Gammaproteobacteria > Chromatiales > Chromatiaceae > JAYEJW01. The sequence continues at coordinate 6,490 of JAYEJW010000403.1, forward strand.
CCCCGGAGCTCGCCAACTTCGGCGACGAGAAGGACACGGATGATCACTGGCAGGGCGCCCTGCGCCGTTGGGCGAGAAGCAGCCTGCAGGAAGGGACGACCGGCCTTCTGGATACCGCGTTACCCGCATTCGAGCAGATACTCATCGAAACGGCACTGGAGCACACCGGGGGTCGACGACAGGAGGCCGCCCGCCTGCTCGGTTGGGGGCGCAACACCCTGACCCGCAAGATCAAAGAGCTTGGCCTCGACCTCGATAGCGGCGTGAGCGATGAAGACGACGGCACCCTGAGTGCGCAGGCCTGATCCGCTCAGAGCGACCCACTCGGATACATGAATCTGATGAGCCGCCCGCGTGGCCATCATGGTCCGGAAAGAGGCCATCTAACCTAGCGAGGCGCGCCTAACCCCGTAACAAGAGACAGAGACAGTCTCGCGCGAAGCCGCGAAGGGCGCGAAGAAAATCTACCGGCATGATGAGCGTTGGAGAAACGTAGGCGCTGCTGCGCTATGGGTGTCCGTTCTTGGGTTTAAACAGTGGGCGACCGGCCCCATGCTTTGTTCCGCCAGGTTTTTTTCAGGAGACAGTCGTCAAGTTGATGGACAGCAGCAGCATTGAGCTTCCGGGTTCGGAGATCGATACCATTAGCCTGCAGAACGGGTGTCTGCGGGTACGCTTCTCCCGCGCCTTCATCATCAAGACCATGACAGGTTCCGTGGAGCGGACGCGCTGGTGGCAGGCCGGAGAGCTGATCATGGAGGGTGCTGAAGCCGTCGGTGAGCTGCCGTCGGGCCCCTTGGTGTGCGCCGGCGGGGACATAGACGAGAATGTCTATACGTACCGGGACATGGTCCCGATTCCGCTTGACAGCCGGGGCCGGACCCGTTGCGAGTTGCGCTTCCGCAACTCGGACGCGCGCCTAATCGTCGACGGAGAGACGGTCAGACTGGAAATGGCCGACCTCCCAAAGTACATCGAGCACATCCGGCCCCATGAGCGCTGAGCTGGCGGTGAGCGTCAGGACGATGACCCCTTTTTCTCGGACGCGAGCCGGTGGGCGCGGCGGGTCGTCTCCGGTAACCGATAGCGGGTGACGCACGCAAGGACGTAGCGCAGGGCGCTCTCCAGCGAAACCCGGTGTCCGATCGACACATACAACGGCCGTACACCTGCGCGAGAACGCAGAACGGCCCCGATGATCTCGCCCTGATGGCGCAGCCAGACGTATGCGCCCTTATTCTCGTCCAGCGGCTCGTGCTCTCCGATCAGGCGTGTCTTCGCCACGCCGATGCTCGGCAACCCGGTGAGCAGACCCAGGTGACAGGCGAGACCGAACCGCCGCGGATGCGCGTAGCCCTGGCCGTCGCACAGCAGGAGCGCGGGGGGCACCCTCAGCTCATCGAGGGCGTCGAGGATCGCCGGGATCTCTCGGAAGGACAGCAACCCCGGTACATAGGGAAAACGCGTCGGCCGCTTGGCCAGGGCCTGGTCCAAGGGTTCCAGGTCCGGGAAACTGAGCACCACGACGGCGGCGCGGGTCAGGGTGCCTCCTTCCTCGAACCCCACGTCGACACCCGCCACGGTGCCGATGGTTTCGAAGTCGTCTCGCGTCACCACCAGAGGGCGGAGCCTCTCTTGAATCGCTCGCGCCTCGGTCGTTGTGACGTCCCAGGGGTGCGCCGCCATCAGTGATTTCCTTCCGATCCCTCGAAAAAGAAAAGGCCCATGCAGTGCACGGGCCTTTCTCCGAACGCCGGGGCCGCGAGCGGCGGCCCCGGCGCTCGTCTTCAGCGCGCGGAACCGACGATCTCGTGGGCGATATCCACGACGCGGTTGGCCATGTCCATGTATTCCTGGCGATAGTTGGCAAGGAGGCCTTCCTGCGAAGCCCAGTAGTCCTTACCGGTGACGCCGTTCTCGTGCTCGTACTCGATAAACTGCTTCTGCATACCGAGCATCTTGTCGATCAACTCCTGCTTCTCTTTCTTCAAAGCCTCGATGTCGCTCATGGATCTCTCCCAACAGCCAGTGGTTCTTGAATCTGACGGCCTGTTAAGTTTATGCCGAATTCTTAATATACCATGGAGGACGCACCTTCGGTCAACCGGTGTAAGCCTTCCTACACAAGCCGGTCAGGGTGTCCGTTACGTGCCCATTCGGGTGCCCAATCCCTCAACAACCGCAGGCTGGGGCCTCCTGCCCGTGCAGCCGTAGACTGCCGGTCAGCTGGGAGACGTTGCTTGCCCCCTGGCGGTCCAGGTAGTCGCAGATGCCCTGGTTCAGGGTCGGGAGAATCAGCGGATCGTAGAAGAGCGCTGTGCCGATGCCGACGGCACTGGCGCCCGCGATCAGGAACTCCAGGGCGTCTTCCGCGCCGGCTATCCCGCCCTGACCGATGATCGGCGTTCCGTGGTCGCGGCAGACCTGGTAGACCTGAAACACCTTGAGCAGTGCGATGGGCTTGATGGCTGGTCCTGAAAGTCCGCCTTGGTTGTTACCGATGATTGGCGTACGGCTCTCAACGTCGACGGCCATACCCATCAGGGTGTTGATAACCGAAAATGCATCGGAGCCCGCCTCCAGACAGGCCCGTGCATTGCCGGCGATGTCCGTCTGGTTGGGTGATAGCTTGGTAATCAGGGGCTTTTGCGTCGCCCTTCGGCAGGCGGCGACGACCTGGGCCGACATCCGCAAATCGTTGCCGAAGGCCACACCCCCTTCCTTGACGTTCGGGCAGGAGATGTTGATCTCGATGGCGTCGATAGGCGAGTCATCGAAACGCCGCGTGACCTCGTAG
>JAYEJW010000404.1:0-1831 GCA_034716535.1 Pseudomonadota bacterium
TTCGCATGGGAGAGGGCTAAACGTACCAGCGGCGTAGACGAGCCCGTCGAGACTTTGGTCGGTGGGACCCCCGAGCATTTCTTGCGCTACGTTCGTTTCGAGCGAGCGGCCAAGGGCCTCTCCACCGGACACCGGGCATTGTTGGCCGAAAAGCTCCCCACGATTGGAAAGCCAAGATCGGGCGAAGCCGACTCGCCACTCGCCGGATCGCGATCCTCTGCAATCCATGCGCTGTCGCTTGAGTTTGAGCTTGATGAGCACGAAGTGCTCGACCTGATCCAGAGCGCACCACGCTTGAAAATGGCGGTTCGGGGCTGGGTCGCCGAGGCACATCTGGAAGGCCAGCTGCGGGCATTGCCTGAAGTCAAAGAGTGCATCCGGATCGAGGAAGACGGTCAGCCGGATCTCAAGGTATCTCTTCACGCAGGACGTCCGTTACTCATCGAGTGCAAGAACGTCTTGCGACGGCGTAACGCCGACGGCGGCATTCCCGTCGATTTTCAACGTACGCGAGCATCCAAAGCGGATCCTTGTACGCGATTCTATCGGCCCGACGAATTCGATCTCGTGGCCGCATGCCTCCACCCTTGTACGGAGAAATGGGAGTTTCAGTTCGCGACTATCGATTTGTTTGCCCCGCATAAGACCTGCCGTGGACGCCTGAGCAACCTCGTTCGCCTGGACGAACGCTGGACGGCAAGTCCTTTAAGAGCCTTCGTTCATGCCCTCGATCTCCGATAGTCGCCCGTCCAAGGGGCGTGTTTCGCCAAGCTATAAGGACTGTCGACCTGCGACGCCCCAAGCGTCCCGAGTCAAGCAGCGCAATCGCAAGAAGGATACGGGCGCAGAGCTGGCTTTACGTCGCGAGCTTTGGAAGCGCGGCCTGCGTTACCGGCTACACGCCGAGCATCTGGCGGGGAAGCCGGACATCTTCTTCCCCAAGCGCAAGGTTGCTATTTTCGTCGATGGCGATTTCTGGCACGGTCGTGATTGGGCAGCCAGGAAAGAGAAACTGTCCAAAGGCGCCAACGCCGACTATTGGATGCGCAAGATCTCATACAACAGGGAGCGGGATCGAAAGAATGATGCACAGCTTGCCCGGACGGGTTGGCTGGTAGCGAGATTTTGGGAGACGGACGTCAAGAAAGACGTGGGATACTGCGCAGACCGTATTGCGAGCTTGCTCGCCGATACGAGGGGATGATCCAGCGATCGTCGGACTCGGCGATTTCCGTCGGCGCCTTGGCGGCGAACAGGTGGAACCAGGAGCCGCTGCGTTGGCCATAAAGCAAGGTGTTGGCATCGCGTAAGAAACTAGCAAGCAGGGGGCTTTCCTTTTGGCGCGTCAAAAGGAAAAACTTGACCCTCTCGCCCTGTTTATGATGGCGGTGTTGTCACGGTAGCTCAAGGCAACCCGACTAATCTAGGCGGTCGTTAAGTTACCCAGTTAGAGGCCCATAGTGGAACAATCTATCTTTTATTATTTGCCCATCTGGATTGTTGGCGTGATTTTTCTCGTCGTGCTGTTGAGTGCACTTGAATCAGGTTACCGCGTAGGGCTTGCGAGCCGCAAGGCCTGGAAGGATGCGGAGTCCGGTGGCGGCGGTGTTGTACTGAGCTCCATGTTCGCTGTATTGGGGTTGGTACTAGCGTTTACCTATGCTTCAGGAGTTAGCCGGTTTGATGCACGCAAGCAAGCAGTTCGTAACCGTTCAGACCCTGCCCTGAAAAAGCACAGTATTACGAGACAAACTTAATCTGATATGGCAAGATCTCGCGGCAACCGACGCCGGCGCAAAGATGCTGGCACACGCAAGTTGTCCAACGACGT
>JAYEJW010000405.1:0-1820 GCA_034716535.1 Pseudomonadota bacterium
GAGAGAGGTCGCGCGGGAGGAGATCAGGAAAAATGGCCACCCGAAAAAGCAGCGCTGAATTCTGATGCGGGTTCATACTCGTAACACTATGATTTACAAAAACTCAGCGCTTAATTCAGTGCCATTCCGCCCAGACACCAATGGCGTTGGTATGCCGACGTAAAGTCACAAAAGTGAGAGGACACGGATATGACAGCAGATACCGGAATCGCTGATATCGATGGGGACGAAGACGAGATCGATGGTTGCGACATCGAATTCCACGACGCCGAATCCACGAGGGACGATGAGCTACCGATGGCCGTAGGCGGCCTGGAGTTTCGTGACGAGGAAGACGATGCGGACGGATGCGACGTCGATTTCGACGACATCGACGCGACACTGGACGAGGATTTACCAGCCGCTGAAGGGGGGGTTGCTTGACATGGCATTTTTAGTGACATGGTTACCGAAAGTGCTGAAAGATGCCGGCCTCAAAGTGGCCGAACAGCCCGGGTGGAAAACCCGGGGTCACGGCGATGTCGGGACAATCAAGGGCGTCATCTGCCACCATACCGCCGGGCCACGAAGCGGAAATATGCCCAGTCTGAGGGTCGTGACCGAAGGCACTAGCAACCTCAGCGGCCCTCTTTCCCAGCTTTGCCTCGGACGCGACGGTACCTTCTTCGTGGTGGCGGCCGGCCGTGCCTTCCACGCCGGCAGGGGGAAATGGCAGGGCATTACGAGCGGCAACAGCAGCTTTATCGGCATCGAGGCCGAGAACACCGGGCTCACATCCGGGCCGAAAAATGACTTTCCCTGGCCCGAGGTGCAGATGGATGCGTACGCCCGCGGCGTCGCCGCGATTCTGACGCACATCGGAGCGGACCCCATCATGTGCTGCGGGCACAAGGAATACCGATTGCCCCGAGGTTTCAAGATCGACCCGACCTTCAACATGAGCACCTTTCGTGTCAAGGTCGCATCCATCATGGACGGTAGCGCTGCTCCTCCTGTATCGATTCCGAGGGAGGATTCCAAACAGCGACCCACGCTGAGGCGCGGCGCCCAGGGCGACACGGTAAACCGGATTCAGGCGGCTCTCGGAATCAAGGTGGACGGCGATTTTGGTCCCAAGACGGAGGCCGCGGTGCGCCAGTTCCAGCGTGACAACGGCCTGGTACCGGATGGTATCGTCGGCCCCATGACCTGGGCCGCCCTCAACGAGGACTAAGGCGATCGACGGAAAAGAACCTACCCGATCGCGTAGGATCTTGATTCGTATTCAAGGCGCGCCGGCAGGCGCATAGCAGGGCTATGCCACTGCCGGTGCAACGCCGAAGACGGACAGAAAGACAAGCACGCGGGTATGTTGTTTGACAGAAATCGCCTAAGGGCGTTGACGATGGGGGCGGAGTCAGCAATGCGCTCCGCCGGCTGTTCGCCAAGAGGCAGGTAGGAAATGGATGAGGTACGCGGGGAGGACCGCAGCCCTGTCGAGTGAAAAACGACTTCCAACGCAACCCAAGCCCCGGATCGTCGGGGCTTGCCGGCATATGGCTTCGCCGCGCCGTCCAAGAACGATCCGTCTAAAGCGCCCCGCCCCAAGATACATCGGCCCGCGTTACCCGCTGCCATGGCGCAGAACGCCAACTCATAACGCCGCTCCGCGGATACGGCGTCCGTAGCGACCTAATGTTCGCACGGAGACAACAACTCGGAGTGTCGCCGTGCTCAGGATGCGAAACGGGACGTCCCAGTCCCCCTTTCGCCTTCCGCTCGGCGACAGCCTTTATGCCCCGGTTCGCCCCGCTCCGGGGCCACAGCTTCGGCACTTCGCG
>JAYEJW010000406.1:0-1815 GCA_034716535.1 Pseudomonadota bacterium
GCGAAGGATTGGATCTCCATCCTTTTCGACATCATTAGAGAGAAAGATCCAGAATTACTGCTCGCTTCATAAAATCTGAAGCAGGCAGTCATTTAAAAATCTCCCGAGCGAAATAGCCATTTCTTAACCTGATTACCTATGTGTCTAAGCCAGTTTTTCAGCGATTTTCATCTCCATAACGACTTGAATTACAAAGAAAAATATTTTGGCCAGAAAACAGTGTTCGAGTGGATCTCGGATGTATGCCAGAATCAGCTGACGAACCCAGCAGCGACGTTTTTGTAAGCCATTGATTCTGTGGTTCGAAGATCCATCCGAGCGTGCGAGTTGCCCTGGGGCGTAGCTTAGACACGTATATAATCAGGAAATCGATTGGGTGACGCCGGTGCCATTCGGGAACTACACAGGCTCCGACGGTAACACCTACACCCGTTACCGCTTTGAAGTCACCAACCGGGCTGACTACGACCCGCGGCTGTTCGCCGCAACGACCGAGTACGGCCCTTGCGGCAAGAACCCGAACCCGTCGAGAACCTGGGTCCACATCTACAACGGGGAGATCAGTGCAAGGATCTACGGTTTCTGCGCATTGGGTACACCAGACAATCTGGATCGTCTGTGGTTTGCAATGCCACTGGGTTCCGCGCCGCCATCATCGATCTATATCACCCTGATCGACAGGGCCACGAACAGGGTCGTCAAGTCGAATGTACTGAGAACCCCATAGTAGCCCCTAGGAGCTTGTCCGGGAACAGCGGCCGTAGCGCGTCAGGAACGGGCCCGCCAGGGACAACTGCCCAGGTGAGCGCTGCACAGTCGGGTTGCGAACACCAGGCTCATCTCGTTCGGCGCAGCCGCGCATCGAGTTCCTCGATACGTTCGAGCAGGTCGAGCGCGAGCGCGGCGCCGGCGAGGTTGACCCCGAGGTCCTGCTGAAGGTGCAGCGTGACGCGCGTACGGCGCAGACTGGTCGAGGGAAAGCACCAGTGGCGGCCGCGTCTGCCGACCGGCTCCAGGATCCCCTGCTCGACCATGGCCTCGACGAACTCGGCCTCCACCGCGCAGGAGCGGCAGAGTTCGGCCAGGGTGAATATCGTCTGCTCGTCGATCAGCTCGACGTTCGGCATTTTCCTATCTGTCTCGCCCATGGGCTCAGGATACCCCCATCGTTGCGCGTGGATCGAATCCCAGTTCCTTCTCCATCTGCTTGTACAGTACCCTGGCAGCCTCGCTGTCGGCCGGCGGCAGACTGATCTCCAGGACCACAAACAGGTCGCCCGGCTCCTTGCCGGGCAGCCCCCTGCCCTTCAGGCGCAGCTTGCGCCCCTGGTTGGAGTTCGCCGGGACCTTGAGACCGACGGTCCCCGAGGGCGTCGGCACCCTCACGTTCGCACCGAGCGCCGCCTCCCAGGGGGCAACCGGCAGATCGAGGTAGATATCCGCGCCATCGACGCGATAAAGCGGGTGGTCCCGGAATTCCACCTCCAGATACAGGTCCCCGGACCCGGCGTCGCCGAGCCCCGGTCCTCCCTGACCCGCGAGGCGTATCTGCTGGCCGGCCCGGACCCCCTTCGGGATACGCACGTTCAGGGTGCGGTCGCGGGTGACGACGTGCCCGTCGCCGGTTACTTCCGGCATACGCAGCGAGATGGCGCGAGTCGCGCCGCTGAAACTGTCCTCCAGATCGATCAGCACCTTGGCGTGATGATCCTCCCCGCGCATGCGGAAACCCCGCCGGCCTCCCGCGCCCTGCTGAGCATAGGCTCGACCAAACAGGTCCTCGAAGAAATCGCTGTGGGCGCCGGCTTCGCCACC
>JAYEJW010000407.1:0-30509 GCA_034716535.1 Pseudomonadota bacterium
TGCACACGAAGGGGAAAACTGCGGCGGTTGGGGGTTTCTGTTAGTATTTGGCGTCAAGCTTTTCGAATCAGGTTAAGGTCAATGGCTGTTGTAGAGCTCAACAAAGACAACTTCGAGCAGACGATCACGGACAGCGACTTCGTGATCGTCGATTTCTGGGCACCCTGGTGCGGGCCCTGCCGCTCATTCGCCCCCGTGTACGATAAGGTCTCCGAGGATCACGGCGACATCGTCTTCGCCAAGGTCAACACGGAAGAGGAGCAGGAGATCGCCGCCCATTTTCAGATCCGCTCGATTCCGACGCTGATGATCTTTCGTGAGAAGATCATCATCTTCTCCCAACCCGGCGCGCTGCCGGAGGGGTCCTTCCGCCAGCTCTTGGAGAAGGCGCAGGAGCTCGATATGGCGGAAGTCCGCAAGCAGGTTGAGGCCCAGCAACAGGGCACAGCCTGAGGCGGCGTTTCCCGGTTGCCTGTACGTTGGAATCGGCCCTGATGCGGGCGCCGCAGTATCCCTGGAGCGCACCGTTCGTTCTCTCGGGCCGCCCCACCGTCGGTGCCCTGATGGGTCTTTGCGAGGAAAACTACCGCTCCCTGTTGCGATTGATCCCACACCTGAAGGGGATCGACGGTGGGCTGCGCTCGGCCCTCGACGGCGGGCTGGATCTCCACTTGGAGATTATGGAGCAGTCGCCGTACACAACGCTGCTCCGCCTGACCTACTTATTCCCGCACGACGACGGCAAGATTCACCGCATCCCGGAGCCCGATCCGGATGCGCTTCTGCGCGTCTACCACGATGCCGGCCAAGTGGAGGTCGTCGACCTGCGCCAAACGGCGCTGCCCGTCCACAGCCACTACCAGTATCCCGCGCTGGAGGCCAAGTGGAAGGTGAATCTCTTTCTGTCCAAGTGGCTGACCTACTGCATCCGCCAGGGACATCGTTTTCCCGCTGCCTCTGCGCAGTCCGATGCTGTCGGACCGGAAGGTCTCCTCTCCACCTGCCTCTAAATCCCGTCTCAAGGAAAAAATCGGGGAACTCCTGAGATCGTCGTCTGCGCGTCGGACCGCGGTCGGCGGAACCTGTCGAGAGCTCCACTGACAAAAGTGGGTATATGGATCAAGCGAACCCTGCATCGTGGAAAAGTGCCGGAAAAATCTTGACTATTTTCCTACACTATAGCTATGCTTTTTCTAAGCAGTTTTCTCGGTGATAAACCCGGAAGCGAAGGAATACCGACCATGAGACTTTCCACCAAAGGCAGATACGCGGTTACCGCCATGCTGGATCTTGCGCTGCACAAGGGCAATGGTCCTGTGACCTTGGCGGATATTTCCGTGAATCAGGGCATCTCCTTATCCTACCTTGAGCAACTGTTCGCCGCGTTGCGGGGTAAGCAGCTCGTGCGCGGCGTTCGCGGTCCGGGCGGCGGATATTATCTCGGCAAGCCGGCGGAGGAGATCTCCATAGCGGACATCATCTGCGCGGTCGACGAGTGGGTTGAGTTTACCCGCTGCGGCGGGCGCGAGAACTGCCGCGACGGCAAACGCTGCCTGACACATACCCTGTGGGATCAGCTCAGCGATGAGATCTTTGGGTTCCTGAGCGGCATCACGCTCGCGGACCTGGTCGAGCGGGGCATGCGCGAGGTTAACGGGATCGATACGGACGGCCTGGACGTTCCGCGCAAGAGACGCGCTGCCTGATTCGTCCGAGGACAGGGTGAACAACCCATCCCGCGACCGTTCGCCGACGGAGCTCGAAGACGGTACATTGCGAAGTCCTCGGTCTTCGGCCGGCGGGATGCGCTGACGGCGACGGCTCGCGCGGTGCCGCGAGAATAGCCGAAGAAGTCAGCCGCTTTCCGCGTCGATCCTCGGCTTTTCGGATCCCCCCGCTCTGTCAGCAGGGTTGTCGACGGGTTCCGTAGGGAGCTCGAGTCGGGGAAGCGTCAGCTTAACCCGCGTACCCTCGGCCTCGTCCGAGGCAATCTTCATCTCCCCGCCGTGAACCTGCGTCAATCGCCGCACAATCGCCAGCCCGAGTCCGGTTCCCGACTGCTTGGTGCTGAAGAAGGGCTCCGTAACCCGCGGAAGCAGCTCCGGCGGGATCGGCGGGCCGGGGTTTCTCAGCTCTAGGGTCACGGCTCCGGAGCTGGGGTCGTCCCGAACAGACCAGACGATCTCCGCACCTTCCGGGGCGGCCTCGCAGGCGTTCTGAGTCAGGTTGGCGAAGATCTGGGTCAGCCGATCCTTGTCCGCCATGATTTCCGCTTGGGCCCGCTGGTTTTCAAGCAGGATCTTCTGTTCAGGTTTCGCGGTCGGCGTCCGGTGCTCTTCGATGAATCGCCGCAGGGTCTCTGTCGCGTTCAGCGGACGCAGGTCCAGGTTGAGCGGCTTGGCGTACAGCAGGATCTCTTCGAGCAGCTGCCGCATGCGTGCCGACTCCTGTTTGGCGAGCCGGATGCGTTTGCGCGCATTTTCCGGCAGCTCGAGTCGATCGAAATAGTCGACCGCCAGGCTGATGGTCGCGAGCGGGGTGCGCAGCTCGTGGGCGATACCGGATGCGAATTCGCCGATGGCGGCCAGTCGTCCGTGCTCCGCCAGACGTACCGTGCGTCCGAAGCTTTGGGTGATCAGCTTGGCGATGTTGTCCAGGAAGCGCAGGTGGGCGCTGTCGTAGCGGTTCTGTTTGCGGGTCGCGAACACGATCACCGCCGGTACCGGCGTCTGGGTTTGTGGTGTGAGAGGCAGAAAAATGGCGTCATGTAGCCCCCTGCGAACCAGGGAGCGGAGGAACTGATACCGCGGGTTACGGGCCGCCTTCTCGTCCATTTCGGCAATGTGCATGGGCGCGCCCTGTTCGAGGGACTGTTCGAGCAGGGTCCCTTTCAGCAGAAACAGCTGCTTGCTCAGGCGCTCGGGCGCGCCGTCCAGGTAGCTGACCTCCAGGCGGACGCTGGCCCCGTCGGAGCTGACCAGGACGACGCCGATCCAGTCGATGCGCAGCAGGTCGGAGAACTCCCGGCTGAGGAAGCCGATCACCTCGTCGACGTCGTTGCCCTGGTGCAACCGCTCAAGGAGCTGGAACAGGACATTCAGCCGTCCCGAGAGCTGGTTGAAGCTCTCGGTGAGCTGGCGTACCTCGGATGCGCCGGTCACCTCCAGCCGGTGGCCGAAGTCTCCGTCGGCGACGCGCTGGAAGCCGGCAATCGTGCGCTCGAACGGTGCGAGGGCCTTGAAGTAGAGGGCCAACAGGATCAGCAGTGCCAGTCCCGCCGCGGTGACGACCACGAGCAAAGACACGCGCAGTATCCTGTGGTGCTCGGCGCCGGTCCATCGGCGCAGGCTGTCGGTGAGGGCGTTGCTGGCCTGCTCCAGGGTCGCGTGGTTGGCGATATTGTGCTTGGCTGCGTATTCCAGTCGCGGCTCTTCCGCTTCCTGTCCGAGGGCCTCGAAAAGGCCAACTCTGTAATCGGACCAGGTCTGCTCAAGGGCGTGTATCGCCTCTGTGACGCCGCCCCCGATGTTCGGATGCAGCAGCCAGGGCATCGGGCCGTCCATCTCGCCGCGAAAGTCGCCACGCATAAAGGTGTCGACAACCCGGTCGAACGTCTCGATGTGGGACATCAGGTCTTGATAGTAGAGCCTCACATCCCGGTAGTAGGTGGCGTAGTCCCGTGGCGCGTTCTGCTCGTAGTTCATCGCCTGGCCGTGGAGCTGCTGGGCCGTAAGCTCCAATCGTCCGGCGATGTCCACCACCGAATCGTAGGCAAGCTGGCGCTGAAAGGAGCCCAGGAAATAGAGGCTTGCCCCCGCGAAGAGCAGCACCAGCAGGAGGAAGGCGGCGCTGATCTGGAAGCTGAGGCTGGAGAGAATGCGGGTTAGCATGACGGATATCCGGGAGATGCGCTCGCGATCGGCTGAAGAGGGTGCACCGAAGATGCTATTCTTGCGTATTCTGGTCGGTTTTCGTAGCGGAGTATTGCCGACAGATCTCCGGGTGATTCATGACAGCGACACCAGAAGGCCTTTTCACGATCCAGGATTTCATTCGTTGGGGCGCCAGCCGATTCAACGAAGCGGGGCTGTTCTTCGGTCACGGGACGGATAACGCCCTCGACGAGGCGGCCCAGTTGGTTCTGTTTGCGCTGCATCTGCCGCCGGATGTGCCGGCATCGTATCGTGATTGCCGCCTCACCTATCCGGAGCGTGCTGCGGTCGCCGAGCTGCTCGAGCGGCGCATCGTCGAGCGCAAGCCCGCCGCCTATCTCACGAATCGTGCCTGGTTCGCGGGGCTGGAGCTTTACCTGAACGAGGACGTCCTGGTGCCGCGATCCCCCCTCGGCGAGCTCGTCGAGGCGGGTTTCGATCCCTGGATCGAACCGGAGCGGATCGGCCGGTTGCTGGACCTCTGTACGGGTAGCGGCTGTATCGGGATTGCCAGTGCGGTTTATCTCCCCGAGGCCGAGGTGGATCTTGCGGATGTGTCGGAGGCCGCGCTCTCTGTGGCCTCGCGCAACGTCGAGCTTCATGGTCTGGAAGGGCGGGTGCGGGTGCTGGCGTCGGACCTCTTCGCCGGTCTGAGCGGGGAGCCTTACGACGTCATCGTGTGCAACCCGCCCTACGTGAGTGCCGCCGAGATGGAGGCCCTGCCCGAGGAGTATCACAAGGAGCCGCGGCTCGGTCTTGCGGGCGGCGAGAGTGGACTGGATCTGGTCATGCGCATCCTGTGCGACGCGCCGAGCCACCTTACCGAGGGCGGTATCCTTGTGGTCGAGGTGGGCAGCAGCGCCTCTGAGCTGGAGCGGCGTTTTCCGGACCTGCCCTTCCTATGGCTCGAGTTTCAGCGTGGGGGAGAAGGGGTTTTCCTGATCAACCGTGAGCAGTTGGTGGAGTTTCACCCACTGTTCAAAGAAGCATCGGAGCAACCATGAGCCTCAGACGGGCAAAGACTGTCGAAGAGTACGTGGAGTGGGTGCGCCAGGCCGTGTTCGAGGTCGCGGACCTGCGCGAGTGTCTGGAATTCGAGCTCGAGGACCTGAATCGGTTCCCAGCCTTTCTCGATCCCTTGGAAGAGGGCATCAAGAGCGTTTACCGGTCGATGGAAGAGGGTACCTACAGCTTTGGGCGCGAGGACCTGCCGTTCATGGACCTGGCGCTCCGGTACGTCGACGAAATCCCATTTCACACCCTGCTGAAGCAGATCAACGAGACCCACCGCAAGGGTCTCGACCTGGACGAGGGGGACGACTAGGCATTCCAATGGATCAGAGCATCGACTTCGACCTGGGTCTCATTCGCCGCTACGACCAGAGCGGGCCGCGCTACACCTCCTATCCCACCGCGGTGGAGTTCCACGAGGGTTTCGGCGAGGCCGGCTACCGTGAGGCCTGCGCACGCAGCAACGCGAGGCATCGCCCCCTTTCGCTCTACTTCCACATCCCGTTCTGCGACACGGTCTGTTTCTATTGCGCCTGCAACAAGGTGGCGACCAAGGACCGCAGCCTAGCCCAGCCTTACCTGGATCGGGTGTACCGGGAGCTCGAGATGCAGAGCGCCTTGTTCGATGGCGGCCGCCAGGTGGAACAGCTACATTGGGGGGGCGGTACGCCCACCTTCCTCAGCGACGCCCAGATGCAGGAGCTCATGGATACCGCCCGGCATTACTTCCGGCTGGCGGGCGATGAGGTGGGCGAGTATTCGATCGAGATCGATCCCCGCGAGGCGGATGCCGGCACGGTCGCCTTGTTGCGCCGTCTGGGATTCAACCGGATGAGCCTGGGCGTGCAGGACTTCGATTCCCGGGTCCAACAGGCGGTGAACCGCATCCAGAGCGAGGCCGAGACGCTTGCCGTGCTGGAGGCAGCGCGCCGCGAAGGCTTTCGCTCCGTAAGCATCGATCTCATTTACGGCCTGCCTTTCCAGACGGTGGCGAGCTTCGAACGTACGCTCGATCGCATCATCGAGTTTGCGCCGGACCGATTGTCGATCTTCAATTACGCGCACCTGCCCCAGCGCTTCATGCCCCAGCGCCGCATCGACGAGGGCGACCTGCCGCTTCCGCAGACCAAGCTCGACATCCTCCAGGCCACCGGCGAGCGTCTGGCGGACGCGGGCTATGTCTATATCGGCATGGATCACTTCGCCCGGCCAGACGATGAGCTCGCGCTCGCGCAGCAGGAGGGCACCCTCTACCGCAATTTCCAGGGCTACTCGACCCACGCCGACTGCGACCTGATCGGACTCGGCGTGACCTCGATCGGCAAGGTGGACGATACCTATGCGCAGAACAGGCGCACCCTGGACGAGTACTACGCGGACATCGACGCCGGTCGCCTGGCCGTTTTCCGTGGCATCGAGCTGAGCCGGGATGACGAGATCCGCCGCGACGTCATCACCCGCCTCATCTGCCACTTCGCGCTCGGGTTCGCCGACGTCGAGGCGGCCTGGGGCGTCGACTTCGCCGCCTATTTCGCCGACGCCTTGTCCAAGCTCGAGCCCATGCGGCAAGACGGACTGCTTGAGATGGACGCGCGCGGTATTCGCGTCCTGTCCAAGGGCAGGCTGTTGATCCGCAACATCTGTATGGCCTTCGACGCCTACCTTGCGGCCAAGCAGGGGCCGGTCGGTTTCTCGAAGGTGATCTGAGAGGCGCAACTTGCGCAACCAACAGAGGTTCTCCCGCCAGTGAGCAGGTCGGAAGGTCAGTACGACGCCATCCCCGCGGCCTTTCGCGCGGTTGCCCGCGAGCGAGGGGCCCAACCGGTAATTCTGGGCGCCGGTCCGGATTGGACGTTCCGTGATCTGGATCGTGCATCCGACGGGGTCGCGGCGGCCCTCGCGCAGGCCGGGGTGGGCGCGGGAGACCGGCTCGGTCTCTATTGCCTGAACTCGCCGCAGTTCGCCCTGGCCTACCTGGCCATCCTGAAGGCCGGCGCCACGGTGGTGCCCATCAACCTGATGCTCAATCCGCGCGAGATTGCCTTTATTCTCGATGACGCGGGGGCCAAGGCGTTGTTCTATCACGCCGATCTTGCCGAGACGGCGGCCCGGGCCAGGGCGGAGACCCCCGGCCTCGCCTTCGCGGTTCGAATCGGCGGCGGTGAGGCCGATGGCGATGCCTTGTTGGAGGATCTGGTGGAGTCGGGCGGGCAGCCGCCCTCACCGCAGATCGATCCGGACGAGCAGCTGGCGGCTATCCTCTACACCTCCGGTACCACCGGTCGGCCAAAGGGGGCGATGCTGACGCATCGCAATCTGATGGCCAACGCGGCGAGCATCGTGCAGGCCCTGGCGCTTAGCCCCGGGCAGGACCGGATGCTGGTGGTGCTGCCGATGTTTCACGCCTTCGCCGCCACCGTGGGCATGCTCACGCCCCTGGTGCACGGCCTGAGCCTGGTGCCGGTTGGGCGTTTCGATCCGAAGCTGGTCAGCGCCGCTATCGAGGATCACCAGGCAACGGTGTTCCTCGGCGTGCCCAGCATGTACAGCCTGCTGCTGCGCCTGGACGCGGAAACGCTCTCCCAATGGCGCTCCGTGCGCTACTGCGTCTCAGGCGGCGCGGCCATGCCCCGGGCGGTCATGGCGGCGTTCGAAGAGCGTTTCGGTATCCCGGTCCTGGAGGGGGACGGTCCCACCGAGTGCTCCCCTGTGACCTGCGTAACTCCCCTTGCCGGTCGGCGAAAGCCCGGTTCGGTCGGTATCCCCATCCCTGGCGTGGAGATGCGCATCGCCGCTCCCGATGGGACGTCGCGTGAGGATGGCGAGCACGGCGAGGTCTGTGTGCGCGGCCCCAACGTCATGAAGGGATACTGGGGGTTGCCCGAGGAAACCCGGCAAAGCTTCTTCGAGAATTGGTTCCGTACCGGGGATCTGGGCTACCGCGATGCCGACGGTTACTTCTTCTTGGTCGATCGCATCAAAGACCTCATCATCACGAACGGTATGAACGTCTATCCGCGGATGATCGAGGAGGTGCTCTACCGCCATCCGGCGGTGGCCGAGGCCGCCGTCGTGGGCGAGCCCCATGACCTTCATGGCGAGATCCCGCTCGCTTTCGTGGTGGCCAAGCCGGGGGCGGAGCCCGAGCCTGCCGAGCTCAGGGAATGGTGCAGGGAGCACTTGGGCCGGCACGAGATCCCGCGTCGCATTCTCTTGCGGGAATCCTTGCCGAAGAACGCCGCCGGTAAGATCCTGAAACGGGAGCTGCGTCGGCATGGCGAGCTGGAGCGGGGGGTGGACAACCCGTTGACGCCGGGCGCTGGCTCGGAGTCCTAGTACTCCGACAGGGAGGTTTTGATGGAACTCAGAGCGTCCCAAACGCGCCAAGGCAAGGCGCAGTCCGCCGGGAATGGTTATTCCCTTTCCAAGGACTGCAACGCCGCATTGGTGCGTTTGGGGCGCTTCCTACGGGCAAGGCAAGAAGCGGCCATCTGCGTTGTTGCGCGGGCTTGAATTAGCTACGGCTAGTCCTGCGCCCGCGCGCCTAGCAGCTGACCGCTTCTCGCCTCGCTGAGTCCATCAAAACCTCCCTGTCGGAGTACCAGCAACGGCAGGTGAGTTGGAACGCTGGTTGGCGAAAAGTTATACTTAAGAACTTTGCGGTGCTCCATGGGCTCGGGATGCGGGCGGAATGGAAAGGATCCTACCAGGCGTTGGTCAAGTGGTCATTGGGCTTTTCTCCCTGACCCCCCGTCCCAGGAAGAGCAGTTAAGCGCAACACGGGCTATTTCGAAGAACAGCCGAAAGCGCAGCCGTCGGTCTTTCGGCGGTTGCTACCACAGGTGAGAGACAGAAAGACGATGCAAGTATCAGTGGAAAGCGGGGAAGGGCTCCAACGGCGCATGACGGTCGGTTTGCCCCCGGAGCGGGTCGAGGCGGAAGTCGACAAGCGGCTTAGGGAGTTTGCAAGAACGGCGCGTTTGCCCGGTTTCCGTCCCGGAAAAGTGCCCGTGAAGGTCCTGCGGCAACGCTACGGGGGGCAGGTGCAGCAGGAAGTCTTCGGCGAGCTGGTGCAATCGAGTTTTTCAGAGGCTCTTAGCCAGGAGCGTCTTCGCCCAGCCGCCGCACCCGAAATCGAGCCGGACATCGACCAGTCCGAGAAGCGTTACGCCTATACGGCGGTCTTCGAGGTGCTCCCCCAGTTCGAGCTCGCCTCTCTGGAGGGCAAAAGCATCAAGCGCCCGGCGGTCGAGGTGAGCGACGCAGATTTGGATGCCATGATCGAGCGGTTGCGCGAGCAGCGCAAGACCTGGGAGTCCGTGGAGCGTGCGGCGCAGGAAGGTGACAAGCTGACGATCTCCTTCACAGGGACCATGGACGGCGAGGAGTTCGAAGGAGGTTCCGCGGAGGATGCGGAAATCGAGCTGGGCTCCGGACGGATGATGCCGGGATTCGAGAGTGGGCTTGTCGGCACTCAGGCGGGAGGGGAAACACGGCTCGACCTGAGCTTTCCGGAGGACTACCACGCCGAGCACCTGAAAGGGAAAGCCGTGACATTCGATGTGCGGGTCAGCGAAGTGGCCCAGCCGGTGCTCCCAGAGGTGGACGGGGCATTCGCGCGTGACTTTGGGGTCGAAGACGGTGATTTGGAGCGCTTTCGCCGCGACGTGCGGAACAACATGGAGCGGGAGCTCAAGCAACGCGTCTCCGCGCGCATCAAGAACCAGGTCATGGACTTGCTGCTTGAATCCAACCAGATCGATCTGCCCGGCGCACTGATCAAGGAGGAAATTCAGGCGCTCAAGAACCAAACGCGGCAAAATGCGGGGTCAGGCCGTCTGGAGCTCCCCGACGATCTGTTCGAAGACTCGGCGCGGCGCCGTGTCGCACTCGGGTTGATCATCGCCGAGGTCGTCAGCAAGAACGCGATCAAGGTGGATCCGGAGCGGGTTCGTGCGGCGGTCGAAGACATGGCCTCCACCTACGAGCACCCCCAGGACGTCATCGACTTCTACTACGGCAACAAGGAGAACCTGGCATCCGTCGAGACCCTCACTCTGGAAGATCAGGTCGTTGACTGGGTCACGGAGCAGGTGAGCGTTGAGGACGAGCCCGGAACCTTCCAAGAGCTGACCGAGGCCGCCCCGGCAAGGTGAAGGACGACAGGCGTTGCATCATTGCTGATCGACGAGCAGGTTTGAGCATTATGAGCAAGATTTCCGCGAGCACCGATTGGAATCCGCAGGGCCTGGGGCTGGTGCCCATCGTGATCGAGCATACGGCTCGGGGGGAGCGTTCCTTCGATATTTATTCGCGCCTGCTGAAAGAGCGCGTGATCTTCCTCGTGGGTGCAGTGGAGGACCACATGGCGAATCTGGTGGTCGCCCAGCTCTTGTTTCTGGAGTCGGAGAACCCGGACAAAGACATCCATCTGTACATCAACTCGCCGGGCGGGTCCGTCACTGCGGGCCTCGCCATCTACGACACGATGCGGTTCATCCGTCCCGACGTCAGCACCATGTGTATCGGACAGGCGGCGAGCATGGGTGCGCTGCTGTTGGCCGGCGGAGCCGCCGGCAAGCGGTATTGCCTGCCCCACTCGCGCATGATGATCCACCAGCCCCTGGGCGGTTTCCAGGGCCAGGCCACGGATGTGGACATCCATGCCCGCGAGATCCTCCACATCCGCGACCGGTTGAACCGGATTCTTTCCCATCACACGGGTCAGACCGTGGAGAAGGTGGCGGAGGACACGGAGCGTGACCGGTTCCTGGGTGGCGAGGAGTCCGTCGAGTACGGTCTGGTGGACAAGGTGCTGGAGGAACGCGGCACCGGTGCCGCGGTTTGATCGTCGGGATCCGGATTCCAAACGCGGTCGTGACAGGCCACACATTCCCTATAGCCGGTGATATGGAGCGCCCAAGCCGCCCCATCCTGGACGCCGTTAATCGTCTTGCGATCTCTTTGCAAACGGTTATGATTAGGTTCACCCCTAACTAGAAGCGCGCGCCCGCCGAATCCTTCAGACCTTTCGGAGAGCGATTCCCCATGAGCGGCAACAACCACGGCAAGAACGAGGATGGCAAGCTGCTGTACTGCTCGTTCTGCGGCAAGAGTCAGCACGAGGTGCGCAAGCTGATCGCGGGCCCCTCGGTCTTTATTTGCGATGAGTGCGTGGAGCTTTGCAACGACATCATTCGCGAAGAGATGCAGGAAGGGATCGGCGAGGCGACGAATAAGCTTCCGAAACCGCGGGAAATCAACGAGATCCTCGATCAGTACGTGATCGGCCAGGACAAGGCAAAGAAGGTTCTCTCGGTCGCCGTATACAATCACTACAAGCGACTCGAGACCACCGGCGCCAAAGAAGAAATCGAGATCGCGAAGAGCAACATCCTGCTCATCGGGCCCACGGGCTCCGGCAAGACCCTGCTCGCGGAGACCCTTGCGCGGCTGCTGAATGTTCCCTTTACCATCGCCGATGCGACCACGCTGACCGAGGCGGGATACGTGGGTGAGGACGTGGAGAACATCATCCAGAAGCTGCTGCAGAAGTGCGACTACGATGTCGAGAAGGCGCAAACCGGCATCGTCTATATCGACGAGATCGACAAGATCTCGCGCAAATCGGACAACCCGTCCATCACCCGGGACGTCTCCGGCGAAGGCGTACAGCAAGCACTGCTCAAGCTCATCGAAGGCACGGTGGCCTCGGTGCCGCCCCAGGGCGGGCGCAAGCATCCGCAGCAGGAGTTCCTGCAGGTGGATACCGCCAACATCCTCTTCATCGTCGGCGGCGCTTTTGCGGGTCTGGACAAGGTGATCCGTAACCGCTCGAAGAAGGGAGGGATCGGCTTCTCGGCCGAGGTCCACAGCCAGGACGACGACGCGAAGATCGGTGAGCTTTTGAGCGCCGTCGAGCCCGAAGACCTCATCCGCTACGGGCTCATCCCGGAGTTCGTGGGCCGATTACCCGTGGTTGCGACCCTGGAGGAGCTCGACGAAGGGGCCTTGGTCCGCATCCTCACCGAGCCCAAGAACGCCCTCATCAAACAGTACGGGCGTCTGTTTGACATGGAGGGTTGTGAGCTTGAGCTGCGTGAGGACGCCCTGCGCGCCATCTCGCGAAAGGCGATGGAGCGCAAGACGGGAGCCCGTGGACTGCGCACCATCATGGAGCAGGTCCTGCTCGACGTCATGTACGACTTGCCGTCCATGGACGACGTGAGCAAGGTGGTCGTGGACGCCTCGGTCATTGCCGGCGAAAATAGTCCATTCGTCATCTACGACGGTGTCAACAAGCAGATTGCCGTTTCGGATTGAAAACCATTCCGCAGACCCCGCTCCACCGTCTCCCGCCTCCGGCGCAGGCGGTGGAGCGGGGTCGCACATTGGGCCGGCGTTGAAGTGCGCCTGACTCGCCCTAACCTTTCCCCCAACAGCCTCTCCGACAATCCCGTTTTGCTCGCTTTGCAGCGCTACAAGAGAATGCTGCCGGTTTTTGTGCCGGCAGCCGCGCGAGCGGGCCGGAACATCAACTGAGCGCAGGTTTCCATGGCCCCAAAAGACATCACAACGTCCGTGAGTACGGATGCCCCCCAGGAAGTTCCGGTTCTGCCGTTGCGGGACGTCGTCGTCTATCCGCACATGGTGATTCCGCTGTTCGTCGGGCGCGAGAAGTCCATCAAGGCGCTAGACAGCGCCATGGCGAGCGACAAGCAGATTCTGCTGATCGCTCAAAAGAGCGCGGACGTGGACGATCCGGCGGTCGACGACCTCCATTCCGTGGGGACCCTCGCGAACATCCTTCAGCTTCTGAAGCTGCCCGACGGGACGGTCAAGGTGCTCGTGGAGGGTAATCAGCGTGCTCAGATCGACGCCTTCGTCACAACCGACGACGCCTTCTCCGCGGTCATCGTTCCACTGAAGGAGGCTCTCGAAGCCGATGATCGTGAGCAGGAAGTGCTCATGCGCTCGGCGGTGACGCTCTTTGATCAGTACGTGAAGCTCAACAAGAAGGTTCCGCCGGAGGTGCTGACCTCATTGTCCAGCATCGACGAGGCGGGGCGGCTTGCGGACACCATGGCCGCCCACATGTCGCTGAAGCTGGATGAGAAGCAGCGCGTCTTGGAGATGTTCGACGTTCAGGCGCGGCTCGAGCACCTGATGGGGCTCATGGAGTCGGAGAACGACATCCTGCAGATGGAGAAGCGGATCCGTGGCCGTGTGAAGCGGCAGATGGAAAAGAACCAGCGGGAGTACTACCTCAACGAGCAGATGAAGGCGATCCAGAAGGAGCTGGGCGAGCTCGAGGAGGCTCCCAACGAGATCGAGGACCTCAACAAACGCATCGAAGAGGCCGGGATGCCCAAGGACGTGAAGGCCAAGGCCCTGGCGGAGCTCAACAAGCTCAAGCTCATGTCTCCCATGTCCGCGGAGGCGACGGTGGTGCGAAACTACGTGGACACGCTGGTCAGCGTGCCCTGGAAGAAGCGCGCCCGGATCCGTAACGATATCCGGGTCGCCGAAGAGGTGCTCGAGGCGGATCACTACGGGCTTGAAAAGGTCAAAGAGCGCATCCTCGAGTACCTGGCCGTGCAGCAGCGCGTGCGCAAGCTCAAGGGTCCCATTCTCTGTCTTGTCGGGCCTCCGGGAGTCGGCAAGACCTCGCTCGGTCACTCAATCGCCCGTGCCACCAACCGCAAGTTCGCGCGCATGTCGCTCGGTGGAGTGCGCGATGAGGCCGAGATCCGCGGTCATCGGCGGACTTACATCGGTGCGCTGCCCGGCAAGATCATCCAGAACCTGTCCAAAGTGGGCTCCCGAAACCCGCTCTTTCTTCTCGATGAGATCGACAAGATGGCGATGGACTTCAGGGGTGACCCGGCGTCCGCGCTCCTGGAGGTCCTGGATCCCGAGCAGAATCACACCTTCAACGATCACTATCTGGAGGTGGACTTCGACCTCTCCGAGGTGATGTTCGTCGCCACGGCCAACACGTTGAACATTCCGCCGGCCCTCCTCGATCGCACGGAGGTGATTCGTTTGTCGGGCTACACGGAAGACGAGAAGGTCGCGATCGCAGAGAAGTACCTGATCCCCAAGCAGATGAAGAACAACGGCCTCAAGGATGGAGAGGTTGTTATCCGCGAGAGTGCCGTGCGCGACATTGTCCGCCACTACACGCGGGAGGCGGGGGTGCGCAACCTCGAGCGGGAGATCTCGAAGATCTGCCGCAAGGTGGTCAAGGAGGTGCTGCTCAAGAAGCGTACCTCGTCGGTGACGGTCACGCCCAAGTCCCTGGACAAGTACCTGGGCGTACAGCGATACCGCTTCGGGCGCGCCGACGAGTTCGATCAGGTCGGACAGGTTACCGGGCTTGCCTGGACCGAGGTTGGCGGTGAGCTGCTACGCATCGAATCGGCCTTGGTTCCGGGCAAGGGTAAGTTCACCTACACGGGACAGCTCGGCGATGTGATGCAGGAGTCCATCCAGGCGGCCATGACCGTCGTGCGCAGCCGTGCAGAGGCCCTCGGGATCGATCCCGATTTTCATCAGAAGTTCGATGTTCACATCCATGTCCCGGAGGGTGCGACACCGAAGGACGGTCCAAGTGCCGGCGTCGCCATGTGCACGGCGTTGGTTTCCGCGCTCACCAAAGTTCCGGTACGCTCCAACGTTGCGATGACTGGGGAGATTACTCTGCGCGGTGAGGTGTTGCCCATTGGTGGACTCAAAGAAAAGCTGCTGGCTGCTCATCGCGGAGGGATCGAGACGGTTGTTATTCCCCACGAGAATGAGCGCGACTTGGCGGAGATTCCAAAAAACATCAAGCAGAACCTTAGCATTCGGCCGGTGCGCTGGATTGATCAGGTGCTCGATGTGGCATTGAGCGTGCGTCCGGAGATGAAGGTCGCGTCGCCGGAAGAAGAGGGGCCGGTAGAGAATCCGGAGGAGAGCTCGGAAACGAAGTCGCGTAAGAAAAAAGACACCGGCGCCCGCACCCACCATTGAATGGGGGCCGGTGAAGGTGCAGGTCCGGCGGGATTGTACGTCCGCCCGGCCGCTGCTGCTGCCGGCGTAAGGGCGTTCCGTCATTAATGGCCGTGATAATGAGAAGCATCGGTTGTTGGCGACTTTCTAATCCTTTGCCACGTCTCTCGGTTTTGTTGCGGAATCGCTCAATCTTCATTCGGTTTCCTTGACAGCGAAGAGACCGGTCGTTATAAACAGGAACGTCGTTGCAGACTACTGAGCCGTGCTGATCCAATGGCGTTTCGGAAGGCCCGGCGTTAACAAAGGGGGAAATAATGAACAAATCGGATCTTATCGAAGCGATGGCGGAGGCGGCTGATATTTCCAAGTCCGCGGCGGGTCGGGCCCTGGATGGTTTAACCGATGCGGTTGCCGTTGCGCTCAAGAACGGCGACAACGTGTCCGTCATCGGATTCGGTACTTTCTCTGTCAAGGAGCGTGCGGCGAGAACCGGACGTAATCCTCAGACCGGCGCAACCATCGAGATTGCGGCCTCGAAGACACCCTCGTTCAAGGCTGGCAAAGCGCTGAAGGACGCGATACAATGATTGTTCGTCTTTTTTGGGGTGCTTAGCTCAGCCGGGAGAGCATCGCCCTTACAAGGCGAGGGTCGCAGGTTCGATCCCTGCAGCACCCACCATGATTGCCAGGAGTGGTAGTTCAGTTGGTTAGAATACCGGCCTGTCACGCCGGGGGTCGCGGGTTCGAGTCCCGTCCACTCCGCCATATTGCGCCAGAGCGGGGTATCCTGTCAGGATACCCCGCTTTCGTTTGCCCTTCTTTGACATTTCTATTGACGAATCTTACCGACAGGCCATGCTTCAGACGATTCGAGAGCGTGCACAGGGTTGGATCGCCTGGGCGATCGTAATTCTCATTAGCATTCCCTTTGCCCTATGGGGCATTCAATCCTATCTCGGGGTCGGATCCGAGCCCGTGATCGCCACTGTAAACGGCATCGACATCACGGAGCGGGAGCTCGATTACCGTTACCGGGATGTTCGGGCTCGGCTCCGGGAGCAGCTCGGGGCCGCGTACCGCCCGGAGCTCTTCGACGACAAAAAAATGCGCGCCGAAGTGCTCGACCAGATGATCCAGGAGAACGTGCTCTTGTACGCCTCGGAGGATTTGGGGCTGCGCGCATCTAACCAGGAGCTGCAGACCGCCATCGTCAGTAACCCGGCCTTTCAAAGAGAGGGCCATTTCGACAATGCTACCTATGAGCGCATGCTCGAGCTTCAGGGCACACGGCCGGTTCAGTACGAAGACAGCCTCCGTCGGCGCATCGTGGGCACACAACTGGCGAGGGCAATCGTCGCCAGCGAGCTTGTGACGGATAAGGAGCTTGCCGAGAATGTGCAGCTCGGCCGCCAGCAGCGTCGCGTGAGCTCCGTCAGCATCCCCAAGGCCAGGTTCGAGACGGACGAGCCCACTGCCGAGGAAGAGGTCCAGGCCTATTACGAGGCCAACCAGCCGGTCTTCCAGACGCCGGAGCGCGTGAAGGTTCAGTACCTGGTTCTGGATGCCGAATCCATCGACGCAGCGGAATCCCCGGGAGAAGAAGAGCTTCGTGCGCTCTATGAATCCGAGAACGAGCGTTTCCGGCAGCCGGAGCGGCGCCGCGTCCGTCACATCCTCGTGACGCTCGATGCGGATGCAGACTCCGCCACCGAAGAGGCGGCGAAGGCGAGCATCGAGGAGCTTCGCGCAAGGCTCGAGGCCGGCGAAGATTTTGGGGAGCTCGCAAAAACGGTGTCCCAAGACCCGGGATCCTCCGGGCAGGGTGGAGATCTGGGGCTCATCGAGCCGGGCCTGATGGACCCCGCTTTCGACGAGGCCGCCTTTGCGCTGGAGCTGAACGCCCTCAGCGATCCCGTGCGCAGCCAATTCGGCTACCACCTGCTTCAGGTTACCGAAGTCGAGGAGGGTGTCGTGAAGTCCTTCGAGGAGGTGAGGGATCAACTCATGGCCGAGGCGACAAAGCGGGGGGCGGAAGGCCTGTTCTTCGATTGGGCGGAGCGTCTCGCCAACTTGAGTTACGAATCGCCGGACAGCCTGGAGCCCGCCGCCGAGGCGCTGGGATTGGAGCTCAAGACCAGTGACTGGTTCGATCGATCCGGCGGCGAAGGGTTTCTCGCCAACCGAAAGGTGGTGGCGGCGGTCTTCAGCGATGAGGTGCTCAAGGAGGGCAACAACACCGATCTGATCGAGCCTGAGCCTAAGGTCCTTGAGGCGATCGTGCTGCGGGTGTTTGAGCACGAAGAGGCATCCGCGCAACCCCTCGACGAGGTTCGCGACCAGATCCTGACCGCTCTGCGTCAGAAACGTGCCACCGAGGCGGCGGAGGCGGCGGCGGCCGAGCTGGCGGAGCACCTGATCTCGGGCGCCGAGCTGACGGAGGCAGCCGGGGATTACGAGGTGAAAGAGTACGGCCTGGTTATGCGCGGCGACGCGCAGGCGCCCGCGGGCGTGCTGGAGGCCGCATTCACGCTGGCGCGACCGCAGGAAGGGGGCGCAAGCTACGGTAGCAGGTCCCTGCAAAGCGGGGATGCGGCAGTGGTGGCCGTGACCGAGGTGGTCGACGGCGCTGCGGAATCCTTGGACGAGGGCACGCGCGCGCAAGAGCGGCGGGGTCTCGCCCAGATGATCGGTCGCACCTACTATGACGACCTGTTAGCGGATCTGAAGAGCCGGGCGGACATCGAGCGCAAACCGCTCGGAGAGGCGTTCGCCGAGTAGTCGGAAAAAAGGGGGGGCGTTCACGCCCCCTCCTTGCGTTACGCCGGTGTGGATGGGCCGGGCTCGCCTTCGGTCAGCCCAGACCCAGGATGTGGTAACCGGTGTCCACGTAGAGGACGTCCCCGGTAATGCCTGATGCGAGATCGGAGCATAGAAAAGCAGCCGCGTTTCCGACCTCGTCGATGGTAACGTTACGCCGCAGTGGCGTGCGCTCTTCCACCTGCTTGAGCATGGCGCGAAAGTCCGAGATGCCGGAGGCGGCGAGGGTGCGGATGGGGCCTGCGGAGACGGCGTTGACCCGGGTGCCTTCCGGCCCCAGGGATGCGGCCAGATACCGGACATTGGCCTCGAGGCTCGCCTTGGCGACACCCATGACGTTGTAGTTGGGTATTGCACGGACCGCGCCCAGATAGCTCATCGTCAGAAGAGCACCGTTGCGTCCCTTCATCATCTCCCGACCCGCCTTGGCCAGGGCAGCGAAGCTATAGGAGCTGATATCGTGGGCGATGGCGAAGCCCTCCCGGGTGACGGCGTCGATGTACTCTCCCTCGAGCTGTTCGCGCGGTGCGAAGCCGACCGAGTGGATGATCACGTCCACGCCGTCCCAGTGTTTCCCCAAGGTGTCGAAGACGGCTGCGATCTGCTGGTCGCTGGCCACGTCCAGTGGGAGCGTCAGGCTCGAGTCGCACTTCGCGGCCAGATCCTCCACGCGCGACTTGAGCTTGTCCGTCTGGTAGGTAAAGGCGAGCTCGGCACCCTCTCGGTGCATGGCCTGGGCGACGCCCCAGCCGATGGAACGGTTGCTGGCGACGCCCACGATGAGCGCCCGTTTGTCTTGCAAGAAACCCATGGAATTCGGTCCTTTCTTTCTTGGTTATGGCGGCTGACAAGGCGCTGGGCGAAATGCGATGATGGGCCGCACACGGGAAAACTCAACATTACCGGAACTCTCTGGCAGGCGAAAGAGTAGGTCGTAGGCGTGCGATTGACAGCGCGGTTGATGAGCTTCTTGGTCGTTGGCGTAGTGACGGGTCTTCTGAGCGCCTGCGGCGATAGTCCTTGGAACGATCCGTATCCACGTGACCAGGCCGGGAGCAACATCGTATACAGCTCCTTTACGGAACGTCCCAAGCACCTGGATCCGGTGCGATCCTACAGCGCCAACGAGTACGCCTTCCTCGGCCAGATCTACGAGCCGCCGCTCCAGTATCATTTTCTGCTGAGGCCCTACCGGCTGATCCCCCTGACGGCCGAGGTGGTGCCCGAGCCTCAGTATCTCGATGCCGAGGGAGAGCCCCTTGGGGAGGGCGCGCCCGCCGAGCAGATTGCAGTAAGCGAGTATCTGATTCGTATCCAGCCGGAGATCCTCTACCAGCCGCATCCCGCATTGGCGAAGGACGAAGGGGGTAGGTACCTCTACCATGACCTGACACGCGCCGAGTTGGAGGGGGTCAACCGGCTCTCGGATTTCCCCCGCACGGGTACCCGCGAGCTGACTGCGGAGGACTACGTCTATCAGATCAAGCGTCTGGCGGTGCCCTGGCTGCATTCACCGATTGCGGGTGTCATGCAGGAGTACATCGAGGATTTCAGCGAGCTCGGTGCGCGAATCGAGAAAGCTCTCCCGGAGGCGGCCGACCGCGGTGAGCGGGAGTACCTCGATCTGCGGAAGATCCCGTTCGCCGGCGCCGAGGTGGTGGACCGTTACACCTATCGCATTCGACTCGTGGGCAAGTACCCCCAGTTCCTTTACTGGCTCGCCATGCCCTTCTTCGCCCCCATGCCATGGGAGGCAGACCGATTCTATGCCCAGCAGGGGATGAAGCGACGCAACATCAGCCTGGACTGGTATCCGGTGGGCACCGGGGCCTTTATGCTGAGCGAGAACAACCCGAACCTACGCATGGTGCTGGACCGCAATCCGAACTTTCACGGCGAGCGCTATCCCACAGAGGGGATGCCGGAGGACCAGGCCGCCGGCTTGCTCGAAGACGCCGGGCGCTCACTGCCTTTTGTCGATCGTGCCGTCTACAGCTTGGAGAAGGAAAGCATTCCATACTGGAACAAGTTCCTGCAAGGCTACTACGATAGCTCCGGGATCTCTTCCGATGCCTTTGACCAGGCAATTCAGTTCGGCGCCCAGGGAGAAGCGACGCTGACGGACGCCATGGAGGAGAAGGGGATCGAGTTGCTGACGGCGGTCCAGACCTCCATCTTTTACATGGGGTTCAACATGCGGGACCCCGCGGTTGGTGGGGACTCGGAGCGCGCACGCCTGTTGCGACGGGCGCTTTCCATCGCGGTGGACTTCGATGAGTACATCTCGATCTTCGCCAACGGCCGCGGCCTGACGGCTCAGGGCCCACTTCCGCCGGGGATCTTCGGTCATCGCGACGGCGAGAGGGGCATGAACCCCTATGTCTACGAATGGCGGGGCGGACGGGCCGTGAGACGCAGTCTGGAGGAGGCAAGGACCCTACTCGGGCAGGCCGGCTATCCGGACGGACGCGACCCGACGACGGGGCAGGCCATCACACTCTACTTCGATACCACCGCCTCGGGTCCGGACGACAAGGCGCGTCTGAACTGGATTCGCAAGCAGTTCACCAAGCTCGGCATCCAGCTTGTGGTGCGTGCCACCGACTACAACCGGTTTCAGGAGAAGATGCGGACCGGTACCGGACAGATCTTCATGTGGGGCTGGAACGCGGACTACCCGGACCCCGAGAATTTTCTGTTCCTGCTGTACGGTCCCAACAGCAAGGTGGACGGGGGAGGGGAGAATGCCGCGAACTATGCCAATCCGGAGTTCGACGCCCTGTTCGACAAGATGAAAAACATGGACAACGACCCCGAGCGACAGGCGGTTATCGATGCGATGGTTGAAATCGCCCGCCGCGATGCACCTTGGATCTGGGGCTTCTTCCCCAAGGCATTTAGTCTCCATCATTCCTGGCTTTCGAACCTGAAGCCCAACCTGATGGCGAACAACACGCTCAAGTATCGACGCGTCGATCCACAGCAGCGGGAACGTTCGCGCGATACCTGGAATCAGCCAGTAATATGGCCCTTTTGGTTGCTCGGGCTCGTCCTGGTGGCCGTGACACTGCCTGCAGTTCACATCTTCCGCAGCCGTGAAAGGAGCAACGCTCATGGCGATCTGCAGTAGGTCCTTGCACAGGACATGAGATTCGCCGCCGCCATGAGCCTTCCCCTCACGGGGGTCCTCAGCCTTCGCAGGGACGGGGCCTTGCTCTCCCCCGAGGGGCAAGGCAGACGGGGTGCATTGCGCGACTTCCAGGGTGACGCGTTGTGACGGCCTATATCATTCGGCGCCTTCTCTATGCCGTTCCGATCCTCATCGGGGTGAATCTGATCACCTTCGTGCTCTTCTTCGTGGTGAACTCGCCGGACGACATGGCGCGCATGCAGCTCGGGATGAAGCGGGTCACCCCCGAGGCGGTCGAGACCTGGAAGCAGGAGCACGGTTACGACAGGCCTTTGCTTTTCAACGCGCAGGTCCAAGGCGCGGGCAAGCTGTCGGACACCATCTTCTTCCAGAAGTCCGTCAAGCTGTTCGCGTTCGATTTCGGTTCCTCCGACAGCGGTCGCGATATCGGCTACGACATCTCCCAGCGCATGTGGCCCAGCCTCGCCATCGCCATCCCCGTCCTCCTGGTCGGCCTGCTGGTCAACATCAGCTTTGCCCTCTTCGTCGTCTTCTTCCGTGCCACCTACATCGACTTCGCGAGCGTGGTTCTGCTTGTGGCCATGATGTCGATCTCCGGTCTCTTCTACATCATCGGCGGGCAGTATCTGTTGAGCAAGCTGTTCCATCTGGTGCCGATCTCAGGGTATGACACGGGGCTCGCGGCCTGGAAGTTCCTGGTTTTGCCGGTCATCGTCGGCGTCATCGGAGGCATCGGAACCGGCACCCGCTGGTATCGGACCCTGTTTCTCGAGGAGATCGGCAAGGACTACGTGCGCACGGCCCGCGCCAAGGGCTTGAGCGAGCGCCTGGTGCTGTTCCGGCACGTGCTCAAGAACGCCCTGATCCCGATCCTGACCGGCGTGGTGGTGGTGCTGCCGCTGCTGTTCATGGGCAGCCTGATCACCGAGTCCTTCTTCGGCATCCCCGGGCTCGGCAGCTATACCATCGACGCCATCAACAACCAGGACTTCGCGATCGTGCGCGCCATGGTGTTCCTCGGATCGGTGCTCTATATCCTGGGGCTGCTGCTCACCGACATCTCCTATACGCTGGTGGACCCGCGTGTGCGGTTGAGCTGAAGGAGACCGAGTCTTGCCCGTCATCCTCTGGACCGACGCCCTGATCTACCTCCTGCTGCTGTTGTCGGTGGGCTTCGCGCTGTACGCCTCGCGCCACGAGCACCTGCGCGAGCCTTGGAGCCGGGTGGTGCGCAGCAGGGTCGGGGTCGCGGCCCTGGTCATTCTGTGCTTCTACGTAGTCGTCGGCCTGCTGGATACGGTTCACTTCCATCCCCGGCTGGAGCAGAAGGCTGAGTCCGGCGAAACAGTCTATTCGCCCGAGGTGCTGAGCCTTCTTGACCTGTGGCTGACCCCCCTGCGCGAGCACCAGGAGAAGACCTACTCGGCGCCGTTCGCCACGCGTCTCTTTGCGAAAGAGACCATCGAGCTGCCTGATGGGCGGGTCATTCGCGAATTTCCCCCGCTCCAATGGGGCGGGAGCCATCTGATGGATCCGCAGACGGGAAGGATCCCCGATATCCTGCTGACCGCGCTGCGCGGTCTGATCGAGGGGTTGTTCTGTTGGACGCTTGTGGCCGGATTGATCCTTTGGCTGGCAGCCCGACGCAGCGGCGGGGACTTCCGCTCGACCCTGAGGGCCGTATACGCAGGACGCACGCCCATCCCCTGGAGGACGGCATTGCTGACCCTCGCCCTCATGCTGACGCTGAGCTTCATCGCTGCGGACTTGGCGGTGAAGTACCACATCCTGGGTACCGACAAGGTCGGGGAGGACGTCTTTTTCCAGAGCCTCAAGAGCATTCGCACGGGATTGGTTATCGGCACGCTCACGACCCTGGTTATGCTGCCCGCCGCGATACTCCTGGGAATCATGGCCGGCTACTTTCGCGGCCTGACGGACGATGTCATCCAGTATCTCTACACAACCCTGAACTCCATTCCCGGGGTGTTGTTGATCGCCGCCGCCATCCTCATGCTCCAGATCTACATGAGCAATCACGAAGAGGACTTTGCGAGTCTGGTGGAGAGGGCGGACCTGCGTCTGCTGTTCCTGTGTATCATCCTCGGCGTAACCAGCTGGACGGGTCTGTGCCGGCTTCTGCGGGGGGAGGCCCTGAAGCTGCGCGAGGTGGATTACGTCCAGGCGGCGGTCGCTTTGGGGGTGGACCGATTCAGGGTGATCGGCCGGCACATCCTGCCCAACGTCCTGCACATCGTACTCATCACGGTGGTGTTGGATTTCAGCGGCCTGGTGCTCGCCGAGGCGGTGCTCTCCTACATCAACATCGGGGTCGATCCGACCATGAACAGCTGGGGCAACATGATCAATAGCGCGCGGCTCGAGCTCGCCCGTGAGCCCGTCGTCTGGTGGTCACTGGTGGCCGCATTTCTGTTCATGTTCACGCTCGTGCTTTTCGCGAACCTTTTCGCGGACGTTGTGCGGGATGCCTTCGACCCCCGGCTTCGGGGCAGTCGTTAGCTCATCGTTCACACCGGAAATGATTGAAACGCTGCTGACAGTCGCGAATCTAACCACCCGACTCGGTAACGAGAGCCGACCCGTGCGGGTTGTGGACGGGGTGGATCTCGCGATCCGCCGCGGCGAGACCTTTGCACTGATCGGGGAATCCGGTTGCGGCAAGTCGATGACGGCGCTCTCCCTGATGCGGTTGTTGCCGCCCTACGGGCGCATCGTCGCCGGGAGCGTCCGGCTCGGCGATACAGAGCTTCTTGAGCTGCCGGAGAGCGACATGCGCCGCGTACGCGGCGGCCGCATGGGTATGATCTTCCAGGAGCCCCAGACCTCCCTCAATCCCGTATTGACCATCGGGCAGCAGATCGCCGAGGCGGTGCGTGTCCATGAGCACCGCTCCCGCAACCAGATCCCGGAGCGGGTGGTGGAATTGTTGCGCGCTGTCGGGATTCCGGACCCCGAGCGGCGCGTCGGCGAGTATCCGCATCAGCTTTCAGGCGGTATGAAGCAGCGAGTGATGATCGCCATGGCCCTCGCCGGGGATCCGGAGCTCCTGATCGCCGACGAGCCGACCACCGCGTTGGACGTCACGATTCAGGCTCAGGTTCTCAAGCTGCTCAAGGGCCTGCAGCGTGAGACGGGTATGGCGGTGCTGCTCATCACGCACGACCTGGGCGTTGTCGCGGAGACGGCGGACCGGCTCGCCATCATGTACGCGGGCCAGATCGTGGAGACGGCGTACAGCGCGGACTTTTTCTCCGCTCCCGCCCACCCCTATAGTCGCAAGCTGATGGCGAGCCTGCCGGCGCCCGATAAGCGGGCGGGGATCCTCGCGGTGATCCCAGGGCGTGTACCGCCGTTGGACCAGCCCTTCCGAGGTTGCCGTTTCGCGGACCGTTGCGATCGGGTGATGGCGCAATGCCGGGAACGGGAGCCCGGCTGGTACCGTTCGAGCTCGAAGCACCAGGTTCGATGTCATCTCTGGGCCGATGGCCAGCCTGTACCGCAGGAGGGTGAGGCCGCTGCCGTGGAAGCCGCCACTGCCGCCGCGCCGGGAGCTGGTCAGACGGTGTTCGCCGTAGACGACCTTAAGATCCACTTCCCGATCCAGCGGGGCGTCTTCCGCCGGGTCGTGGGCCAGGTAAAGGCGGTGGACGGCGTAACCCTGGATCTACGCAACGGCCAGACTCTGGCGCTGGTGGGCGAGTCAGGGTGCGGCAAGACCACGGTGGGCAAGGGAATCCTGCAGCTGATCCGGCCCACCGGCGGATCGGTGCACTACGGGGACAGGGACCTCGCCGGGCTCGGCAGCCGCGCCATGCGCCACTACCGCAAGGACCTGCAAATCATCTTCCAGGACCCCTTCGCCTCCATGAACCCGCGCATGCTGGTCGGCGACATCGTGGGTGAGGGCCTACAAGCGCTCGGGCTTGAGGCCAATCGGGAAAAGCGTCGGAAGCGCGTTGGAGAATTGCTGGAGCGTGTCGGCATGGATGCGGGCGCCATGGATCGGTATCCGCACGAGTTCTCCGGTGGCCAGCGCCAGCGCATTTGCATCGCCCGTGCCTTGGCGGTAGAGCCGCGTGTCATCGTCTGCGACGAGCCCACGAGTGCCCTGGACGTCTCGGTGCAGGCCCAGATCCTCAACCTGCTTAAGCAGATGCAGGAGGACATGGGCCTCGCGTACCTCTTCATTACTCACAACATCTCGGTTGTGTCCTACCTTGCCCACGAGGTGGCGGTCATGTACCTGGGGCGGATCGTGGAGCGCGGCAGGGTCTCCGATGTACTGGACGATCCGCGCCATCCGTACACCAAGGCCCTGTTGTCCGCGGTTCCGGTCGTGGATGCGGACAAACGCCGGCAGATTATTCGCCTGGAGGGCGACATGCCATCTCCCGCCAATCCGCCGAAGGGTTGTCATTTCCACCCAAGATGCCCGGAAGCGACGGACGAGTGTGCCAGGGCCTATCCGGCCGTGACCCGCCTAAGCGATACGCGTTCGGTGCGCTGTATCCGAGTGGGCTAGTGCCAAGCCGCATAAAACAATTTGCGAATACAGACTGAGGCCGCAATGCCGAGCAAACAGGCGTCGACTGACAGTTCACCCACGACCATGCATGGACCGAGCTGAAGCGTCTCTACTCGAAAATCGCAATGAAATGAGGTGCTAGTGGAAGAAAGCAAGCGTCTTTGGTTGCAGGAGCACCTGCGGTGTCCGTCCTGTCGTACCGTAGGCATTGAGATTGGTGTTCACGAGGGGCGTTGTCCCCGCTGCGGAAGGCGCTACCCGACGCGCAACGGTGCACTCGATTGCATCGATTCGGACACCGCATCGCGTTTCAATATCGTCGACACCGAGAACATCTCAGATCATGTTTACGACGGGAATGCCGGGACCATCCTGCAGCGCGTGCTGGGCCGAGGTGGCCATGTGCTCGACTGTGGCAGCGGCAAACGGCAGTTTCGGCAGGAACATCTCATCCAGGTCGAGATCGCTCCGTACGACAACGTCGATGTGCTTGCGGTCAATCAGGAGCTGCCGTTCGTCGACGGCTGTTTCGATGCCGTGTTCTCCCTGAGTGTGCTGGAGCACGTCTCGGACCCCTTCGCGAGCGCCAGGGAGCTGGCGCGGGTGCTCAAGCCAGGGGGCGTGCTCTACATCGACCTTCCGTTCCTGCAGGCAGAACACGGCTATCCACACCACTACTTCGATGCTACCCGGGAGGGTTTGCGCAAGCTTTTCGACGGGCTGCTGAAGGTCGATGGCCATCTGGTCCCCGATGCCGGCCATCCGATACAGGTCCTCCTGCAGGTCCTCGGGATCTATCACGACCACTTGCCGCCGGCCGAGAGACAGACCTTCGCGGGGTTGACGGTCGGCGAGATATTGGCACGAAGGCCCTGGACCGAATGGATCGGGGATCCGTTGATGACTGCGTTGTCGGAGGAAGGCCGCTGGACGATTGCGGCGACGACACAGGCCCTGCTGCGCAAGCCGACCGACGCCGATGATGAGGAGAGGGCAGTGGGAGGGGTGACACCCTCCAACCTGCCAGGTTTCTGACCAGAGAGTCTTTGTCTTTGTTTCCGCTCAGCGAACCGAGTGGACAGCTATCGCCCAACTTCATTACGAGGCGACGGTCGGACGGAGCGGTTTCACTTGGTGGATTTGACAGCTTCTCAGTCTTGATGCTGTTCCTTCATTCCAGCCTATTTTGCGGTTTCAGCGAGGCGAGAAGAGGTACCCCACAACCAAGAAAGAGCCCGGATGCCGCAGGCGCTTCATCCGGGCTGTTTGCTACTCAACCGCAGACCCTCCGTCTGCCTGGTGAGTTCAATCGGGGGAAAGGCTATCCTTCAGTCGTCATCGAGATAACCATCGCTCATGGCCAGCATGAAGGCGACCAGCGCGTCCTCCTCTGCCTCTGTCAGCCCAAGCTTCCCGAGCTCGTCGGTGTTGACGTTCTCGTCCACTTCAGCCTCTGGCCAGCAGTTGTTGGCGAGGGCGACCTCCTCGGTTGCGTCGAAGATTCCCTTGCTCTCGCAGCTCTCCTTTAAGTCGCGCGTGCTGTAGAAGTGCACCACGCCCTTGAGGCTCTTGAAGTACCCGTTGTGCATGTAGGCCTTGACGATGCAGTCGTTATCGTCTTCCGCGGCCTCACAGGACCCGAGTCCCACATTGCGCAATGTGGGCACCTTTTGCTTGCCGAGGTTGGCATCTGCGTACTGGTCAAAGGCGGAGACATTCATAAGGAAGCCGGCCAAGCCCGGATCACGCCAGTCTGGGTTGGCCAGCAGGAAGGGGTTCTCCGGATTCTTCGGCACACCAAGGTTGTCGTAGGTGAAGTCGGTAAATAGCGGGGGCGGTGCGCCAGGTCCCGGGGTGCCCACATGGCACAGTGAGCACTTGCCCTTGCCGCGGAAGATCTGGCGTCCAAGCTCTTCCTCTTCGCTGAACTCGTAGAGTCCCGCTCGGTGGGCATCGATCTTGGAGGTGAACGCATTGCTGGCCTTCGAGGCTTCGAACGCCGCAATGGACAAAGCCACTCGGTCGTATGCACGATCGACCTTCGCCCGGTCCTCCGGCGACAGAGAAAGTTCGCCATCGGGGTTACGGCACTGGGTCCTGATCTGCCCTAGAGGGGGCCAATTGATGTCGCAGGCACTTGCGCCCCATACCGTTTCGAACAGGTCGGTATGCTTGATCTCACACACCCAAAAAACGGCGCAGGCGAGATCGGGAAGTGCCTGCTCGACGGGGTTCAGGAAGGGTCCCTGGGCCTGATCGGCGGCCGGGTTCCCGAGCTCCCATCCTGTTGCCCGGCCGTCCCAGAAATTGCCACCGACGAATAGCGGATCCTCTGCCAGTTCCTCGTCGTTGTCACCGAGCAACCGATTGCCGAAATCGGCATAGAAGATCGGCGCCAAGGTCGCATAGGCAGAGCTCGGTGGTTTGCGGTTGCCGAATTTACCCTTGATCGAGCCCTCGTAGACCGCACCGTGGGCGTTGATCTCCGGGTCTGCACCCCCCCAGCCCGCCTCGGGGACGTGGCAACTGGCACAGGCCTGGTTTCCCCGGATGCTGAGGCCCTTGTCGAAAAAGATGTTCCTGCCCAGCTCCTCGATCGGCGTCAAGCTGTCTTCGCTCGCCGACGCGCTGCCGGCACCGGCCGAAAGCGCCATTGCGATCGGACAGGCGACGAGTACAGCCGCTATAATTTTGGACATAGCGTCCTCCTAGAATGCGTGCAACGTTTTTTCGTCAGGAAACCCGGTGTTCCGTCGGCGCCTATCGTGTCGGACTCGAAAGGAAGATCGGAAGTGACGCTGTAGACTGCCGACCCTTAGGTCGTTGATTGAACGGTAATGGCCAACTACAACTTTTTATTCGCCAATTGCTTCTACCGTTCAGTTGACCATTCTATGCGAGATCCGTCACGCCGGCGAGACGTTAGAGATGAGCAGGATCAATAAAAAATCAATTCAATTGAAGAGGCCGCCGCAACGGGTGATTGAGAGTCAATTGCGCGTGACCTTTTGCTGGCGGATCGTGAGGCAGAAGGAACGAAATTCATAGCAGCCGCGGTCCGACGCTAGTGCTTCCCTTGTTCAGTTGCTGCTCCCGGAAAGGCGCCGAAGAACGCATTTGTAGCAGCAGGGCGTACGTTTAGCATCTGACCCTCTGAAAGCAAAAACCCGGCCTTGTGGCCGGGTCCGTACGAAAGCCGCCGCAGGGCGGGAATCGCAACCGTTCCACAGAGCTGTTCAAACGCAACCCGTCGGCT
Source organism: Pseudomonadota bacterium (assembly GCA_034716535.1). Classification (GTDB taxonomy): domain Bacteria; phylum Pseudomonadota; class Gammaproteobacteria; order Chromatiales; family Chromatiaceae; genus JAYEJW01. The sequence continues at coordinate 28,710 of JAYEJW010000407.1, forward strand.
TCGGAAGACCACCCCATTTGCAGATGAGCTTCATCGGCCCCTTTTTGAAGACTCCGTAGAGGTCTTTGGTGGAGACGCCCATGCTCTTGGCGAAGGTGCGGATTGGCGGAACTACGCCGTTGTCGTCGTACATGGTGCGAGCCTCGCGGATATAGCCGATGATCTGCTCGTCGATCTCGAAGTCGTCGGCCTTCGCGAGCTCGACCGCGACCTGCTCGCTCCAGTCGTCGCGGTTGATCAGGAATCCTTCGCCGTCTACGGGAACGCTGATTGCCATGGAGAACACCTCACAGAAAATAATTGATAAAAAAAGTAGGTTTTGCGTGGAAAAGAATGCGGCCGAATTTTCGCGAATCTACCCCATGCAAAATGTGGTCAATAGAGCCGAAAGGATAGACGGGCTACGCTAAGGACGGTGGGGAGAACTGAGCCCCGGAAGCTACCTGCCAGGAGCTGCCGAGCGGGCTTCAGGTCGGCGGCTCGTGGTAGCCCGGCTCAGGCGCTTCGCTTCCCGCTGATGGCCTCCAACACTCCGTCCCAGAAGCGGATGCGTGCGCAGATGGCCTCCTCTGCCGCCGTCTCCGCCTCCTCGATCTTGGCTGGATCTCCCTCGCACAGGGCCTCGAGAAGCTGCAGCGAGAGGGGGCCGTGGGAGTCTTCGTCCAGGTGGATGTGACGCTTCAGATAGTAGTGGAACGCGGGGGCCTGGGCCTCGCTCACGTGCATCTCGCGCAGAAAACGTCGGAACATGTCAGGGATTACACGCTCCCGACCAAGGGCCAGGGCCGCGGCTACTTCGTGGGGTTTGTCCTCCCGGATGAATGCGAAAGTGGTCTCGGAGAAGTAGCGCGCGGGCAGGGGGACCATGTCCGCGTACAGGGCATCGTCGATACCCTTCTCCCGCACCAGTGCGAGGAAGCGTTTGGGCATCTCGCCGTCGGCGCCGATCTGATCCATCGCGTTGCAGTACAGCTCGAAATGACTCCCGAAGAGAAGCTTGCCCTCGCCGCCGGGGGCCGTGTCGGATTCCTCCTCCAGCACCAGTTGGTTGACGAAGTAACGTAGAGCCGGTTCCCCCTCGGGCATCCAGGGGACCTGAACGGGCACGACGGACTGCTGCAGATACTTGACCAGCGACATGAAGTCCCAGACCGAGAACACGTGGTGGGACATGAAGACTCGCAGGTCCTCGATGCTGCGCAGGGCCCCATAGATGGGGTGCCGCCCCAGCTCGTCCTGCAGGGAACGAACGTGCTCGAGGTTGATCTCGGACATGGCTGGTATCCTCATACGACCCTATATCAGTTTCCACTGATCAATATACGCTTTCCGGCCGCGGTGCGGCTACCGGCTCAGTGCAGCGCGAAGTTGATGGGCACACGCAGGGGCCAACGCTTGCGGCCGATCTCCCCGGGGATCGGCTTGAATCTTCCCAGCCGGTTCAGGGTCTTCACCGCAGCTTCGTCCAGCAGCTTCGATCCCGAGCTCCCGGCGATTCGAACGCCGGTGATGCGTCCGTCCGCCTCGATCACGAAGAAGACTCTCACGACACCCTCGAGGCCATCGCGCCGCGCCTTGCGCGGGTAGAAGCGGTGTCTGGCGATGGCCCGCTGCAGCTCGGCAAGATAGCCGGCTTCGGCCGCGGCCTTCGAGCTGCCGGCGCCGGAGCCTCCGGCCGGCTGCCCGCCGCCCTTGCGTGTGTGATCGGCTCCCGGCTCGCCCGACTTCGGTCCCGCTTTGGCGGGTTCGGAACGGGGTTTGGATTCGGGGCGTGCCTTGGGTGCCGGTTCGACCTTTTTT